>URLZ01000020.1 GCA_900548895.1 uncultured Akkermansia sp.
TATAGGCCTCTATTCTCGCATGCCTGCCTAGAATGGTTTTCGTTGAGAGCTTACGTCTCGCTCAGGTCTCGCTCAGAGCTCCGACTCGTCGTCATCGTCGGGCAGAGGCGGCAGCTCGGGAGGCTCGTCGAATGCGGACGCCGTCAGCGGCCCGTCGGCTCGGGGGTGGGCCATGCGGTAGGCTTCGCGCAGGCGGGCCTTCGTGACGTGGGTGTAGATCTGAGTCGTCGACAGCGAGCTGTGCCCGAGGAGCTCTTGCACGGAGCGAAGATCGGCTCCGGCGTCGAGCATGTGGGTGGCGAAGGTGTGGCGGAGTTTGTGCGGGGAGATGCGGAAGGGGATGTCGGAGCAGCGCAGGTATTTGTCGAGCATCTGCTGCACGCTGCGCCCCGTCATGCGCCGCCCGAGGCGGCTGATGAAGAGCGGGCCGTGCTCCTCGAGCGGGGCCATGGAGCGGTAGCGCTCCAGCGCCTCGCGCGCATACTCCCCCACGGGCACCAGGCGCACCTTGCGACCCTTGCCGAGCACGCGCACGCAGCTGCGGCGGCGCTCCAGCGCATCGGCGTTCAGCCCCACGAGCTCGCTGAGGCGCATGCCGCAGGAGTAAAACAGCTCGAGGATCGCCGCATCGCGGTACGGCAGCCAAGCCGGGCTCTTTTTGTCCCGTGGCGTGCGCAGCGGCAGAGAGAGCAGCTCCTCCATCTGGCTGATGCTCAGATGCACCGGCAGGCTGTGCGAGGCGCGCGGCAGCGCCACTTCAGCCAGCGGGCTGGCAGCGAGCCCTTCGCGCTGCATCATGTAGGCGTAGAGCGAGCGCAGAGCGGCAAAGCGCAGGCGAATGGTCGCCGGCTTGAGCTGCTGCTCCAGCGCCTCATACAGCCACGCGCGAAAGTCGTCAGCCCCACAACTTTCCCAACAGAGAAAGCGCTCGCCCATCCACGCGCGAAACTGCATCAGCGAGCGGGCATAGGCCTCCAGCGTGCAGGGTGAGGCCCGGCGCTCGCCCTCCATGAATTGCAGGAAGCGCTGCTCGGCCTCCTCGCGACTCCTCTCCTCAGACTCGCTCACAGCCCCGTTCTACCACAGACGTCTCACAAAAGCAAGCGCAGCCGATGACATCAGCGCAGCGTTCCCTCCGTGACGCCGAGGCGATCAAGTGCCCCAAGGCGGCGGATGAGTTCCTCTGCGGAGACCTGCCCGCTGAGGCGGCGGCGGTAGAGCTCGATCAGCTCTGCCGCGCGCGCGGCATTCTCGTCGAGCAGTTCGATGCGGAAGCGGCGCAGGCCGCGCTGCATGAGGCTGTCGGTGAGGCGCGCGGCCGTCTGGGCGCGCCCGTTGAAGAGCGTGTTGCGGCAGGCCTCGTCGCCGATGAGGCGGTGCATCGCCCCGGTGCGATCCTGCACGCGGACGCTGTGGTGGTCGCAGGGCTGGCCGCAGTCCTTGAAGTTGTGACCCTGCGACAAAAAGGTGCAGAAGACGCAGTGCTCCATGTGAAAGAGCGGCATGTGCTGATGCAGCGTGAGTTCAAGCTGCGGCCCGCAGCCGCAGCGCAGCAGGTCGTCGAGCTGCTGCGCGTTGAGATCGTAGCTGACGGTGCAGAGGCGCAAGCCGAGGCGGCGCCAGAATTCGATGCTAGCCGCATTGGCCGTGTTGAGCGAGAAATCTCCGATGAGCGGCAGTTTCGTATGCTCGCGCAGCCATTGAACGGCGCCGATGTTGCGCACGAGGATGCCGTCCGGCTCCGCCGCGAGCAGGTACTTGAAGTAACCGGCCTCGTGCGGCTTCATGATGCGAAGGGTCGCCGGCCAGATGCGGCAGGCGGGATCCGCCTCGCGCAGACGCTCGGCGCAGTCGGCAAAGTCCCTCATGTGGCGCAGATCGAGATAGATGCGGCTCAGGCCGTTGTTCACGGCGGCGAGCGCCTGCTCTTCGCTGCGGCAGAGGACGGAGAGCTCGGGCAAAGCCGGAGCCTCACCTGAAAAGGAATCCCCGGGCGTTTCTCCCTCGCCCTCCGGAGATGTCTCCGCAGCCGCTTTTACCGTCGGAGAGCTCGCTCCTGAACCGGCAGCGGAAACGGGCGTCGCTTCCGCGACCGAGGAAGGGAGCGTTGCCGAGGCGACGGAGTCGGCGGGCTTGGATGCATCGGCTGCAGCCTCCTCGGCGGGCGCGGTCTCCAGCGCGGCGACGAGCTGACGGCGCATGAAGTTGAGCTCGCTGAGCGGCATCATGAGCTCGCCCTCCAAGCGGCAGTGGAGCCGACCCAGGCGATAGGGTGTGCCGCCGAGTCGGCCGAGCTGGGCGGCGAGCGTCTCCTGCGTCAGCGGGTGCTGCCGAGCGGCTTCGAGAGGGCGGCGGCTAAGGACGCAGATGCTGCGGCAGCGGAGAGCGAGCGGAACGCCGACGCGGCCTTCGACCTCCATCTCCAGGCTCTGTTCTGCGGCGCTCGGTGCCTCCGGCTTGTCAAAGTGGGCCCAGGTGGCGCGCAGGCGCTTGTCGAGCGCGGGGTCATCCGTCTTCCAGAGCAGTTGGCCGGGGTGCACGCTGCTCCACCGAATGTGGCTGCCCTTGCCGTGAAAGAAGAGGCGCCGCCCGCTGACGCGCCAGATGCGCCCGCCCTGCTCCTCGTTGCGATCCTGCCCCGCGTCGATGACGAAGCCGTCGCCCGGGGCCAGAGGCACGACGCTCTCGCCGGCGAGCTCGACCCAGCCCTCGCCGCAGCGCGCCAGTCGGCCGACGAGCGCCCCGCGCTTTTTGCCGAAGCGCCCGTGCGTGAGGCGCGGGTGATCCGTGCCGTCGAGCCAGCCCGTCGAGAACCCGCGCGAGAAGGCCATCTGCATGGCGTAGAGATCCTCGCGCTGCTGCGCCTGCGAGGGAGCGCGAAGCGCCAGCGCGTCATCGAGCGCGCGGCGGTAGGCCCGCGTCGTGGCGGCGACATACTCGGGGCTCTTGAGGCGCCCCTCGATCTTGAAGCTGCGCACGCCGGCGGCGAGCATCTGCGGGATGCGCTCCAGAGCGCAGAGATCCTGCGGAGAGAAAAGGTAGCGGCGCTCGCCGAGATCGCGCAGGCGTCCGTCCACCTCCAGACGGTACGGCAGGCGGCAGGCCTGGGCGCATTCGCCGCGGTTGGCGCTGCGCAGGCCGAGGCTCTCGCTCGTCAGGCACTGGCCGGAGTAGGCGACGCAGAGGGCGCCGTGGCAGAAGACCTCGATGGGCTTCGTCGTCGCTCGCGCGCAGGCGGCGATCTCCTCCAGCGAGAGCTCGCGGGCGAGCACAATCTGCTGCGGGTCGAGCACCTCGTCAATCAGGCGCACGCTCTCGGGCCCGGTGACGGTCATCTGCGTGCTGATGTGCAGCTCCAGCTGCCAGCGCCCCTCGCGGCGTCGACGGCTGATGAGCTGCGCCAGCCCGATGTCCTGCACGATGACGGCATCGACGCGCGCGCGGTCGAGCTCGTCGAGGTACTGCTGCGCCTCCTGCCACTCATCGGGAAAGATGAGGACGTTCATCGTGACGCAGGCCCGCACGCCGTGGCGATGCAGGTAGGGGATGAGGGTGGCAAGGTCGTCGCGCGTGAAGTTGTCCGCCCTCATGCGGGCGTTGAAGCGATCGAGGCCGAAGTAGACCGCATGAGCACCGTTGGCCACGGCGGCCCGCACGCAGTCCCAGTTGCCGGCGGGGGCGAGAATTTCAGGGGAGTCAAGAGGCATGGCGAGCGGCCGGGCGTTGCGCTGGCCCCGGCGGGAATCGAACCCACATCTGCCCTTTAGGAGAGGGCCGTTCTATCCATTGAACTACGGGGCCGCGGTTGCGCGGTTATTGAACACTATCGCCGAACAAAAAGCAAGCAGAAAAGCAGGCGCGCCCCGCTTTTCCGCAACACCTCACCCGCAACACCGCGCCCACAGCGCCGCCGCCGAGCCACCGGGGCACCACAGCGCCGCCGCTGCGGGAACACAGTCCGCAACGGGAGACGCGGAGACGGGGAGAAACAGGGGAAAAACGGGGAGGCTTCCGCCCGAGGCCGTGAGGGCGGCTCAGGCGCCCCAAGCGGAGCGCACGCGGCCGAGCTGCTCTTCGCTGAGTCTGCCGCTCAGGCTCGGCAACATGCGGGCGAAATACTCGGGGGCCGTCCAGCCGTGCAGGGGCTGGCACTTCGGGGAGCTGAAAGACCAAGTGGGGATGGGCATGGCCACGTCGAGCACTTCGGGCGTGCTGCCCATGGCGCAGAGCGACGCAGTGACGAGCTCCGCCAGTTCGGGGCGCTTCTCCAGCAGGGAGAGCGTCCAGTTGCAGCTGAGCCGGTTGGCCATCGCCGCGGGCAGGAGCTTCGCCAAGCGCTCGCCGTCCATCCCGAAGAGTGGCTCGAGCAGGGGCTCCACACGCAGATCGGCCAGATCGAGCACGGCGCTCAGCAGAGTCTTCGGCGCATCGCTGCGCTGCATGAGCAGGCGCACCAGCTCGCGCACCCCCGTGAAGCGCTCACCCTCCTCGGGCTTCGCCATCAGCGTGACGAGCTTGGCCGCGCGCAGCGACACCGCCGGCTCATCGCCCAGAGCGTAGCCCAGCATGGCGCGCCATCCCTCGCCCTTGCGCTGGCGGATGAAGGCCTCGAGAAGAGCCAAGCTCTTGACGCGCTCCGCCGCCGAGGTTTTCTCGCGGAAGAGCGGGTAGATCTCCAGCACCTCGTCGAGGCGAGACGGATCATTGCTGACGAGCAGGCTGAAGGCCATCATGGCCATGGGCCACTCGGCCGGCCCCATCGTGAGGCGCCGGGCGGGGTCCTGAGCCATCGCCGCCAAGCGCTCCATCTCGGAGAGCATCGAGAAGTGATCCTGAAAGATGCTCATGGCCGCAAATCAGTTCGTTGTGTCCGTCGCCGGCGCGGAGCCGCCGGTCACATCGAGCGGAGAGGAGCCGCCGGTGGTGCCCGTGCCGCCGGGCAGGGACGAACCGGCATCGAGCAACGAACCGCCCTGCAAAAGCGAGGAGCCGGACGCCTCAGCGCCGGTCGCCGGAGCGGGTGCGGGGGCCGGTGACACCGGCATCGGCGGATCCGTATCGAGAAGCTTCATGCGGAAGTCGATCGAGAGGAGGCTCGCGAGCGCCTGGTTCTCGCCCTCGTACAGGGCTCCCTGCGAGATGCGCACCAGATCGCTGTTCGTGTAATCCTTCACCGCGCGCTCGTACCAGGACTTGGCCTCATCCTTTTTACCGGCTGCGCGGGCGATATCGCCGAGCGACATGCAGGCGAAGGCGGAGTAGGCCGTCGGGCCGAGGTCGAGAATCGCCTTCCAGTGGGCGGCGGCCTTCTCATCGTTCTCCTGCTGCATGTAGAGGGAAGCGAGCTGGGCGTGGGCGCGGGCGGCGAGCTCGGGCCGCGAGCTGTCGGCCGCGATGGGCTCCAGTGCCTTGATGCCCGCATCCTGCTGCCCGGTCGCGATGAGGCGCAGGCCCTCCAGAAGGCGAGCCGTGCCGGCCGAGGGCGTCTTGCCGTAGCGCGAGCTCTCAGTGATGCTGCGCAGGCCCTCGCCGTTGAAGTCCGCCGGGTTCAGATCCGTCAGGGCGTGCTGGGCGTTCATCGCGCCGACGAGCGCGGCAGCCGCATCCTGATCCGTCGTGTGGCGATACGAGAACCAGGCAATGGCGCCACCGCCGAGGAGTCCGAGCGCCACACAGCCCCAGATGAGCTTCTTGTAGTGGTTGTTGAGGAAAACTTCGTGTTTGGAGGGGCCGATGGAGATTTCGCCGATGGCCTTCATCTCAGCCTCGGAGAGCGCGGGCGCCTCCTCGGGGGTCTGTTTCTTGGTGTCCATGTCTTATGAGTTGTAAATTTCGTTGAGCATGTGGATGCGATCCACATCATAGCAGCTGTTGATGCCGAGGTTGCGATAGATCTGCAGCGTCGCCTTCGAGCGGTTGAGCGTGTAAAAGTGGATGCCGTCCACATCATCATCGAGCAGCTCGCTGCACTGGTTGCTCGCGTAGTTGATGCCCACGCGCTCCAGCGAAGCTTTGTCGCCGCCTGCGCGCAGCAGCGCCTTGAGCAGGCGCGCCGGGAAGTTCGTGCCCGGCGACAGATCCGCCATGCGGTTCATGCTCGAGACTGACGTCACCGGCATGATTCCCGCGATGATGGGGACGTCGATGCCGAGAATGCGGCAGCGGTCGCGGAAGTCAAAGAAGGCGTGATTGTCAAAGAAGAGCTGCGTGCAAATGTAGTCCGCGCCCTCGTCAATCTTGGCCTTCAGATAATCCATCTCGCGGATGCGGTTACGCGCATCGGGGTGCCCTTCGGCGAAGCCGGCAACGCCGATGCTGAGGCGATAAGGCAGGTGGCGCTGCTCCTCCCAGCGGCGGATGAAGCGCACGAGATCGGCCGCATGCTTGAAGGCGTCGCGACTCGGATCATAAGGGCGGTTGCGGGGAGGATCCCCTCGCAGAGCCATCACGGCGCGAGCCCCGGCCTGGGTGTAGCTCTCCAGCACGGCAGCAATCTCCTCCTCCGTGTGGGCCACGCAGGTGAGGTGGGGCACCGTGGGGATGCCGCGGCTCTGAATATCGTGCACTACGGCGCGCGTCAGCTCGCGAGAGCCACCGCCCGCGCCGTAGGTTACGCTCACGAAACTCGGGTGAAACTCTTGGAGCTTCAGCACCGTCTCCAGCAGAGACCGGGCGCCCTCCTCCGTCTTCGGCGGGAAAAACTCGAAGGAGAAACTCGGGCGGCGGTCAAAGAGAATGGAATCGACCTTGCTCATTACGGGACAGGGATGAGAGTACCCTCGATCTCCTCAGGCGCACTGTTGCCGGAGGGGATGCTCTGGGTGGGGTTGGCGTGGGGGTTAACGTAGGACTCCATCGCGTCATCGATATTGATGAGAGGCGAGACAATCACGGCATCGCCGGCCTTCGGCGTGAATTTGGACATATCCACCGTCGTATCCCCCTCCGGCGCGGCAATGGGGCGCAGTGTGGCCGTAAACTGGCCGGATTCCGGATCCTGACCGTCGACCGTTGCCTCGCACACGAGGCGGCCGTCGCGAATGACAGCCACCACCGTGCCGTTCTCCGGGCAGGGGCCGGCGGGGCTGCAGAGGATGATGTTCCACTCAGTGTCCATGGAGGCCACGACGCCCAGCGGCTGGGGGGAAGCCTCCTTGGCGGCCTCTGCGTCCGCAGCGGCACGAGCAGCAGCCTCCTCGCGGCGCTGCGCTTCCTCGAGCACGCTGCGCTCCTCGGCCTCGTTGAGCTTCTTGTCCAACTCGGCACTATGCTGCTCGGCTTCCTTTCGGGCCTGCTCCTCCTCAGCGCTCTCCGCGCCCGGGCCGTATTGGCGGAGGCGGCGATCATGCGCCTCCTGGCGGCGATCCCAGCTCTCCTTGTTCTTCATCGCCTGATAGACGCTGTACTGCTCCCTCTGGTCGGGGAGATACACGGCCAGCACGTAAAACATCAGCCCCACGACGGCCGCGAGCAAGACGATGATGGTGACTCGAAAGGCGTTCATGCGGGCTAGTATAGCAGAACGCCACCGGGTTTCAAGCGCGGATTTCGGCATGAACGGCGGCAAATCGCATGGGGAACGCGAGTATCACAATATCAATGAATGCAGCGGAGCGTCCGCCCTTTCTCGGGCAAACACAGAGAGCCTCTTCCCCAAGGCGGATTCGGGATGACGGCCCCGAGGCGCATCAGGGCTTGCTCCCGGGCGCATCCTCGGGCGGAGCGGCGTTCTGCGCCGCCTGCTGCTCCTGCCATTTGGCGCGGACGCCGCGCAGGAAGACGGATTCGAGCGAGTTGCGGGCCGGGCCGGCACTCAGCCAGTGATCACCCGCCAGAGCGCGCAGTTGGTCCAGCAACTCGGGGGTGGCGTCCCGCAGGGTGATTTCCGTGCGGCGCTGGTCGCGGGTGAGCTCCTCCATGCTGCCTTCGGCAATGAGGCAGCCTTGGCAGAGGATGCCGACGCGGTCGCAGATTTCCTGCACCTGCTCCAGAAGGTGGGAGCAAAGAAAGACCGTCATGCCCCGCTGCTTGAGCTCGAGGACGATGTCTCGGATGGCGCGCGAGCCGATGGGATCGACGCCCGCCGTGGGCTCGTCGAGCACCAGCAGGCGAGGCCCCTGCACGAGGGCCTGGGCGAGTCCGACGCGCTGAAGCATGCCCTTGGAGTATCCGCCCAAGCGGCGATCCGCCGCCTCGGTGAGCCCGGCGATCTCGAGCATTTCACGGGTTCGCTCGCGCAGGGCCTGCCCGCGCAGGCCGCAGAGGCGGCCGTAGAAGCGGACGGTTTCCGCGCCCGTGAGGAATTTATAAAAATAAGGGTTCTCCGGCAAAAAGCCGATCTCGCGACGGTTGGATGCCGCGGTGGCGGGCTTGCCGAAGACGCGGCAGTGCCCGGCATCCGGCCTCAGCAGGCCGACGAGGGCCTTCATGATGGTGCTCTTGCCGGAGCCGTTCGGGCCGATGAGGCCGTAGACGCCGCCTTCCGGTATGGTGAGGCTGACGCCCTTGACGGCATACACGCCTCCCCTGCCCCAGTGGCCGGGGAAGCTCTTGTGAATGTCTTCAATCTCGACGGCGTTCATGTCGCGTCTGCTCTTTCGATGACTTCGGTAGGGTGTCGCGTGCCGGGCTGACCCCTGACCATCGCCTGCTGGGGAAGCGCCTGGCGTTCTGAGATCGGAGGTTCGCCGAGGGTGCCCCGGGCGCCTCTGGGGGAGTCCTCAGGCTTCGCAAGGAAGCTCGGAGGACTCCTCGAGGATACCGCGCAAACCGGCTCAGGCTTTGACCTGACTCATGAGGCGCAGCAACGTGGCGGCCATGGTGATGCCCTTTTCGAAGATCTCCACGCGCATGTTCTCGTTGGGCGAGTGGATGCGGGCGTCGGGCAGATCGAGGCCGAGGAAGAGGGCGTCCTTGCCGAGGCGCTTGGAGACTTCAGCCACGATGGGGATGGAGCCGCCCTCGCGCACGAGCACGGGGGGATTGCCGAAGGTCTCTTCGAGCGCCTTCTGTGCGGCCTTGCCGTAGGGCGAGTGCGGGTTGCTCAGGTAGGGCTCGCCGCCGTGCTGGCGCGTGAACTTCATGCGCACGGAGGGGGGGCAGACCTTGCGGAAGTGGGCCTCCACGAGGTCGAGGATGCGCTCAGGCTTCTGACCGGGCACGAGGCGGCAGCTCATCTTGGCGACAGCCTTCGTGGGGATGACGGTCTTGGAGCCCTCGCCCTCATAGCCGCCGGAGATGCCGTTGAGCTCGAAAGTGGGGCGGGCGTAGACGCACTCGGCCCCGGTGTAGCCGGTCTCGGTGCGCAGCTGGGGCACGCCGGTGAGCTCGGCGAGCTCGGCGTCGCTCATGCCGGGCACGCGCTTCCAGCTCTCGCGCTCCCAGTCTTCAATGTCGCTGACGCCGTCGTAAAAGCCCTCGACAGTGATGTGGTTGTTCGCATCGTGTGTCGAGGCGATCATCTCGCAGAGAGTGGTGATGGGGTTCGCCACGGCGCCGCCGAAGATGCCCGAGTGCAGGTCCATGGCCGGGGCGCTGACCTCGAGCTCAAAGCAGCAGAGGCCCTTGAGGCCGTACGAGAAGGAGGGGACGTCGGGGGCGGCCATACCGGTGTCGCTCACGACCATGACGTCGCAGTCGAGCTCCTTTTGCACCTCGGGGCGGCGAATGAAGGCGAAGAGGCTCTCGCTGCCGCGCTCCTCCTCGCCTTCGAGCAGGAAAATGACGTTGAGCGGCAGCGCGCCGTCCTCTTCGATCACGCGCTGTGCGCCGCGGATCATGGCCATGATTTCACCCTTGTCGTCGGAGG
Source organism: uncultured Akkermansia sp. (assembly GCA_900548895.1). Classification (GTDB taxonomy): domain Bacteria; phylum Verrucomicrobiota; class Verrucomicrobiia; order Verrucomicrobiales; family Akkermansiaceae; genus Akkermansia; species Akkermansia intestinavium. The sequence continues at coordinate 9,809 of URLZ01000020.1, forward strand.
CGCCGCGGGCGTAGATGCGGCCGTCGCGAATCTCGGGGGCGAAGGGAGCGCTCTGCCAGAGCTCCAGCGGGTCGATGGGCATGACGTCGTAGTGCCCGTAGATGAGCACGGTCGGCTTGCCCTCAATCTTCGGGCTGTGGGCGATGACGATGGGGTGAATGTCCGTCAGCTCGCGGCGGGCGTCAAAGCCGAGGGAGCTGAGCTTGGCGACGAGGAAGTCCGCGCAGTGCTCGACGTCCTTGGCGTGTTCGGGAAGGGCTGAGACGCTGGGGATACTCAGAAAGGCAAACAAATCATCCAGATGACTCATAGCGGTATGATACACGTGCCACTGCGCAGACGCAAGCCCAAATGCCGGCATGTCGGGGAGTCGTACGCCTTCTCCGCGGGGCCGGAGTATGGGCCGCTCTCTTTGCTCGGAATCCTCGCTCCGGCGGGCTTTTTTGGGTTTCAGGGGCGGCAAAAGGCTTGAACCGCGGCAGGACTTATGCTTTAATCGCCGCGCAGCTCCGCGGCCTGCATCGGCCGCGGTTGCCTTCTCGGGAGGCGGCGGGAAGCCGCAGGAAATAGATGGGGAAGACGGTGTGAATCCGTCGCTGTGCCGCAACCGTGTCGGGAGCTTCGGCTCCCCCAGTCGGAATGCCAGCCCGAGATGCCAGCCCTAATGGAGGCAGCGGTCCACTGCCTCGTATCCGGCATCCATACCTGATGAAAGACAAAACCATGGCACCCGCGACGGGTGCGACTCGTGTTGTGCTTGCCCTTGCGTTGGCAGGCAGTTGTGCCTTTGCGCAGGCTTCCGCCCAAGAGGCGGAGCTCGCAGGCTATTCATTCAACTCAGCAGTAACCCCGACGTCCGGCGAAGCAGCGGCAAACGGCGCCGTGGCCGGAGGAGCGGCAGCGGCGGCAGCGGCGGCAACAACGCCGGCAGGTTCCGCCGCCCCGAATGCCGAAGCCTCCGCGGTCACCACACCCGATGGTACTGCGGACGTCGACGCAGCCGTCACGGATCTCCCGCCGGTGACGGTTTCGGCGCACGACGGCGAGGCCGTGCCCTATGACTGCACGGGCGTCTCGGTCTCCATCATCGATGTGAAACAAAAAATCCGCGAGGGCGTGACGGATCTCGCGCCGGCTCTGGAGGAGGTTCCGGGGCTCTTCATCATTCCCGGCGGCGGCGAATGCCAGCGCGGCAACGTGGCTTCGGTGACGCTGCGCGGCATGAGCGGCGGCAATGACGTCATGCCGATGATGGACGGGATGCGCCTGACAAACACCTCGGCGAATCTGACGCAGAATGTGCTGGCGCGCGAGAGTCTCTTCGGCCTCGGCAACGTCGAGGTGCTGCGCGGGCCGCAGGGTGCCGTCTACGGCGGCGGCTCCATGGGCGGCGTCATCTACATGGAGACGCCCCGCGGCAAGGGGGAGCCGACCCTCTCCGTCTTCAATGAGGTGGGCAGCTTTGACAGCTATACGCACAACACGACCTTCCAGGGCGAGTACAAGCGGCTCGCGTACTTCCTGTCGGTGACCTATGATCACACGAACAATGACATCCGGTATGCCGACGGCAGCAAGCCCGTTGTTCGGCACGCGGGGCGCTACACCAACTGGCAGGAGGCACTGCGCCTCGATTGCGAGCTCAACGACGACAATACGCTGACGCTTACGTACCGCCGGCAGGATGCCGACCACAATAACACGGAGCGCTACACGGACTACTACACAGGCCAGCCGATGGAGTCGCTCACGCCCTACAGCTTCCGCTCGAATCTCGTGACGGCCAAGCTCAACAGCCGCATCAACGAGGTGTACAGCACGAGCTTCATAGCCGGCTACTACGGCATCAACAATGACTTGGGCAGCAACTACTGGACGGAGCTCCGCAACGTGCAGCTGGAGTGGCGCAATGCGCTGCACTGGAATGATCGGCTGACGACGACGGCGGGCTTCGCCTGGCAGCGCAGTCTCTACACGGTCAAGAGCGGGATGCCGGTGGTGCGCGATCGCTCGTACTCGAATCTGGAGAACACCTACTCCGTCTTTGCCGAGCAGCTGTACACGCCAATCAAGAATTGGGAGAACTCGCTGGCGCTGCGCTTGGAGACGAGCAGCATCTACGGCTCGCACTTCTCCTTCCGCGCGGCGAGCAACTACCGCTTCAACAACGAGCGCTCGCGCGTCTTCGCCTCGGTCGGCACGGGCTATCGGGCGCCGAGCTCCTTCCAGCGCTCGGGTTCCGTCTACCGGACGGCCTACGCGGACTATTACGGCAACCCTGCGCTGGACTGCGAGACGAGCGTCTCGGTCGATCTGGGCTTTGAGCAGCAGATTGCCCGCGATCACAGCTTCAGCGCGACGCTGTTCTGGCAGCAGAAGCAGGATGCCATCACGCAATACGGCGAGACGGATCCGACGACCTACCGCACGATGTACCGCTACGCCAATGCGACGGGTCACTGGACGATTCAGGGCGTGGAGCTGGCGTTGCACGGCACGCTGGAGAAGCAGTGGAACACAGGCTACCGGTTGGCCTGCACGCTCACGCAGCCGCTGACGGAGTCCGATCACCAGATTGTCAACTCGGCGCGCCAGACTTGGTATGCCGATCTGCACACGAGTCCACTCGAGGGGCTGACGACGGGGATCGGGCTGGTGGCCGCCGCCGGGCGCACGGGCTGGGACGCCTCGCAGGGGCGCCTCGACTCCTATTACAGTCTGCGCTGGTATGCCACCTATGAGGTCAATGAGCATCTGAGCCTGCACCTGCGGGTTGAGAATCTCACCGATCAGAAGTTTGTGACGTATCAGGCCTACGGCGACCCGGCCAACTCTATCATCAATGCCGGGCTCGGGGTCTACGGCGGCTTCACTCTGACCTTCTGATATACCCATGAAAGGCCGGCAGCTTTTCGCCGTTGTCGCTCTGCTCGCCGTGCTGGCGGCGATCTGCCTGCCCGCTTACCGCGTGCTCCGGGACGCGGTGGCTGCTGCTCCGCACGCCTCTGTGGGGCAGCAGCTGCTGCCCGGGGCGCCGTATCCGGACGATCTCTGGCGCGATGAAGCTGAGCCGCCCTCGGGCGGGGCGGAGGATCTCGGCAGCCTGCGCATCACGCGCGGCAGCCTCGGCGATTTGCCGGCGGATCTCGACTGGCAGAGCGGCTCAACGGAGCCGGAGATCGGCGATCCGGCCGCGCTCAAGGGCGGAACGCTGCGGCTGAGCAATGCCGGGCCCTTCCCCGCCAATTTTCTGGCCTTCGGCAGTCCGAGCCCGCAGTTTTTTCACTACAACTGCTTCACAACGGTGGCAGTGCCGCTCGTGGCGACGCACCCGATGACGGGGCGCAGCATCCCCGGGGTGGCGGAGGCTTGGGCCACCCGGGGGCGCTCGGTCTGGTTCCGCCTTCATCCGGCGGCTCGATACAGCAACGGGCGACCGGTGCGCGCGGGGGACTACGCGCTCGGTGCGCACCTGAAGCGCCGACTGGCCGAGCTCGGCGGCCCGAGCTCCGAAGCGGCGGCTCAGGCTCAGGCCATCGCCGCCATTCGCGTGCCGGCCGATGACCTTCTGGAAGTCGAGCTGCGCGACGAGGCGGACGATCTCTCGGCGGCCTGCGTCTCAGCCCTGCTCTATGCGGCGGAGCCCTCCTTTTACGCCGAGTTCGGCAGCGACTACACGGAGCGCTACCGCGACCGCATTCCGCCGACGACCGGGGCCTACGTCATCGGGCGCTGCGAGCGCGGGCGCCTCATCGAGCTGCGGCGCAACCCGCACTGGTGGGCGGCCGACCTGCGCTATCGCCGCTACACCTGCAATGCCGACAGCATCGAGCACCACTTTCTGACGGATGAGGCGCAGGCTTGGGAGCTGCTCCTGCGGGGGCGTCTGGATCTCCTTCAGACGCGCGATCTGAATGCCTGGCGCCGCCACATGGAGTCGGGCAGCGAGGCGGACGTGCTCGACGGGAGCATCGAGCGGCACTGCTTCCGCGCCGACTACCCGATGCCCCCTTACGGCATCGCGCTGAATGCGGCGACGCTGCCGAATCTCACCCTGCGCCGGGGCATCATGCAGGCGCTGGACATGAAGGGGGCGATTGATCGCCTCTTCCCGGGCGAGGGGGAGCAGCTGCGCACCTTCAGCACGGGCTACGGGGCGCTGACTCCGCAGCACACGCCGCAGTACCCTTACGACCCCGAGGCGGCACGCGCGCTCTTTGCCGAAGCCGGCTACACCGAGCGCGGGGCTGACGGCATTCTGCAACGTGCCGACGGCACGCGCCTCAGCGTCAGCTTCACCTACGTGCCGAGCGAGAAACTTTCTCTGCTCGCCACGCTGCTGGCGCAGAGCGCAAAGCGATGCGGGCTTGAGCTGAGGCTCGACGCCATGCCCTGGCAGCAGAGCGCCGCGCGCCTGCAACACGGCGAGCACGAGCTGATCTTCTGGGCGACGATGGCCGGCAGCCCCCTGCCCGACTACCGCCGCCACTTCGGCACGGGGGCCTCGGGCTACGATGCCCCCTTCGGTCTCAGCGACCCGCAGCTCGATAAGGCCATCGCGGCGGCCGAGCGGGCGCACAGCCCCGAGGAGCGGGCTGCCGCCATGGCGAAGGTCGATCGCCTCATCGCCGAGCAAGCCGTCTGGCTGCCGGGATGGAAGGAGAACCTCGTGCTGCTCGCCTGCCGACACCAGGTGCGCTTCCCCGACTGCGAAGGGTGCCGTTTCTCGACGCCTGCTCCTTACGAAATTGCCGAGGCTCACCTCTACTGGATTGATCCAAGGCATCGCCCGGCCGGGTACGAAGTCGAGCGGCGCTACGAGCCCCCGCCCGAGAGCGCCCCCGAGCCCTCGGGGCCCGCGCCTACCGCGCTCCCGCCTTCTCCATGAGCCGCTTTTTTCGCTTCAGCCGCATCCGCCCCTCAGAGCTCTACCGAGAGCGTCTGCGGCAGATGCGGCGCGCCGCATCGCTGAGTCTGGCGCTGCTGCCCGGCATCGCCGTACTCCTGCTGCTGGGCGGCCGATTTCTGCCGCGCGGCACTCAGGCGGCCTCCAGCGGCGACGCGGAGCTCCGCACGCCGAGCACCTTCGCTGCGCTGCCCTCCCCGGCGCCCGAAGGCGCAAGCGCTGCCGGAGCCGCAGCGGCAAACTCCGCGGCCCTCTCTCGGCTACCCCTTCCCGACGCCGCTGACATCCTCCCCCCAACCCCAGAGCCAGCCTCAGACGCCCTCACGGCCCCTCTCGAGGGCAGCCGACTCGCCGAACGGCCGCCCCAGCCCGTCGAGAACGCCGCCGCGGAGCTCCGCGAAAACGTCCCCACCGCTGAACTTCAAAGCGCACGGGCGAGCGCTTCGGAGCCGCCCCTGCCCGATACCGCGCTGTCCGAGCTGCTTTCTCTGGCCCCCGCGCCCTCCCCGACGGAGAGCCCCCAGTCCGAGTCCGAGCCCGCAGGAGTTTCCGAGCCGACGAGGAGGGCTCAACCGCCGCAGTCTGCCGCGACCTCTCCCCCCGGTCGCCGCTCGAGCACCCGCCGGAGCTCCACGGCATCTACAACCTCCGCATCCTCCGACAGTCGCCGCAGCCATGGCACCTCACCCTCCGCGGCGCAGGGCGCGTCCTCCCGAGCCTCAGCTGCTTCCTCCTCCGCCACCGCCGGCGGCGCAGACGAAGCCCCGGACACCCCGCCCCGCTACCGCAAGGCCCCGCCGCCGCCCTACCCCGCTGCCATGCGCGCCGGGCACTACCGGGGCGAGGTCGTCGTCCTCATCGAGGTCGGGGCGGACGGACAGCCCGGGAGCGTCCGCATCCTGCGCTCCGCCGGGAGGGAGGAGCTCGACCGCGCGGCGCGCGACTGGATTCTGGCACACTGGAGCTTTTACCCCGCCGTGCGAGACGGCCGCCGCGTCGCCAGCCGCGTGCGCACGAGCATCCGCTTCGAGGGGCGCTGAGCGCTGCCTTTTCTCCGTCATCTCAGGCCATTGTACTTGCAATCCGCCCGCGCCCTGTGTACAATGCGCGCACGCATGACCCCCGAAGCCAACCGGAAACGCCAGCAACCCTATGTCAATAAGCTCTATCTCAAAGACGGCGCCGGTGTCCTGCTGACGCTGGCCGCCATCATCATCGTGCTGCTGGGGCTGCAACAGGCGCGCTCCGTCGTTGTCCCCGTCATGATGGCGAGCTTTCTGGCCATCATCAGCTACTCCATCACCGTCGCCCTGCGCCGCTACCTGAAGTTCCCGCACTGGCTGGCCGTGACCTTCACCGTGCTGGTGGACAGCGCCATCATCTACGGCATCTTCATGCTCATCAGGTTTCTGGCGGCAGACATGCGCGCCACGCTTCAGGGCGATCTCATCGCGCGCTTCAACGCCAAGTACGATGAGATCATGATGCCGCTCGACCGCATCGGCATCGGCGACCACGCCCGCAGCCTCATCAGCGCGCCCGGAGACATCTTCAACGCCCAGGTGCTGCTCTCGCTCACGCAGACGCTCACCGGCTTCATGACCACGACGACGCTCGTGCTCGTGCTCATGACCTTCCTGCTGGGCGAAACGCCCCTCTTCCGCCGCAACCTCGACCGCCTTAACACCTCGCCCGAGGGCAAGGAGAAAGTCGTGCGCGCCGTCATGGGCATCCAGCGCTACCTCTTCATCAAAACCGTCGCGAGCGCCGTCACCGGCCTGCTCGCCTGGGGGCTCTGCGCCTGGATGAACGTCCCCTTCGCCTTCCTCTGGGGACTCGTCGCCTACCTGCTCAACTACATTCCCACCATCGGCTCCATCGTCGCCGCCATCCCCCCCATTCTGCTGGCCATGCTGCTGGGCACCTGGGGTGAAACCTTCATCGTGGCGGGCGGCTATCTGGCCATCAACTCCGCCATCGGCAACTGCCTTGAGCCGCTCTTCATGGGCAAGGAGTTCGGCATCTCCACCTCCGTCGTCCTGCTCTCCGTCCTGCTCTGGGGCTGGGTGCTCGGGCCCTGCGGCATGCTGCTGGCCGTGCCCCTCTCCGTGCTGCTGAAGCTCGCCATGGAGAACTCGCAGGATCTCGCCTGGATCGCCAAGCTCATTGACGACAAGGGAGCCGCCGCCCAGGCCGACAATCAGGCAAGCGCCCGCACGGAAGAAGCCCGCCTCGGCGAGGCCGCACTCCACCGAGTCAACCACAACTGATCAGCCGCTCGCCGCATCTTCGCGACACCTCGCCGTCCCTCGTTCCTCAACCGCATTTCTCAACACCATTTCTCAACACCGCTCCCGAAACATCCGGCGGCACCCGACCCTTCAACGGAATCAATCAACACACAACAACAATCAACCATGCACACATTCGCCTACCGCAACGGCTCCCTCTACTGCGAAGGAGTCAATCTGGCCGACATCGCCGCCGCCGTGGGAACGCCCACCTTCGTCTACAGCCGCAAGACCATCACCGATGACCTCGCCGAGCTCAAGGCGGCTCTGGCCCCGCTCGACGCGCACATCGCCTACGCCGTCAAGGCCTGCTCGAACAAGGCCATCCTCAACCTCATGGCGCAGCAGGGCGTCGGCTTTGACATCGTCTCGGGCGGCGAACTCTGGCGCATCGTCAACGCCGGCGGCGACCCCACGCTCTGCACCTATGCCGGCGTCGGCAAGACGGAGGAGGAGATCCGCTACGCCCTCGGCCTGCACATCTACTGCTTCAACTGCGAGAGCGAGAACGAGCTGCGCACGATCAACCGCATCGCCGGAGAGATGGGCGTGAAGGCCCCCGTCGCCGTCCGCGTCAACCCCAACGTCGACGCCCACACCCACAAATACATCACCACCGGCACCAACGAAAACAAGTTCGGCGTCGACATCTCGCGCATCGAAGAGCTCTACGCCACCATCGCCGCTGAAATGCCCAACCTGCACATCCGCGGCCTTCAAATGCACATCGGCTCCCAGCTCACCGAGGTGGAGCCCTTCGTCATGGCCATCCGCAAAGTCGCCCCGATTGCCCGCAAGTTCAAGGAGCTCTACGGCATCGAGTTCTGGTCCATCGGCGGCGGCATCGGCATCGTCTACGACGGCTGCCTGGCCTCGGGCAAGCCCGAGTGGTGGGCGGAGCACCCCGAGCAGATCACCATCAAGAGCTACGCCGAGGCCATCATCCCCCTGCTGCAGCCGCTCGGCCTGAAGATCCTCGTCGAGCCCGGCCGCCGCCTCGTCGGCAATGCCGCCGTCATGCTCACCACCTGCCTGTACGAGAAAAAGGGCGAAGCCAAGACCTTCAAGATGATCGACGCGGGCATGAACGACATCATCCGCCCCGCGCTCTACGAGGGCTACCACGAAATCTGGCCCGTCAAGGAGCACAGCGGTGACACCATCACCGCCGACATCGTCGGCCCCATCTGCGAATCCGGCGACTTCCAGGCACAGAACCGCGCCATCGCGGACGTCAAGCCCGGCGAAGTGCTCGCTGAGATGAGCGCCGGCGCCTACGGTTTCAGCATGGCCTCCACCTACAACTCGCGGCCGCTGGCCGCCGAGGTGCTCGTGGACGGCGACAAGTGGAGCGTCATCCGCAAGCGCCAGACGCTCGAGCAGATCGTCGAAGGCGAGCAGCTCCCCGAATAAGGCGAGCCTCCCCTCCCCTGAGGCCCCGGCCGGGCTCCGCACGCCTCCGTGAGCAGCCCCCCGGGTACCTACCTCAGCCGATCAACACAAACCCCCGCGACGCGAACGTCGCGGGGGTTTGTTGTTGCGGACGCAGTCGAGCGTCCGCCCTGTGCGCATCGGTGCGAACCGGCGCCCCCTGCGCGAAGCGAGCTCAGAGCCGCGCCCACCGCGTCCGCGCAGGGACGCATCCTCCGACGAGGACCTCAGCAGCGCAGCAGGCTCAGCCCCAGCTTGTCGATCACATAGCTGAGCGCCAGCTGACCGCGCACCGAATTGCCGGCCGCATCCAGCGGCGGCGCAAAGGCCGCCAGCGCCAAGCGCCCGGGCACCACGCAGACGAGCCCCCCGCCCACGCCGCTCTTGGCCGGCAGACCGTTGGCGTAGAGCCAGTCGCCCGAGCCCGTGTAGAGCCCCTCCATCATCATATCGGCCAGAATCTGCGGCACGTGCTCGCGGCGCACCACCGTGCGCGTCGTCAGCGGGTTAATACCACCCGTTGCGTAGCAGGCCCCCATCACCGCCAGATCGCGCGTCGTCACCGCGAGACTGCACATGCGGGTGTACAAATCCACGCTCTGCGTCGGATCGTTGTAGAGGAAGCCGTAGCTCTTCATCAGCCAGGCGATGCCGCGGTTGTGCTGATTAGTCGCGCTCTCCGAGGCGTACACATCCTGCATCACCGGCAACTCATGGCCGGCCAGCTCCGTGAAGCGCGCCATCATCTTCGTCCAAACAGCCGCCGAATCGCCCCCGGGCACCAGACTCACCGCCGCAATCGCGCCGGCATTCACCAGTGGATTGAGCGGGCGGCCCCCGTGCAGCTCGAGCGCAATCACCGAGTTGAACGCCTCGCCCGTCGCCTCCGCGCCGATCTTGCGGCGCAGCTCCGCCGCCCCGTGAATGTCCATCACCAGCGACAAATTGAAGGCCTTGGAAATCGACTCAATGGCGAAGGGCACCTCACTGTCCCCCACCGTCACCACCTGCCCGTCCACCGTCACGGCAGCCAGGCCGAACAGCTCTGCATCCACCTTGGCCAGAGCCGGAATGTAGGAGGCATTTTTGCCCCCGCGAGCGAGGCGATACTTGTCGTGCGCCTCCTGAAGCGTGCGGCGGAGCACGTCCGCCGTGATGTCCGTCTGATTCATATGCGTCATAGAGAGTTCATTCAAAAAACAATAAGAGCCGAATGAGAGCCGTCGAGCCGTCCGTCAGCGCTGCGGGGCGCTCTCCTTCTGTCCCTCCTTGTGCTCCCAGCCGAAGGGCTCAAACTCGGCCACACTCTTCGGATCCGCCCACTCCGGGCGGCGCAGCGCATAGATGAGGAAGGGAATCCCCGCGAAAATCACCACACCCGCCACCAGAATACCCACATAGACCGCCGGGCTGCCCACGGGAATCTGACTCGGCGGCACGAAGCTGAACACAAAGGCAATCAAGCTGCCCAGCAGCCCCAGACCGCCCACCAACCACATGCCGAACTTGCCGCCGGGAATGCGGAAGCTGCGGGGCGTGTCCGGCTCGCGATAGCGCAGGTAGATGCCGGCCGAGAACATCAGCAGATACATGATCAGGTACAGGATAATCGTCAGCTGCGAGATGATCTGATACGCCGTCTGCACGCTCGGCAGCACCACGAAGAAGATGGACAGCAGCGTCACCACCGCCCCCTGAATCATCAGAATGCCCACCTGCACCCCGTGCTTGTTCGTCTTCTGCATCAGCGGCGGCAGATAGCCCGCGCAGCCCACCTGCAGCAAACCCTTCGACGGGCCGCCCACCCAGGCCACCACCTGAGCCAGCACGCCGAAGGCGAGGCAGACGGCCATCACCGGCCCGAGCCAAGGCATGTCAAAGTAGGCGAAAAACTTGTCAAAGGCCACCAGCAAGCTCTGCACCAGATTGATCTGACTCTCGGGGATGATGAAGCCGATCGCCAGAGTACCGAGCACGAAGATCGCCACCGTGATCACCGAAGCCATGAAAATCGCCTTCGGATAATTGCGCCCGGGGTTCTCCACATCCTTCACGTGCACCGCGCTCATCTCCATACCCGCGTAAAACAGGAAAATGCTCGCCGCGAGCACCATGTTGTTGAAGTTCGTCAGATCCGGGAAAAAGTCGCCCGGCGCCATGGCGATATCAATCTGATTGCCTGATCCCCAGTAAATCAACCCCATCACCACCAGCAGAGCCGCCGGAATCACCGTGCCGATCAGCGTGCCCCACTTCGTGATGGCGCCGCTCATGCTCATGCCGCGGCAGTTGAGCAGCGTCGCCACCCAATACACCAGCAGCACCATCGCGAGCACGTAGTAATTATTGGCCGAAACCGCTTCATCCCAGCTCTGATTCGGCCCCATGAAGGCAATGGAAACCGCCGCAAAGGTCAGCACCGTCGGGAACCAAATCGTGCTCTCAATCCATTGCAGCCAGATCGCCAGAAAGCCGAGGCGCGTGCCGAAGGCCTCGCCCACCCAGCGAAACACGCCGCCCTTCTGCGGCCAGCCCGTCGTCAGCTCGGCGGCCACCAGCGACACCGGGATGAGGAAAAACACCGCGGCGAAAATATAATAAAAGGCGGAGCTGAGTCCGTAGGTGCTCTCCGCGGGCAGCCCTCGCAGGCTGACGATGGCGGAAACGTTGATCATCGCCAGAGTAAACACCCCCATCTTGAGAGTGCCGCTGCCCGACGAGCCGGTCTTGATTGGTTTATTGCTCATGATGACTGAGATTGGGTTGAAGGTAGGGCACAGCCTCGCCCGAGCGCAACTCCGGCCCCTCGTGGCCGCACTCCGCGTAGAGGGACCACATGAGGTGAAGGGGGTGACCGAGCGCCGCCTCGGCGAGAACATCCGCCTCTTCGAGCACACCCGGCACATCACCGACCGCCGCCGACAAAGCCGCGGCCGGCATCGCATCGTTCTGACTGTCCATGCCGATCAGACACCCCGCCGCTGTCACCCGTTGCAAAGCGGGTAGAGAGAGCCGGCGCACCCCTGCCGCGCCGCCCTCTTCACCTCCCCTCTCCCCAGCAGACCATCCCTCAACATCCCTCCCCCTCTCTCTGCCCCCCCTCACCCGGCGCACCTCTAAATCCCGGACGCGTCCTGCCTTCGCCCTTCACCGCATCCCCCCGAGCCTCTCACGGCAACGCAGCCGCCGGCCCCCCTTCCGGCGCCTTTTCTGTCTCATTTCGCCCTAATTCACGGCCCCGCCCCCTCCCCATCAGGCTCGCGCAAGACATCCCCCCACGCACACCGCCCACTCGCATCGCGCCCCGTCGGGGCTGACAGAAAAAAATAGGCTCCGCGTCAAAGAACCATTCTAAATTGCAAACTCATGAAAGCGGGAGCCTTAGAGCAACGAGGGCCGTCATATCTGAAAGGCTGGGCAAGAGGAGCCGGGCTCTTTTTTACTGTACAAAGCGCCCCGAGCCCCTATAATGCCCGCGACGTCTCCCCCGCCGTTTTTCCCATCCCGGCCGAGGAGGCGCCACCGGCCCTCACCCTGACACTACATGAACAAGCAGACCATCTACAACCCCGAGTACATCAACTTCAACAGCGAGAAACTCTTTCTCGGCGAAGGGAAGAACTCGCAGCGCTACGACGTGCTCAAGTACCCCTTCTTCGACACCATGGCCGACCGCATGATGGGGCAGGACTGGACGCACGATGAAGTCAACTGCATCAAAGACAAACAGGACTTCGTCTACCTGAGCGACGCCATGAAACACGCCTACACCGGCGTCCTCCAGAAGCTCATCTTCCTCGACTCCATTCAGGGGCGCGGCCTGCTGCAAAGCTTCGGCAGCATCATCACCCTGCCCGAGCTCGAAGCCTGCATCACCATCTGGCAGCACTTCGAAATCGACAAACACTCCAAATCCTACACCCACATCCTGCGCTCCGTCTACGACAACCCCACGGCCGTCTTTGACAGCTCCTTCGCCATCCCGGAACTCGTCAGCCTCACGCGCAGCATCTCCGAGCCCTACGACGAGTGCTTCAACTACGTCACCGAATACAACTACAAGCTCATCAAGGGGCAGGAAATCAGCGCCGGCTTTGAGCAGGAACTCCGCAAAGCCCTCGTGCGACTCTTCATCGAAATCAACATTCTGGAAGGTATCCGCTTCTACTCGGGCTTCGCCACCATCTGGAGCATGCACTACAGCCAAGGGCTCATGGAGCGCACCGGCAAAGTGCTGCAACTCATCTGCCGCGATGAAAACCTGCATCTGGCCATCACGCAGTACCTGCTGCGCCTCTTCCGCACCGTCCCCGAGGAAGGCTTCCGCGAGGCCTGGGACTTCTGGCAGCCCCACATCGCCGACCTCTACAGCGACGCGCTGGATCAGGAATCCGCTTGGATCGACTACCTCTTCGGCCACGGCTCCTTCCTCGGCATGACCCCGGACCTCGCGCGCTCCTACCTGCGCTATCTGGCCAACAAGAGACTGCGCGCCATCGGCGAGCCCCCCCTCTACCCCGGAGAAATGCAGAACCCGCTCGAATGGGTCGAGACCTACATCAACAACGACCTCACCGAAAACCTCCCGCAAGAGAGCGAGATTCTCAATTACAAGATGGACATCCTCAACCAGTCCATCACCGAAGCCGAAATCAGCAACCTTCAACACCTCCTGCAGTAATGGCCGACACCTGCATCAATCTGGACACCATCACCATCATCAAAAACTCCGGCGAGCGCGAGCCCTTCCGGCCGGAGAAAATCCACCAGCACGTCAAGAAAGCCTGCGAGGGCCTGGCCGTCCTCCACTCGAGCATCATCATGGATGCCCGTCTGAAGATCTTTGACGGCGTGCGCTCCGTCGACATCCAAAACACCCTCATTCAGGCCGCGGCGGAAAAAATCAGCGAACAGACGCCGGACTACGAAATTGCCGCCGGCCGCCTGCTCAACCAGAAGATTCGCAAGGAAGTCTACGGCCGCTACGAGCCGCGCGACTTTTTCGACGAGGTCATGCGCCGCATCGATCGCGGCTACTACAGCCGCAAGCTGCTGAGCTACAGCGACGATGAGATCAAGGAATTCGGCGCCCTCATCGACTACGACCGCGACAACGAGACCCCGTACTCCGCGCTCAGCCAGCTCTACAGCAAATACCTCATCCGCCACGATCGGCGCATCATCGAAGTGCCGCAGGAGATCTACATGCTCATCCCCATGGCCATCTTTGCCGACATGGAGGACCCCGCCCGGCGCAACGAGCTCGTGCGCACCGGCTACGAGCTGCTCTCGACGCGCAAGATCTCGCTGCCGACCCCCATCATGAACGGCGCGCGCACCGACTACCGGCGCTACATCTCCTGCAACCTCATCAACACCGGCGACTCCACCCTCTCGCTCTCGCGCGCCGTCGGCAAGATCATGGAGTGCACCGCCGCCAAATCGGGCATCGGCCTCAACGCCTCGCACATCCGCGGTCTGGGCGCCGACATCGGCAAACCCGCGCGCATGCAGCACTCGGGCATCCTGCCACTCATGAAAACCTTTGAAGCGGCCGTCGGCTCGCTCTGCCAGATCTCGCGCTCCGGCTCGGCGAACGTCACCATGCCCTTCTTTCACTATGAAATCGAGCTCTTCAGCCAGCTGGGCGACTCGCGCGGCTCGCTCGAGAACCGCACGCGCCACGTCGACCAAACCATCATCCTCAACCGCTGGTTCATCGACAAAGCCCTGCACCGCGAAGACATCTGGCTCTTCCACATGAACGAAGTGCCCGGCCTCTACGAAGCCCTGGGCTACCGCGAGCGCTTCGCCGAGCTCTACGAGCGCTACGCCGCCTCCGTCGCCCCCGAGCACAAAAAGCAAGTCAACGCCTGGGAGCTGCTCAACCTCTTCATCTTCGAGCGCTCCATCACCGGCCGCGTCTACTTCACCTTTGCCGACAACTTCGTCAACTCCAGCTTCAAGGAGCCGCTCTACTTCACCAACCTCTGCACCGAAATCTCGCTGCCGGCGCGCGCCCTCGACGGCTCGGAGGGGCGCCCGGAAATCGGCTGCTGCATCCTCGGCAACATGAACCTCGGCTACACCGAGCCGCACGAAATCCCGAAGGTCGCGCACTTCCTCGTCAACTTCCTCGAGCAGCTCATCGACGCCTCGGACTACAGCATCCCCGAAGTCGAATACGCCGCGCGCAACCGCCGCACCCTCGGCATCGGCATCTCCAACCTCTTCGGCTACCTCGCCCGAGAGCGCCTCGCCTACAACAGCGAAGAAGCCCGCCGGCACGTCCATGAAATCATGGAGAGCTTCTACTACCACCTCCTGCGCGCCTCCAACGAGCTCGCCATCGAGAAAGGCCCCTGCCCCCTCTTCAACGAAACCATCTACGCGGACGGCATGGTCGTCTTTGACCGCTACCGCCCCAA
This sequence comes from uncultured Akkermansia sp., assembly GCA_900548895.1. GTDB lineage: Bacteria > Verrucomicrobiota > Verrucomicrobiia > Verrucomicrobiales > Akkermansiaceae > Akkermansia > Akkermansia intestinavium. The sequence goes on from URLZ01000020.1 coordinate 24,865, forward strand.
CCGCTGGAACGACTTCCCGCTGCACTGCGACTGGGAGAGTCTGCGCGCCTCCATCAAGCGCCACGGGCTGCGGCACTCCACCCTCTGCGCCATCCCGCCCGCGAGCAACTCCAGCAAGCCCTCAAACTCAACCGCCGGCGTCGAGCCCCCGCGCGAGCTCGTCACCGTCAAGGCCGACAAGAGCTCAACCATCAAGCAACTCGTCCCCTACTACAAGACCAGCCGCGACTACTACACCACCGCCTGGAGCGACGCCTTCAACAACATCGACTACTTCCGCCTCATCTCCTGCATCCAGAAGTTCGTCGACCAATCCATCTCCCTCAACCAGTACTCCAACGCCCTGCGCTCGCCCGACCGCCAGCTGCACCTCGGCGACGTGCTGCGCGAGATCATCGAATGCTTCAACCTCGGCATCAAAACCCTCTATTACCAGAACTTCCTCTCGACGGAAAACGCCGACGGACTGCGTGAAGAAGGTTGCGCCGGCGGCGCCTGCACCGTCTGAGCTGCCCCGCCCCGCTCCTTTTTTAACGAGAACACAAAATTCCGCTTGACTTTTGCGTCGAATTACTGTAAATATCTCCCCCACAAAGTTATGGCTAAGAAAAGCTGGATCGAAAGAAACAAGAAGAAGGCAGCTGTCGCCGCTCGCTACGCTGAGCTGCGCGCCAAGCTGAAGAAAGAAGGCGACTACATCGGTCTCACGATGCTCCCCCGCAACGCCTCCCCCGTCCGTCTGGTGAACCGCTGCGAGCTCACCGGCCGTCGCCACGCGTTCCTCCGCCGCTTCCATCTCTCCCGCATCGCCTTCCGCGAGCTCGCCAACGCCGGCATGATTCCCGGTGTCACGAAGTCCAGCTGGTAAGACGAACTGCAAACTTGACACCTTTTGCAGCGCGAGCTATTCTCAACGGATAGCTCGCGCCACTTATGCCAATCTACGAGTATATCTCTGAAAACCCCGATGACCCCGGTCGATCGTGTCCGATCTGCCGCAAGGGGTTTGAGTTGATGCGTCCCGCCGATCGGGCCCCGCTCACCCATTGTCTCTACTGCAAGAATCCGGTGCGCAAAAAAATCAGCGCCGTGAATGTACCGACCCTTCTTGCACCCACCTCCGTGGTCGACGCGAAAAAAGCAGGCTTCACCGTCCTGCAAAAGCGAGACAGCGGCACCTATGAAAAACTTTGACCGTGCCCGCTCCCTCCGTCCCCCGTCGCCACCGTCCCGCCCCATCGGCGCCCTTCCCCGTTTTTTCCCGGCAGCACCCTCTACCTCACCGGCAGACCCCGCCCGCCCGCACAGCGCCTCGCGGCGCTTCCCGAACGCATCGGCACGCTGCAATATAAAAAAACACCCTCACCATACCACCTGACACCTCGCTCTCACCGACCCTCTGATCTATGAACATCTTCCTGACGCCTGAGCAAATCGCGGAACTCGAATGGACCTACCCCTCCTTCGGAGAGATCGTCCTCTTCCTGCTGGGCACCGGCTTCTTCCTCTTCCTCAACGCCTTCTTCGTCGCCAACGAATTCGCGGCAGCCCGCGTGCGCGAAAGCCAGCTGCTGGAGAAGGAGGGCGAAACGAAAGCCCAGGCGCGGCGCCGCAAAAACACGGTGCGCATCGTCAACCACCTCGACGCCTACCTCTCGGCCAACCAGCTGGGCATCACCATCGCCTCCCTCGCCCTCGGCGGCCTCTGCGAACCCTTCATTGAGGCGCTGATTGCCCCGCCGCTCGCCTACTACTGCCACCTGGCTCCGGCCATCGTCAGCGGCATCTCCTACGCTGTCGCCTACACCCTCTTCACCTTCGCTCACGTCGTGCTCGGCGAGCTGGTACCCAAGAGCCTGGCCATCCGCCACCCCCTCGAGGTGTCTCTGGGCACGGCCACGGCCATGGTGCGCTTTGCTCGCCTCGCCGCCCCCGTCATCAATCTTTTCAACAACACGGCCAACATCATTGCCCACCGCCTCTTCGGCGTCGACCCTCACTACTCGCCCAACAACCACCACAGTGCTGAGGAGATCGCCCACATCGTTGAAGAAAGCGGCCGCAGCAATGAAGTGACGGAGACCGAGGCGGAAATCTCGATGAACGCGCTTGAGCTCAATGATCGCTGCGTGCGTGACATCCTCGTGCCGCGCAGCTCCGTCGAGCTGCTCGACATCAACACCCCCTTCGAGGAGAACCTCGACCTCGTCATCAACAGCCGCCACAGCCGCTTCCCGCTCGTGGACGGCCACCTCGATAAGGTGGAAGGCTGGCTGCACGTCAAGGACGTCCTCAAGCTCGTCAAGATGACGAAGCCCGACGTGCGCAGCGTGGCGCGCGAGCTCAAGGTCGTGCCCGAGACGATGAAGCTCGACACGCTGCTCGACTTCTTCTCGAAGGAGAAGACGCACTTTGCCCTCGTCGTCGATGAATACGGCGATGCGCTGGGCCTCGTCTTCCTCGATGACGTGCTGGAGGAAATCGTCGGCGACGACATTCAGGACGAGTTCGAGGCCGAGAACTCCGAGGACTTCATGGCCACGGGCAAGGGCGAATACATCGTCAACGGCTCGATGGCGCTCTTCGATCTCGAGGAGGCCCTGCCGAAGATCGGCGAGATTGAGAGCGACGGCGGCATCACCACCATCGGCGGCTACATCACGGATCGCCTCGGCCACATGCCGGAGTGCAACGAGCAGATTCGCGTGAAGGACTACATCTTCACCGTGACGGGAACGGACGGCCGCCGCGTGAACCAACTGCGCGTGCAGTACGATCCCTTGAAGTCCGACAGCGACGAGGACGAGTCGACCGTTCCGGCGGACCCGCACGCATGCCCGCTGCGCTGACGCCCCGCAACAGCTCCCCTGCCCAACAGCTTTCCTCCCCCTTCCCATGCGGCCCTCGGGCCGCATGTTTTGTTTTACGGCACTGCCGCGGGCGCCCGCGGGGGCTTGCTCGGCTCCTCCACCCGCTCGCCCCGGTGCTCCCGGGGAACAGCGAAGCGAGAGCTTCCCGCCCACCCAGCGTCCATCCGGCACTCTCCCGGCACGCGCCAAGTGCGGCACACTCAGCTCCCAGCGTCCGCGCACACCGCCCGCTCCCGGCCAAATCCTCCGAGAACACCCCACGTGCGTGCCCCGGCCTTCGCCCGTGCGGAACACGTCACCCACCTACCCGTCCGGCAACGCCCGACAAGCCGCCCTCCGCGACGTCGAGCCGGGTTCCCTCGCGCCTCCGCGAGGCTGCCCTCCTTCACCATGCTCCCCGGCCTCGCCGTCAAGGTCGAGACACGCTGCACCGGATCTCCCCCGCCCATCCCATGCAGGCACGGGGTCCTACAATTCCCACGCGGGCCACACAGTCCGCGCAATCGAGCCCTTCACCGCACAATGCCGCGTGCACCCCAGCGAGCGCACACCGGAGCACGGCACGCAAAAGCCCCGTCCTGCCGGCGGGCAGGACGGGGCGTGAAGCGAGCGAAGCGAGCACCGCGGCAAGGAGCGCTGCGGACTCGCTCAAGTGGCTCAGCCCTTGATCTTCACGTCGACGCGAACCTTGTACGTGCCGTCATCCTTCACGGTAGTGGCACCCGTGATGAGGCCGACCTTCGAAGCGAAGGTCTCGAGGGCGTCCGCCACATTCGTCGCGCAGTCCGACGAGCCGCAGGCGTCATCGTCGCAGGTGTAGACCTCCTCGTAGTCCTCACCCTCATCGACGTACTCCACGTCCTCCTCATCACCCGACATGTCAGCCGTGGGACCCTCGACCTCGGGAGCGTCATCCTCGACGTCAACGGAGGCCTCAACCTCCATGTTCGCCTCGGGAGAAAGAGCCGGAGCCGCATTGAGCTGATCCGCCATGCGGCGCGCGATGCGAGCGGCGGCATCGGGGTTGAAGCTGAAGACGTAGCCGGGGAAGGCTGCCGTGGCCGAGACCGAGTTCACCAGATGATCGTTGAGCTCGGCGTTGCTGCCGATGACGAGAGCCTGATCAGAGACCAGCACGTTGGGCGTCAGACCGGCAGGCAGGGGAATCGGCGACACGATGCTGTAGCGGGTCGAGCCCTTCGGGCCGGGGGCCTGGGCAATGGGCAGGGTGTTGACGAAGTCGGGGTTGATGCCGAAGCGGGCACCGCAGTCGGCGGCAGCCTTGAGCACCTGCTGCCACCCGGCCGCGAGCGTCGCGCGATTGCTCACGCCGCAATAGACGCTGCCGGCGAGAATGGCGTCCGGGTTTTCGCGAAGGGTGAAGCTGACATTGCCGCTGAGCCCGTCACCCATGGTGGAAAGGCCCTTGCCGAGGGCATCGAGATCCGGGCGCACCATCTGGTACAGCGCGAGGCTCTCCTGCTCACCCTGGGCACCCAGCATGGCGAGAGTGAAGCCCTCGACGGTCTCGAAAACTTCGGAGGCCGAGGGGTAATAATCCGGCAGGATGAACTTGTTCTGCTCGTAGTAGAGCGCCACCGAGGGATCGGCGGCCAGGGTGGTGAGCTTCAGCGGCTCTTTGGCCACGGTCAGACCGCAGGCATCACCGCTCACTTCGAGGTGGAGGTCGCCCGGGCTCATCCACACCAGCAGAGAAGAGGGGTGCTTCATGTTCCCCGCGCCTTCATACATGCGAAGCAGCAGATTCGTCACCTTGTCGATGGAGTCGTACACCGGCTTAGCCGCCTCCGGCGATTTCAACGATACTCGCATGAGATCCTTGATGCTCAGCATCGACGTACGAATGCTGGCGGCGTTCGCGGCCGTCAGCCCCTTCATCACTTCGGGCGTGGCATACGCATAACACAGCGGCGTGGTCGACAGGGACTGATCGAGGGCGGCGCACTTGTCCGTCGCCAGAACGGATTCCTCGGCCGAGGCCGGAATGCGGATAGCTTCGGGGTTCTCGGATGCGGCAAAGACGAGCTTGTCGCCGACGAGCTTGCAGAAGACGCTGACCTTGCGGCCTTTGGCCAGGTTGAGGACGTCACCGAAGATTTCACGAGCTTCTTCCGGAGCCTGAGCCGCCAGTTTTTCCAAGTCGAGGGTCATGCCCTCCATGCCCTGCATCTTCTCGGGACGGGCGCAGTCACCCATCTCCTCGATCCCGGACTGAAAGCCCTCTAGGACGGACCGGTAAAGCTCCGCCATCTCTTTCTCGTTCCCGGAGATGACCACATACACGGGCGTGAGCTGCTTGGAGGCAGCGGCTTCGAGCAGGGGCTTCAAATCGGGGGAGGCGGGGGCCGGCTGACCGAGCTGCGCCGGGAAGGCATCCAGCATGGTGTATGACAGGATGGAGGAAAGCATGTTCATCAGCGCGGCGGAGTCGGGCGTCATGCCGAAGGACATGCTGAGGGGGCAATCAGGCGTCGCACCGAGCTGTTTGAACCAAGAGATGATGGTGTCATTCTGGGCCGAGGCGAGGAAGACATCGACATTCGCTGGGAGCAGGGCCAGCGTCGGGAAGGCGGCGGCGCGCTGCGCCGGCGTGGCCTTGGCGGCAGGAGCCTGCTGCACGGCAGCGATGGTGTTCGTCAGAGGCGCGGCGGGGGCCTGCTGGGCATAGAGGGGAGCCGTGGTGGCGGCGAGGGCAATCAGTGCGGTACTGAATTTCATAACGTATTAATCCGTGTATACTCCGACCTTGGCGGGCGGGAGTTGGGTATGTGATATTTTCGGTAGATGAGTGTGCGCGGCATCCTCTGCCGCATTAGTGATAGGTTAACGATTCCGGCGCGGGGATTCAAGCAAAAAGTGGCCTGCTGACACATTTTTTATATTGAATTGAACTCATTGATTATCAAACGGATAGTTTCATTTTACGGCCTTTTTCCGCCCCCCCATGTTACACGGGCGGGCTCTCTCGTCGGAGGCTGCGGCGCTGCTCCCCGGCGATGCGGCGGCCGCGTTCACCCCCTCCCCTGCCTCGAAAGGGGCGGCCGAAGCTAACGCGTCCGCCGCAATCCGCCGCAATCCGCCGCAATCCGCGGCGAACAGCCGCGAGCGGCGGTGAAGCGAGGACGGCGCCGAGGGCCCTCAGCGGTAGGTCTGGCGCAGGTGGCGGCAGCTGAGCTCGCTCGCGCTCACGGGGCCGCCGCGCAGGACGCGCATGGTGATCCGCTCGCCGGGCAGCAGGGTGATGGAGTTGTCGCTGAGCAGCAGGGGCCGCTCGGGGGATTCGACGGTGAGGTAAAAGGCGGGCTTGTCGGTGCTCAGCTCGATGGTCTCGCCGTCGACGCGCATCTGCACGTCGGCGCGGGCGAGCCGGCACTGGCGCGGGGGGCGCAGGAAGTGGGTGATGCGCTGGCGGTGCTGCCGCCCCTGCCAGTCCTCGGCCTCCATGTCGACGACGAGGAAGCCGCTTTCGGCGTCCAGATGCCCGATAGGGATGCGCCCGACTTCGGTGGCGGGGGCGTTGGCGTCGAGCTTCACGACGAAGAGCCAGCGCGAGAGCACGCCGCCTTCAAAGGTCATCCAGCGCGCGCGCAGGGTGCCGCGGCAGGGGACGGGCAGGTCGCTCACGGCGCTCAGGCGCACTTCGTCGCCGAGGCTTCGCGCGGCGATGGCGACGGGGGCGTAAAAGCGGGCGGCGTGGTAATGAAGCTGCTTCCACTGGCCGTAGTAGTCGATGGATGACCACGAGGCGACGGGCCAGTTGTCGTTGAGCTGCCAGTAGAGGGTGCCCATGCAGACGGGTTTGCTGTGGCGCCAGTATTCGACGGCGGTGCGGATGGCCAGGGCCTGCTGCACCTGGCTGAGATAGAGAAAGTCCTCGAAGCTGCGGGGGTGGTGGAAGTAGCGCTCGAACGTGCGGGCGATGCGCCGGTTGCCGCCGGTCTGCTTCTGGTGGAGGGTCATGACGGGGGCTTCGACGTCGTGCTCCTTCCCCTCGGTGTAGCGCCGCACAGTGCAGAGGGAGGGGAAGGACTGGAAGCCGAATTCGCTGCAGAAGCGGGGGCGGACGTCGAGGTAGGCTTCAAAGGCTTTGCTGCCGTGCCAGACGGCCCAGTAGTGCATGTCTCCGGTGGTGTCGTCGTGCCAGGAGCCGATAAGGCTTCCCTCGCCGTTGCAGGGGGAGCTGGGCCAGAAGAGGCGGGTGGGGTCGGCGCGTCGCACGGCCTCGGCGACGCAGGCGTTGAAGCGCAGGTAGTTGGCGGCCTTGGCTTCTTCGGCCGGGGCGTCGCCGCCGGCGCAGGAGCCGGCGCACTCGTTGTCGCCGCACCAGAGGGCGATGCAGGGGTGGTCGCGCAGGCGCAGCACCTGCGCGCTGATCTCGGCGCGGATGTCCTCGAGGAAGCCGGCGGTGGCGGGGTAGTGCATGCAGGCGAACATGCAGTCCTGCCAGACGAGCAGGCCGAGCTTGTCGCAGAGTTCGTAGAAGCAGTCGCGCTCCCACTGCCCGCCGCCCCAGACGCGCAGCATGTTCATGTTGGCGGCGACGGCGTCGCGCAGCAGGCGCTCGTAGACTTCGGGCTTCTGCCGCGACGGCAGGGCGTCGCAGGGGATCCAGTTGGCGCCCTTGCAGAAGAGCTCGCGCCCGTTGACGGAGACGGTGAAGCTCTCGCCGATGTCGTCGGCACGGCGGATGACTTCCAGTTGGCGCAGGCCGATGGTGCGCGTGACTTCGTCGTCACTCGCGATGCCGCAGCCGCGCGCCTCGCTCTCGGCCAGGCGGGCGGCGGTGTCGGGGTAGAGGCTGATGCGGAGTTCGTAGAGAGACTGCTCGCCCTGCCCGGCGGGGTACCAGAGGCGGGGCTCGGGCACGCGCAGGCGCAGGCGGGCTGCGCTGCTGCCCGGCTCGATGTCGACGGTGCAGCTTTCGGCTCCGGGCATGTCGGCGCGGATGCAGAGCGGCAGGGGGGCTTCGCCGACGCGCTCGACGGTGACGTCCAGATCGATGAGCCAGGGCCCGCCGAGTGCTCCGGGGGTCTCGGGGCGGCTCTCGGTGCAGGCGGAGCGGATGCGGGCGGCGCGGACGCCGAGCAGGTCGACGCGCCCGCAGGGGCCGCAGACCATCAGGCAGGGGCCCCAGTCCCAGCCGGCGTGGCACTGCACCTTGCGCAGCATGTTCATGTTGGGCAGGCGGTTGTTGTCCGAGACGGGGGCGGCGAGGTCGATGCCGAGCTCGCGAGCGGCGGCTTCGGCGCGGGCGGCAGCCTCGCGATGCGCGGGGCGGAAGCTGATGTCGATTCTGTTGAAGCCGGGGTGCAGCAGGTGCCTCACGGGCAGGTGCAGCGAGCGAAACATGTTGCTGCTCTGCCCCGCCTCTTCGCCGTTGATCTCGATGCGGGCGACGGTGTCGAGGTAGTCGAGGCGCAGAAAGATCTCGGTGCAGGCGAGCAGGTCGCTCGGCAGTTCAAACTCGCGGCTGAAGACCCAGTCGCACTCGCGCCAGGACTGGACGCTCTGCTCGTTGAGCCCGATGTAGGGGTCGGGGATGCGTCCGGCGGCCAACAGGGCGCTGTACTGATCACCCGGCACCTCGGCTGCGATGCTGACGCCGCCGCCCGTCATCTGCCAGGTTCCCGCCAAATCCATTGCTTGCACCATGCAAACAGTATAACGATCGAGCGCGGCGCTGTCAACCTCACATTTGGCTTGCCCCTCCCCCCTCCGGCGTGCTACTCTGACAGTCTGATATGTTCAAGGAAGAATTTGCCCTGCGTCTGCGGCGCTGCGAGCTGTTTGTCGAGCGCCTGCACCGTGATCGATTCCGCACGACGATACCGCTGGAGGTGACGTGCGCCTGCGTCGGCACCCGAGATCTGAGCCCCGAGGAGGCGCTGGGCGAGGAGTTTCGCCCTCTGCGCGAGGGGGAGCGCTGGGGCGGGCCGTGGGAGAATGCCTGGCTGCGCGCTTCGGTGGAGTTGCCGCCGGGCTGGGAGCAGGAGGATCTCGCCTTTGAGCTCGACATGAGCGGCGAGTGTCTGGTTTTCGATGCGGAGCTCTGCCCCTGGTATGCGGTGACGGGCTGCTCGGTCTTCAATGTGACCTACCGCAAGGATTTGTTTTTCCCGCAGGGGTGGATGCGCCGGGGCTCGCGGCTGGAGTTTGTGGCCGAGTGCACGGGCAGTTCGCTCTTCGGGGTCAATCTGCGGACGGATCCCCACCGCACGGACGACGGCATCGGCGGTGATTTTGATGCGACGGCGCGGCGGATGCGGCTGGGGATTCTCAACCGCGAGGCCTGGCAGCTCTATTACGACTGCGAGGTGCTCTACCAGCTTTGCCGGTGCTGCCCCGAGGGCTCATACCGCCGCCGCCAGCTGCTCACGGTGCTCAATGCGGCGGCCGACGCCTACGGCGATGATCCGGCGGGGGCGGCGGCCGCGCGCCGCGTGCTGGCGCCGGAGCTGGCGCGCCCGGCGGTGTCGTCCGCCCTGCAGGTGTACACCGTCGGGCACGCGCACCTCGATGTGGCTTGGCTGTGGACGGTGCAGGACGGGGCCCGCAAGGCGGTGCGCACCTTCGCGAGCCAGCTGGAGATGATCCGCCGCTACCCGGGCTACGTGTTCGGCGCGTCGCAGCCGCAGCTCTACGAGTTCGTGCGGCAGCGCTCGCCGGAGCTCTTCCGCAAGGTGCAGCAGGCGGTGGCGGAGGGCCGCTGGGAGCTTCAGGGCGGTATGTGGGTGGAGGCGGACTGCAATATCATCTCGGGCGAGTCGATGGTGCGGCAATTCCTGCACGGGCAGGGCTTTTACCGCCGCTATTTCGGGCAGCAGGTGGATCAGCTCTGGCTGCCGGATGTCTTCGGCTATTCGGCGGCTCTGCCGCAGATCATCCGCCTGAGCGGCTGCTCGTACTTCCTGACGCAGAAGCTTTCGTGGAGCCAGTACAACAAGTTCCCGCACAACAGCTTCATCTGGCGGGGCATTGACGGCAGCAGCGTGCTGACGCATTTCCCGCCCGAGGACACTTACTCCTCGGAGGCCGATCCGATTCGCCGCACGCACGCGCAGGACAACTATGCGCAGGCGGATGTCGCGCCGCTCTTCGCCTCGCTCATCGGTCTGGGCGACGGCGGAGGCGGCCCGGCGGAGGGGCACTTGGAGCGCGAGCTGCGCGTGAGCAACCTCGAGGGCTGCCCGCGCTCGCAGTTCCGCCCGGCGCGGGACTTTTTCCGCGCGCTGGAGCGCTACCGCGACCACCTGCCCGTCTGGGACGGCGAGCTCTATCTGGAGATGCACCGCGGCACGCTGACGAATCAGGCGCGCACGAAGCGGAACAACCGCCGGCTGGAGCAGGCGCTGGTGCAGCTGGAGTGGGTGGCGTCCTGCCTGCCGCCTCAGCGCTACCCCCGCGAGGAGCTCAAGCGTCTCTGGCGCGTGCTGCTGCTCAACCAGTTTCACGACATCATACCGGGCTCGTCCATCGAGCAGACCTATCGCACGACGGAGCGCGAGCACGAGGAGGCGCTGCGCGCCTGCCGAGAGCTGACGGAGGCGCTGGCGAGCGAGCTCTGCCGCCGTCAGGAGGATGCGGTGGCCCTCATCAACACGCTGCCCTCGGCATGGGAGGGGCTGGTGCGCCTGCCGGCCTCCTGCCGCGGCCGCCGCTGGACGGACGAGGAGGGCCGCGAGGTTCCGATTCTGGAGCTTGGGGAGGAGGACTGCCGGGCGCTCGTGAGGATTCCGGCGCAGGGGACGCTGACGCTGCGCGAGAACACCACTCCGCTCGCGGACCCGGAGGGCGCCTCGGTCGACGGGGCAACGCCGGGAGGCTCGGCGGCGGAGCCGGCGGCTGTGGAGGAGGAGTTCCCCGGGCTGCTGTGGCTGAGCAATGAGCGCGTGGCCTACGGCTTTGCGCCGGAGTCGATGCGGCTGGTCTGTCTGCGCGATTTCGAGGAAGGGCGCACGCTGCGCTTCGGCTGCGGGGGCAATGATTTGCTGCTGTATGTGGATCGCCCGAACAATTACGAGGGCTGGGATCTCGATCAGTGGTACCGCACCGAGGGTGTGCCGCAGCGCCCGCATGCGGTGCAGGTCGACGGCCTCCGCCGGTCGGCGGCGGGGTGCTCGCTGCGCGTGCGCTACGAGATCGGCCGTTCGGTGATTCGGCAGACGCTCGTGCTGCCGCGAGGCTCCAAGCGCCTCGACTTTGAGACGGAGGTGGACTGGCACGAGCAGCGGCGCGTGCTGCGGGTTGAGTTCCCCGTGGAGACGGCGCGGCCCCGCAGTTTTTACGAGATTCAGTACGGCTTCGTCGAGCGCCCGCTGCACGCCAACACCAGCTGGGAGATGGCCAAGTTCGAGGTGCCCTGCCAGCGCTACATCGACCTGAGCGATCCCGACGGCGGCCTCGCCCTGCTCAACGACTGCAAATACGGATCAAAGCTGCGCCGCGATGCGCTGGAGCTCACGCTGCTGCGCTCGGCTCTCTACCCCGACTATCGCCACGAGGAGGGGCTGCACCGCTTCACCTACAGCCTGCTGCCGCACAGGGGCAACCCAGCGGAGAACACGCTGGTGAGCGATGCCGCCGACGGGCTCAACCGCGAGCCGGTGGTGCTGCCGGGCTGCGCGGCCCTGCTGCGCCATCCGTCGGGCTACCGCCTGCTGCCCGGCAGCTCGGTGAAGCTCGAGGTTGTCAAGCGCGCCGAGGATTCCGATGCGCGCGTTCTGCGCCTCGTCGAGACCTGCGGGCGCCCGAGCAACTGCGTGCTGCTCACGCCGCCCGGTGCCCCGGCCCCGGTGCCGGCTAACCTGCTGGAGGAGGCGAACCCCGAGCAGCCCGAGGCCCGCGTCACCGAGCTCACACCCCGCCCGGGCGACCTCGGTGAGGGCGTTTCCGCCGACGCCTGCAAGGTGCTGCGCCTGCGTCCCTTCCAGATTCTGACGCTCATCGAGAAGCGGGACTGAGGCCCGGTCCGCGGGCTCCGCCCCACCCTGCCGGCATCAACACATCCCGACGACGCAAAAAGGGAGTGCGATCTCGCGATCGCACTCCCTCGACGTAAAGGGGGCTCAGCCGGGGCCGGAGGCCGTTCACAGGCCGTCCTCCGGCTCTCGGCGCCCGAGTGGCGGTTCACTTGCCGAGGATGCCGGCGAGCACCTCGAGGCAGCGGGCGTTCTCGCGCTCGGTGCCCACGGTGATGCGGATGTATTCCGGCAGGCCGTAGCCGTCCATCTGGCGCAGGATGACGCCCTGAGCGAGCGCCTTGTTGAAGACCTCGCGGCCGTGCCCGACCTTGGCGAGCACGAAGTTGCCCTGGCTGGGGATGTAGTCGATGCCCCAGGACTTGAAGGCGCTGTAGTACTGCTCACGGCCTCGGCGCACCATCTCGACGGAGCGCTCGATGTGCTCGCGGTCATCGAGGGCGGCCAGAGCGCCGGCCTGGGCGATGAGGTTGAGGTTGAAGGGGGTGCGGGCCTTGTTGAGCAGGTCGGCGATGGCAGGCGTGGCGACGGCGAAACCGGCGCGGATGCCGGCGAGGCCGTAGGCCTTCGAGAAGGTGCGCATGACGATGACGTTACGCCCCTCGCGCACGTACTTCACCGTGTCGGGCTTGTCGTCGGCGAAGTCGATGTAGGCCTCGTCGATGGCGACGACGACGTGGTCGGGCACCTGCGCCATGAAGTCATCGAGCTCCTGCTGGTGCACCATCGTGCCCAGTGGGTTGGTCGGGTTGGTGATGAAGACGAGGCGCGTCTCGGGCGTGATGGCGCGCAGCATGCCCATGAGGTCGTGCGACCAGTCGGGCTTGTTCTCGACCTCGATGTACTGGGCGCCGAAGAGTTTGCACATAATGGGGTACATCGAGAAGCTGTGGCGGGCGGCGACGAGGGCCAGACCCTGATGCAGGAAGGCGTGGCAGAGCAACTCGATGATCTCGCTGCTGCCGCTGCCCACGACGGTCTGCTCGAAGCTCACGCCGAAGTCGGCCGCGATGCGGCTGCGCAGATCGAAGCTCGCGCCGTCGGGGTAGATATGAGCACCGGCGGCAGCGCGCTGCATGGCCTCCACCGCCTTGGGCGAGGGCCCGAGAGAATTTTCGTTGGATGCCAGCTTCACGATGTCTGCGGGGTTCATCCCCAACTCGCGGGCGGTCTCTTCAATGGGCTTGCCGGGCTGGTAGGCGACCAAGTCCAGAACATAGGGGTTCGCGTACGAAGTAATGCTCATGACGCGCAGCATTATATACCCCTGCGGGAGAAACTCAAGTCTTGATTCGAGAAGGCGCTGCGGTTACAATAGCCGCATGAAGCGATGGCACAAACGCACCCTGCTGGTGCTGGTTCTCGGAGCCGCGGGCTTCATCGCGCTTGCGATGCGCCCGGCTCTCGTGCCCGACGAGGTCGAACAGCAGGATGCCGGGCTGAACATCCCCCTGCCCTCGGATCAGGCCGAGGCCGCGGGCAAACTGGCCGTGAGCTACCGCTGGGATCTCGCCGACAGCCCGGGCATCACCCTGAGCAGCAGCCCGGACGGCGTCAACCTCTTTCGCGATTGCCTGCGCCGGGCCGAGTGGTGCATCGGTTTTGTCGTGAGTGACGGCAAGCTCCTCATCAGCGCGGAGACGCCGCTGCTGCACGCCGTCGACCGCAGCTGCATCGTGCAGACGCAGTCCCGCCTCGCTCTCCGCAGCCGGTATCGCGTGCGCATGCCCGACGGCTCCTTTCACGACAAATACGCCATTGAGCTCGCCATCGCCGCCCGCCTCACGCCCTCCTTCTGGGGAAAGACGCTGAACTCGTCGCTCTACCAGCTGCTGCTGATCGATCCCGTCGCGGGGACCTTTGACCCGATGGATCCCTCAGCCTACCTCTTCGTGCCGAGCGAGGGCGCGGAGCTGACCCGCGCACCGGGCGCACCCGAGCTGCCCGCGCGCTACAGCGGCAGTTTCCGCCGCCAGCAGATGCTGCGCCTGCTCGACCTGCTGGCCTCCATCACCGACGCGCGCACGGCCGATGCCGCCGCGCCCGTGCTGCAAAGCCGCGCGGAGCAGCTCGTGCAGCTCTGCGCCGACGCGCAGGCCCCCTGGCCGCAGAACTGGGGGGATGACCGCGAGGCCGCCGAAGAAGTGCACCGCGCCGTCATCCCGACCTTGCTCTACCTGCAGGAGAAGGACTGCCACAACTCGGAGGATCTCGCCGACTTCATCAACGGCGAAGCTTTCGGACGCATCTTCGGCGAAAGCTTCCGCGATGGCGGAGACTCGACAACAGACCCCGCCGACGGAGGCAACTCGCCCCTGCCCCGAACCAACGACGCCATTCCCTTCAACGTCATCACCGACTCCGACCTCGCGGACGACATCCCCGGAGACAGTTCGGAGGCCGGCAGCGGGGCGAGCTCCGAGAACGGCTCTGCAACCGGCTCCGCGGATAGTCCCGCCAACATAGTCCCGCCAACAGCTCGGCAGGAGCCCCCGGCGACGGAGCCTCCCCCGGTGCGCCCGCGATGAGCCCCGAAGGCACCGACGACGGCACGCCTCGGTAACGCACCCTGCCGACACACCTCTCACCCCCCTTCCCTCTTTCCCCTTCCCCCCACACGCCCTGCCGAGAGACGCCTCGCTGGTCTCACGCGCCTCGGAGGCGAACCTCGGCTGCGGGGCGCTGCCCGATCCGCCTCCGTCGGAATCCCCCGGCGCTCAAGCTCCCGACGCCGTCCGCCGGATGCGGGGCAGGCGGGAGCCGCACCACATGTGTCCCAAAGTTTCAAGTCGCGGTCATTTTGACCGCGACTTGAGTACACAAAAAATGGAGGCTTGATTTTTCCCCGGCAAACCGTATGCTGGGGTTGCAAATAATCAACAAACCTCCGTGGAAAATATAACCCTTTTTGCCCAAATTGCAAGACTTATTCCGCGCTTCCTCGTGGAAGAAGCCGCAAAAAAGTTCAAAAGCGACAAAGGTTCCTCCCGGCTCGACACGTGGACTCACCTCTTGAGCATGATTTTCTGCCACATTGG
>URLZ01000021.1 GCA_900548895.1 uncultured Akkermansia sp.
TTCGCCGCTTGCATCCAAGTTCTCAGGGCTCTTGAGCAACAGATAACGCGAGTTCTTCAAGAGCTGTAAGTCTGCGTAAGAGGCTCCCTTGATGGCTGCCCTCCTCATTTTGTCGACGACGGCGTTCATGTTGGCTATGAGGTGATAAGGATCGTAACATATCCGAATATCGGGAATGTTCGCCAGGGCTGAGGCGCGGTAGGCGTTTCCTCGATCGATGCCGATGCAATGGATGGATTGCCTCTGCCCGGCTGAGAGAGATTTGAAAAAGCCGTCAAGAGCCGTCCTATCTTTGCCGGGCGCCATGTAAAGCGGTTCTCCACTGCGGGCATTGACGACCAAGGTTACAAAGCCGCAAGTCGGCCCAAGATATTTCTCATCAACGACTATGGACTCAAGACCGTCTTTCGTCGGCTCCGGTTGTGATTGCCTGAGCACCTCCCTGTCAATGCGTCTGACGGTTGAGGCATCGATTCCGTACTTGTAGCCCAAGCTCTCAGCCGGCGCATAGACGAACTCGGCCGAGACCGTCTGCATAAAGGAGCGCGTGAAGTGCATCGTAGGGTGGAAGCTGGGCGGTCGGAGCGATGAGAAACGACCGCAGCATGGACAAGAGCCACAGTATACCTCAGCATGTAAAGTGACCTGCCGGCCTTCGACGGGTAAAGCTTGCGCGTAAGTCTCTCTGAGAGAGTGCTTTATTAACCTCGCAGAGCAGTGAGGACATAAAAATTTGTATCTTTGGTCAATTACCAGCTTGACCTCAATGCTCTTTTCAGCAACAATAGCGGTGCTGACTCTCCAGCCTTGACCTCCGTATAAAGAGTTTAGCATAAAGTCATTGTAGCAGGTGCTACAATGGGAGGCAAGACTGGGGAGTCAGTTTTTTTGTTTGCCGAAGGTCTCCTGAGGCTCAACAAAACAGCTCGAGACCCGCACCGCGTCACAAGCCCCTCCCCGTCTCGCAGCACCCAGCTCCGGCGCGCGCCGCAGCCGGGCATGCGCCGACGTGCGTCTCGCCCGTTTTGATTGAGAGAAAGCGGCATGAGACTGAAAGAGAGCTTGCACAGCGCTGCCTCGGGTGATATAAGATATCAAAGCACCCCCTTGACCTCGTGCGAAGGAGGAGAAAACGCCTCCCGAGGGCCACAGGGAGGGTGCCGAACGACCCAACTTCACCACCATGACATCAACCTTTCCTTGCTCAGCGCTCATCGCCGCCGCCCTGCTGCTTCAGGCCGGGGCCGCGGCAGAATCCCCGCTTCCCGCCGCCCCTTCCGGCGCAGCACCCGCCGCGCAGGCGGGCGCCCCGGCCCGCTCCGCGCGGAGCGAGAGCCGCGACAAAACCGCAGCCCCCGACCCCCGCGCGGGCGCTGCCGTGTGGCGCCTGAGTGCGGGGCGCATCCTGAGTACCTGCGGCACCGGCGACATCACGGATCGCACGGTGCCCGCGCTGAGCGCTTCCGAAGCCGCCGCACTCTTGGGGAGCGACGCCTGTGCAAGCCCGCTGCACGAGGCCGCCTTTCAAGGCCGGGTCGATGAGGTTCGGCGCTTGCCGGAGGCCGGGGCCGACCCCAATGCCCGGAGCTTCACGGGCGAGACGCCGCTCCATCTGGCGGCGCTGGCTGGCCGGGCCGACGTCGTGCGCCTGCTGCTCGGCAGGGGGGCGGATCCCCGGGCCGACAGCAGCCGCGGTACGCCGCTGCACCGAGCTGCGGAGGGGGGAGCGGCGGAGGTCGTCGAGCTGCTGCTGGACGCCGGTGCAAGCGTGCAGGCTCGGGCGACAGGGGATGAGACACCCCTGCACACGGCGGCTCGCATGGGGCAGGCGGAAGCGGCCCGCCTGCTGCTGGAGCGCGGGGCGGATCCGAATGCCGTCAATGCCGGAGGCAACACACCGCTGCACCTCGCCGCCTGCGCCGGTCTCCCCGAGCTGGCGCGCGTGCTCATCGAGCGCGGTGCGAAGGTGAATCAGAAGGATGACTACGGGCAGACGCCTCTTCACTGTGCTGCGGAGAATGCCTGCGGAGCTGAAAGCTGCCGGATCGCGGCCTTGCTGCTGGAGCATGGCGCGGATGTGAACGCCCGCGCGAAGTATCGGGAGCCGGGCCGCACGGCTCTGGAATGCGCCGTGCTCGGCGGCCATATCGAGCTCGTGCGCCTGCTGCTGGAGCACGGGGCGGATGTGGCTGAAAGCGAGCCGAAGCGGGATTCTCTGCTGCTGATGGCGGTGCTGGGCGAAGCGGGAGATCCTGCGCCCGGAAGCCCCGAACTGGTGCGCCTGCTGTTGGAGCACGGCGCCCGCGTCAAACCGGCGGAATCCGGCATGCTGCTCTGTTGGAGCCGCTCGCCGGAGACCATGCGCCTGCTCATTGAACACGGAGCCGAGGTCCGGGCGCGCGGTGAGTTCGGCGGCGGGACTCTGCACGATGCCGTCGACCGCCATCGTCCGGATCGCGTGCGCCTGCTGCTGGAGCACGGTGCAGACCCGAACGTGCGAGACTGTTGCCGCAATACACCCCTGCACGCCGCCGCCGCTTACAAGGACAGCGAGCTTACCGAGATGCTGCTCGCCGCGGGGGCTGACGTCAACGCCCGCAACGAGGACGGCGACACCCCGCTGAGTCTCGCCGAGAGAGCCGGCGCCTCGGATACCGCGGCCCTGCTGCGCGCTCGCGGCGCCAAGGCGACGTCCGCAGCACCGCGGCGAACGCCGAACGAAGCAGAGGGCGAAGGTGAGAACGAAGCTGAGGGCGGCTGCGGCTTCGCTCGGGGCGAGTCCGACGCGGCCGCAGAGGGGGAGGAGCCCGAGGAAGACGTGGGCGAGGTGCTCGAAGCGTATCCGGGGGCTAGGGAGTTGTATGGCACGGACAGCTATGCGCGCCTGAAACAGGCGGTGGCCGTGAGAATCTGCTGGCAATGGAGCCGCGAGGACACCTGGATCCCGCTGCCGTCCGCCTGCGTCTGCCTGGAGGGCAGCGAAGCCCGATTCTTCATCGACTCGCTCCTGCGCCACGCGGTGTATCACCCTGAGTCCCACGGCCGCATCATCCCGGTGGATGAGGCTGATGACTATTACTGCGATGATGCTTGTACCGACCAATTCCCGACCCTGATCTTCTACGACGCGGCGGGGCGCCCGATCTGCTGGCTGGACTGGATAGACTTTTACCCGCCGCTCGAAGGGAAATACCCGAATCGCTTCGCCCTGCCGCCGAGCGTCTTCGCCGCGCTGGATTCTCTGATCATCCGCCGCCTGCCGGCCGCCGCCCGACCGAGCGAGGGCCGGGCGAAGAGCTGAGCTCAGGCCTGTATGCGATTTGCCCCTGCGGTTTCCGCGCTCTGACTCGGATGAAAACAGAGCCCTTCCCGCGTTGCGTGGTGAAAGGGCTCTTTTTATGTGACCCGCTCTCAGCAGATTTCCGCAAGCACAAAACGCATGCTGACCCGCTTGGTGACGCCGCTCTGTCTCATGGGCGAGATCCGAAAAAGATCCCCGCGCCGAAAACCCGATTCACCGCGCCGAGGATGCCGCAGCCGGGCCGCTGGAGGGCGGATTTTGTCTGGACGCAAGCCCGCCAGATCAGGGCGGCCTCCGGAAGCGTGGGCGGCACCTGACGCCCCAGGGCTTCGCCGCCGATGCCGAGACGTACGCCGCACGGACTCACAAAGAGCTTGCCGCCGGCTGATCAGCGTGATATAAGATAGAGAAACCCTATGCCGCATCCCATGAACCAACTCGTCATCGCATCCCTCTGCCTCGCCTTCGCCGCATGCCAAAGCCCGGAAGCGAGCCCGGCCCCCTGCGAAGAGCGCCGGAATAACCCGCCTTCGGAAAGGAAAGAGTCCGGCTCACTCTGGAAGTTCAACAAAGTATCAGCGGCAGAATGGGCAGCCATTCAGAAAAAACTCGCCCGCATCGAGCAGCGCGCGGAGTACGTCCGCATCACAGAGAAAAGCCGCTCGTTGCGGACGGTTCAGACGCATACCTACCCCCTCAGCCCGGACACCAAGCGAGCCCTCTTGGAGGAATGGAGAAGCGCCGGCCCTTGGTCCGAGCGCACCAGCGATCGCATCATCACCGATCCGGCTGTGTTTTACCGCCTCGAGTTCTTGGATGAGCATCAGGAAGTTGTCGCGGAGGTGCCGATGAATTATTGGGATGCCGGCTGGTATCAACCCAAGGGCCAATCGGACTACATCCATGTGAGCGACAAGATCTTCTCCTTGTTTCCCGATGCGAAGTAGGACCGCGCCTGCCGCCGCCGTCCCGCCTCAAAAAGCGTACACCCTCTCATGAAAAAGGAAGCTCTGATCCTGTTGGCCGGGGCGCTCGCAGCCCCCTTGTTTGCAACCCCCGCCGCGCCCGAAGCGGCGCGGGAGGCCCGTAGCGAGAAATCCCCTGCCGCCCCTGCCGCGCCTGCCGACGCTCCGGGCGCGGGCGTCGATGCCGCGGCGCTTGAGGAAGCCAAGCCGTGGATCCGCCGCGCGGCGGATCAGGGAAGCGCCGAGGCGCAGTTCATGCTCGGCATCCTCAGCCTGCAGGAAGCGGATGAGGAGAGCGCTCGCCGGATGCTTCAGGCCTGTCAGTACCTCGACGGCTACTTCGCGCAGCGGGGGGATGAAGAGGCGCGGCAGGCCCTGCACGTCATCAGCAGAAAATACGAAGAAAAGCGCCGGCTCACGGCGGAGCTCGATCGCGCCGCCGTCCTCTTCCGCCAAGCCGCGGAGAAGGGAGGGGAGGCGTACCTGCTCGGCTGCCTCTTTCGCGATGGCCGGGGCGTGCTGCCGTCGCGCGCCGAGGCGGCCCGCTGGTTCCGCAAGGCCGCGGAACAGGGCGATGAGCGGGCGCAGAGCGCACTGGCGCGCCTCGCGGCCGAGGGAGAAGTGCGAGACGAGCCGATCCGCTTGCCCGAAGGCGAGGAGGACCCCGTCGAGCTCGGCGATCTCGACGACCCGGTCGGTAGTTTTTGGGCCACCTCCGCCGAGCTGGAGGAGGCGAGGCAGTGGGTGCACCGGGCGGCGGATCAAGGGATGGAGGAAGCACAGGTTCTGCTGGGCATCATCCGCTCGAGGCAATGGGAGATGGAGGCCGTCTCGCAATACCATGGCGCGGTCTATGGCGCGCATCGGGTCCTATCTCAGCGATGCGATGCGGTGGAGAAGGACAGCTCCGACGGCCGGCCGGCGGATGAGAAAGCGCTGGCGGCTCTGCGCGTGATCCGCGAGCAATCTGCCGCGATGGCTGAGCGCGGGGCGGATGTCGGCGTCCTCTGCCTGCCGATTCTGTTCCGTCGATGCGTCGAGCAGGGAGGCGCGGCGCGGGCACCGTATTTCATCGGCCGCCTCCTCGGCGACGGGACCCTCGTGTTGCCCTCCCCCGCCGAGGCGGCTCGCTGGATCCGCAAGTCCGCGGAAGGAGGCTGTGTCGAGGCGCAGTGCAAGTTGGGTCTGCTGTACCACGAGGGCCTCGGCGTGGAGAAATCCCCGGCGGAGGCAGTGAAGTGGTTCCGCCGCGCGGCAGAGCAGGGCTACGGCGTGGCGCAGCTGTACTTGGGGGTGATCTATTACAACGGGCTCGGCGTGGAGAAATCCGCGGAGGAGGCCGTGAAGTGGTTCCGCCTCGCAACCGAGCAGGGCAGTCCTGATGCGCGGTACAATCTGGGTCTCTGCTATCGGGACGGCTTTGGCGTGGAGAAATCCGCGGCGGAGGCGGTGAAGTGCTTCCGCCGCGCGGCAGAGCAGGACTGTGCCGAGGCGCAGTGCAATCTGGGCCTGTGCTATCAGCAAGGCTTTGGCGTGGAGAAATCTCTCGAAGAGGCGGTGAAGTGGTACGAGCGCTCAGCAAGTCAGGGTTGCGTCGAGGCGCAGTGCAATCTGGGCCTGTGCTATCTGCAAGGCCTCGGCGTGGAGAAATCGCTGCGGACGGCAGAGCAGTGGCTCCGTCTGGCAGCCGACCGGGGCTGTGAACCGGCGCGAGAATACCTCCGCGAGTTGGAGGCAGACCTGAAGACTGAGCCGGCCCCAGAGGCCGAGGCGAAACCGTGAGCGCGCCCGGCGGCTTGCCACCGGCCGCCCGGTGTATGAGACAGGAAGGCGGAAGGAGGATTTCAAGCTGTACATCCGGTGCCGATCTGCTAAAATCCCATACGCACCTCGCCAGAAACAGCCTGCGACCAGCCTTTTATGATAGAGTATATTGAAGGAGATATATTCGAAAGTCCTGCTCAAGTGATCGTGAATACGGTCAATACCGTGGGCGTTATGGGAAAGGGAATAGCCCTTTCCTTCAAGAGGCGTTACCCGAAGATGTATGAGCGCTACAGGGCTGTGTGCGAACAAGGATTGCTGAAGATCGGCACCCTGATGTTATTTTACGAGGATGATTATTGGGTTCTCCTCTTCCCCACGAAGGAGAATTGGCGCCGACCTTCTAAGTTGGAGTACATCGAGGCAGGGCTCAAAAAGTTTGTCCAAACCTATGCCGAGAAGGGTATAACATCCATCGCCTTCCCTCGTCTGGGCTGCGGAAACGGTGAGTTGGAGTGGAGCGACGTCAAGCAGCTCATGGAGAAGTATCTCAAGAATCTTCCGATCCCGATTTATATCTATCTGGGCAAGCATCCGGACCAAAAGCCCGAACACAGGGATCAGCGGAAAACGAGCGAGTGGTTGAAGAGCCATGCCAAGGATATGTCCTTCATCGGTGTGAGGGATGATTTGAGGGATCTCAGCTCGATGTTTCCGTATGGGTTTCAATGGGGCAATAAGTCGGTCTCCATGAGGTACGCGGATGGCGCCTTCCATTTCACAGGGGTGGATCCGTCGGCAAGTATTGCCCTATCGGAAGATGAGTTGTATCGGGTATGGGATCATCTCCGCACGTCAAGCGTTGTTTCGCTTGAGAGCCTGACGGAGCAGGAGTCACTATTGTGTGCTCTTTTGCATTCGGCAGGGTATTTATCCGAAATCAAGGTGTATGATCCGGTCATTCAACAGATGAGAGACGGTTACCAGCTCAATGCCGGAGTGGGGAGAATGTCTGTCTACGGGGACAAGTGACACGCATGGACTATCGCGACATCATTCGGCAAAACGTGCATCGCGGCATCTGCCCGTCATGGTGGTGCAAGTATGCGTTTCATTTCACGGATGTGTGCAATGCCGCCGGCATCTTGGGAAGCGGGAAGCTGCACAGCCGCAGCCGGGCTCTCAGCAACCGTCTCATGCGGAATGATAATGCAAGCCGACAGGTTATAGATATCACGGATCGTGAGGTCATATCGAACGTTCGGCTGTATTTCAGGCCGCAAACCCCTACACAGTATTATAACGAAGGCTACAAACACCCTGCGTTGCGTTATCACGGAGATGCGAATGCCAATGTTCCGGTTCCGGTGTTTTTTCTGTTTGATTTGGAAAAATTGCTGACGCATCCCGACGTGGAGTTTTCAGAGCGTTCACAGGCCGGGCACCGGGCGAGGACATTCAAGACCATCGAGGAGTTCTCACGCTTGAATTTCGAATACATCTACGATAACACATACAAAAATCTCTTAAAGACAAAGAACTATCGCCATGCGGAAATCCTGATACCCGATTCTTTGGATATTGATCAATATCTCAGCTATGTCTTGTGCAGGAACAGTATAGAACAGATGACCCTGCTCAATCTGCTTGAGAAGGAATCCGCCGATGCGTTAGAGCGATACAAATACCGCATCAAAGTATACAAGAAGGATGTCTTCTACGATAATGGCATTCACATCAGCGGATGTGAATGCCGCCAAGGCACGATTTATGTGACCCTGTCGGACTCTCATCCAAGCGTTCTTTACAACGAGCGCGCGAAGAGAAAGCGAGGGCTGGCGGCGCTGAGTCCCATAGACGTATGCCTTGAGGTGGAATGGATAGCTGATTCCGGGCGCACGCTGAAAAAAGCTCCTACCGTGTTTCGAGCGGATATCGAAACAAAGAGAGAACTTTTTGTAAGCTCGTTGCCCGTGGTGCCGGGTGCGACCAAGCTGGGCATACGCATCTTTTTCGAGGGTAAGCTCATGTGCTATCTCATTCGCTCTCTCGCGTCATCCGAATTGCTGGAATAAGACGGGAATACCTGCTCGCCGCCCCGCGATCCCCGTGAGCGCCCCCGGCCGCTTGCCGGCGGCTCGGCGCGCCTGAGGGGAACCGCCGCGCGGCGCCCGGCCCCGCCGCTCGGCGCCCGTCAGCGGAAGCGGTGGCGGAGCTCATCCGGCAGCCGGTCCCCCTGCTCTCGCAGCTCATAGACATCCACCTCGGGGCCGCGCTGCGCCGTCACCGTGATGCGATCCGCGTACGCCGTCACCGTGATGTAGCCGGGCTCGGCCTCATAGTACAAGCGCACATGCCCCGGCCGCGCCAGCGAGGGGAAGAGCGCGTGAATCCTCCCGAACTCCTCGCGGATCGCCTGCACATCCGGCACCTCCGCCGCCAGAAGCCCCGCAATGCGGCTCTGATTCTCCGCAATCACGGCCATATCGGGCAAATCCCTCCGCTCCAGAGTCGCGTGAGCCACCACCACCGGCTGCGGCAAAGCCTCCACCTGCACCCGCAGCGGCAGCTTCTGCCCCCCGCGCAGCATCACGAAGTGAACCCACTCCCCCGGGCGCGTATTCCGAACGCTGAGGAGCAAATCCTCCATCCTCGCGACACTCACCCCGTTGTTCATCAGAATCAGATCCCCGGACAACACCCCGGCCCGTTCCGCCGGACTCCCGGGGAGCACGCGCTTCACGCGCAGGCCCCGCCGCCCGCTCACGGCATCGCCGTAGGTCTCGCGCTCCGCGGCAGAGAGGGGCGCCGTTTGAACGCCGATGTAGATGTCCGTGACAATCTCCCAGCGTTCCGCAACGGGGAGAGCCGCCTGCGCCGCCGCGCGGGTGGTCAGGCAGAGCAGCATCATGATGAGGCAGTAGATCAGTCGTTTCTTCATAGGGGTATGGAGGGTTGAAGTTGTTTATAAGGTATCCGTGCAGGCCGAATACTCATAGTGACCGTACACACTCACGCCGTAGGTCTGCCGGTTTTTGCCGGCGTAGGTCTCCTGAGGCCGGGGGCTGAAGCCCGCGACCATCGAGCTGTCGAGGTGGCTCAGCAGCGCCCTCCCCTCATGCTCCGCCGGCGGAGCCGCCTTCACCGCCGGCTGCGCCGCCACCGGCACCTCGTCCGCTGAGCGGAAGAAGAGAGAAAGCCCCGCCGCCGCCAGCGCCAGCACGGCGGCACAGGAAGCCAGCCGCCGATAGACCTGCCGATGCGCGTGGCGCTCAAACACCTCGTCAATCACCGCCAAACAGCGTTCCGTCATGGCATCATCCATGCGGCACCCGTCCGCCGCCGCGAGCTCGCGGAGCATCCGCTCCACATCCTCGCTTCCGTAAATCACCTTTTTCATGAACGATTAAGAATGGATTTTAACACTTGGAGACCCTTGTCATACCGACGCCTCACGCTCGTCTCCGGAAGCTCGAGGCGCCTTGCAATCTCTGCAAACGTCAGCTCATCCCACAGCCGCAGCGTCACAACCGCCGCAAGCTCCGGCGGCAGCCTCCGGAGAAGCCGGCGGACGTAAACGTGCCGATCCTCCAGCCCGCCCGAGGCCGCAGCCTCATCCGCCTGCGTCTGAACCGCCTCCGCCTCCGTGAAGCGGCGCTCGGCCTCCAGACGCCTGGCATTCTTCCTCCGAAGCTCAACCGCCCCGTTGCGCAGGCAGCGCAGCGTGTACGGAGCGATTGCCTCGATCGGCACCCGCCCCGACGCAATCGCCTCGGCCACCCGTCGCATCACCTCGGCCAGCAGCAGCTCAACATCCGTCATGCCGTCCGCGTGCCGGAGGGCATAGCTCAGCAGGCCATGCCGGGACGCCAGAAACCACTCGCGGCATCTCCGCCGGAGTTCCGAAGCGTTGTTTCTGTGAAAGAAGCCTGATAGCATAAGCCTGTCGCTTAGTATAAGGGATGAGACGGGCCCCTTCCGCCGCTTTTCGGAAAAAAACAGCCAAAAAATTCGCCTCCCGGCCCCTTTCGCCCCTTCGGAGAGCCAAAAAACGCGCCGAGAGCCGCGGAAGAAGCGTGAATAGCGCCGCAGGGGAGCCCCACCCTCCGAGCCCCACCCTCCGAGCCCCTTCGCCGAGCGCCTCCCTCCGAGCTCCTCCGCCTCACACGGCTCGCCCCGCCGCCCGCCCGCGGCCTGTCCCCTCCCCCCAAAAACGGGGCTTGCCTCGCATCGCGCGGCGTGATATAAGGTATACACGCAGCCGCGAAGGCTCGGGAGAGCGCCAAGCCGCCTCCCTGAATGCCGAAGGCGGGAACCGCTTCCCCACACTCCCATGAAAAAACTCAACAAAGTATGCCTCGGCGCCTCCGGAGAGAAGAGTGAGGCCCTCCACATCTTCGTTCCGGCGCCGGCCCCCTTCATCGACAGCCGGGGGCGGAAATTCCTGAGCGTCCTTGAAATCCTCTTCAGTTGCCTGATCGTGCTCTTTGTAGCCTACTTCCAGCTGTTCATCACGGCCATGGGCAAATTCGACACCCTCTACGAGATCCCGAGCGGTGCTCAGGCCAGCTTGGGACTGGGCATGGTCGCGCTCATCCCGCTCCTGTTCCTGCTTGCCCTTTGGAAAAAAAGCATCCCCTACGTCAAGTACGGCTTCCTGGGGCTCGGCATCCTCGCCCTGATATCCATCTTGCCGATGCTGTTCATCGCCGCCGTCTTCCCCGATGAACCGTTCAAACGAAGCCGCCCCACGGACGGCTTGATGATGCTGCAGGTCCTCCGCGGGTTCTCCCTCATACCCCTGTTGGGGCTGGGCTGCCTCTGGCGGTACGGGTGCCTGCGGCGCTATGCCTGCTCCTCGTATCTGACCATGCTCCTGCTGCAACACCGCGCCGAGCCCGGCACCGCGCGCCGCACCCTCGCGCTGCTCCTCCTCTACATCGCTCTCTACGTCATCCTGATTCCGCTGACGGGGGTTTAGCGCCGATTCCCGGGAGCGCGCGTCCCCCCCGAACCGCAGCGAAAAGCCTACCCGCCGCCCCGCCCGAGCCGTGCGCCGTCCCGCCGCGGCCTGTTTCCCCCGCAAACGGGGCTTGCCTCGCATCGCGCGGCGTGATATAAGGTATACACACAGCCGCAAGGGCTCGGGAGAGCGCAAAGCCGCCTCCCTGAGTGCGAAGGCGCGGCGCCGATTTCGTTTGCCATGACCCGTTTCCCCAACATCTTCCCGCGGCGCGGCTCGCGCGCCGGACTCCTGCCCTGCGCCGGCCGGCTGGCCGCCTGCCTGCTGGCGGGCTTGCTGCTGAACTCCTGCGGCTGGGCGAGCAGCGCGGAGGACCCCTCCGAGGTCCTGCACGGCTTTGCCACCCGCAACGGCACAAGCCGCGGCTGAGCTCCCCGGCACCACGAGAAGCCCTCATCATGAACGAATCACAGACACCGGCCGCTCGCGGCCACTTGCTCCGCCATGCCCTCCGCCTCTTCGTGGCGGGAATCCTTTGCCCCTTCTTCGTGAGCGCTTGCCAGCAGCGTGCCGCCACCGACACGCCGCCGCATGCAAGCGAAAGGCCCGCTCAGGCCGAAGGGCCCGATGCGGGCAGCGGAAAGGAGAAACAATCACTTTGGACGATCGAGGATCCGAACGAATGGTGGGATTGCCTCATGTCCAAAATGGACGCCGAGTCAGGGGCTGAAGAGGCCTCTGAGAAGAGCGAGGGCTCGCAGCCTCCGCTCGTGAAGAACGAAGCTGCGCCGGAATGGATCTTTAAGCCCTGTCCCCTGAAGGTGGAGGCCAGCGCGAGCGACAAGAAGGAGCTTGCACATGCTCTGGTGAATCTGTATGATTGGAGAAGCTTTTTTCTCCGTGAATCCCGCGAGTCGGCGGCCCCGATCGCCTCGCCCGAAGTCAAGATTCCGGATTCCGTCCGGTCCCCTGATGGGCTCATCGCGGAAAGCTCGCTCGACCTGCCGAACAACCGCCTGCTTTCGGAACTCCGAGCACGTTACAAGAAAGCTGATCAAGTTGAGCGCCTCGATCTCGGGTTTGGTCTTCTGACTCTGGTCATCGATGAGTGCATCCTCTCCGGGAAGACAGAGGATACCGCCCGCGCATGGGCATTCGTTGACTTCTATGCGCTTCATGAAGAATGCGAATATCCTTACGCTTCCTACATTTGCGGATATTTGACTCGGAGCAAAATAGCGGATACCGACCGTTGTAAACCCTACTGGATCTATGAGAAGGATCAGCATTACAAGCAGTATAGAAAGTTTATTTTGAGCCTGAGGGCCCTGCACGAATAAGGGGAGGGGTGCCGATGAACAACAAAAACACGACAAAAACACGATGAATACTCGAATACTGAGAAATTCCGTCGCTGCAGGCGCGTGCGCCGTCCTGAGTCTGGGAGGGGTGGCGCTGGCTGCGAAGCCGGATCCATTCCCCATCGTGGAAAAGTTCTACAAGGTGTTTTGGGGGAAGAATGATGCAGAGTTGGTGGTCAATCTCTATCGCTATAGGGCGTATGATCCCGAACAAGAGATCGTGACACTGAGCTATCTGTCAGGCCCCACTCCCGAGGAGGCGAAAGAGGTCGTGAAGCACCTGAGTATTCTGTTTCTCAGTACGGAGGACAAGGACAAGCTGACGGCACTGGCGAAAGCTCCCAAGATCCAAGGCATCGTTGAGCTCTGCGGATACATTGATGTGGAATACCAGTGCTTTGTTTGCATGGGTGTTATCCATTACGACGATCCGAACCTTTCTTGGTAACCCCTTTAACAGGCCTTGTAACCGGGCACCCGAGCATCGCAGGGGAGGCCGGCCCCGGCAATACGCACCAAGTTCATGAAGATCCGCCTGATTCTTTTATTCGGAACCGTCGCATGGGTTATGATCTTGATTTCGATCATCTTTTTATGCATGATGAGTCTGCCTACGGTTTTGACATTCATCCCGGAGCACATTGAAAACGGCAGCCGGACCGAGATGCTTGATTATTTCGACGGGCAGATCAACGCTGTTTTCGATGCCGTTTTGCGTTATCTGGCGTATATGGTGATAGCTTTGATATGTCAGGTTCTCCTCTTGTTTTCCGTGATCCTGAAACTGAGACGAGAAAAAAAGGCCCTTGCAGAAGAGCAAAGAGGGCATGCCGGCCCCGGCAGTTCAGACACGGCGGCATCCTGTGCTTCGCTTCCCTTTGATTAAGCCGGCACCCTTTCTACGACACCATCATGCATCCAACACCTCCATACAAAAAATGCCATAACGGCGTCGCCCCGGCCGACGAGAGCGAATCATCAACCGCGGCTCCGGGGGCAGATGCCGGCCTCCGCCTCAGTTTATGGAGACGGATAGGGGTGTTCATGGCATTGCTGTTCATGGTTTCATGTAGCGGGGGGAATATGTCAACGGGCGAGCTTCCGTTCTCTCAACATGCTCCCGCGCCCCGTTATACCCCGGAAGAGGCTTTCTCCTTGCTGCGCGATCAGTACAAACTGGATCATGATCAGTACATATGCATCGTTGTCGATGATCGGTATTTCTTTCCCCTGGACCAAAAAAGCTTTTCGTGGAGGAAGTTGGGCTACTGGGTTGATCCCTTTACGGGAGCGTGCGGAAAGTACACAGACTCCATGAAATACGTGGAGGATGGTCTGTATGAGGGGATGATCTTCGAACGGCAAAACGATGGCCGCACCTACAAAAGTTCACCTCATACCCTGCGCTTGGGGACTTGGCTTTCTCTGCGGCAGCGCTTCCTGGGTTTTTAACGATGGCTGACGTCACCAACGCTCAAGGCAAAACCACCTGCTGCCAATACTCCCGGTGCATCACCGTCCCGCATGATATGAGATCGATACGCACCCACACGTGCTCGGGGGAGGAGAAAAGCGCCTTCCCGAGTGTCGAAGAAGGGGTGAGAGCTCAATGTGTAAAACAACGCTTGTTGACATGAAAAACAAAATCGTAAGCTGTCTTGTAGCGGCCGTTGCATTGCTCTCGGGCAGTCATGCCAATCAGCTCTTGGCTGATGGGCTTTCCCGTGATGGGCTTTCCCGTGAGCAGTGGCAACTTTCCCGCCCGGCCTGCGCCTCCCTGACGGACCGATGGGGAGAGAGCATTGTGCTTCGCGGGACGCTGCGACCCGGCGCCCAAAAGGGCGTCGTCTCGTTTGAATCCGATCCTGAGCAGAAAGGAGAACTGCGCGAGTGGACCCGGGCACGCCTCGGCCAGATGGTGACGGTTGAGCTCATTCTGGAGGACGGTCGAACGGATGAGGTGACCGTGCCGCTCACAGCCGCTCTACCGGGCAATTTCCGGCTTTCGGGCATTTCCTTGACGGAAGATTCTGCGGCCGCATTCGCCAGCCGTTCGGAGGAGATAGCAGCGCTGCGCACGAAGGCGGAGAAGGGCGATGTCGAATCGCAACTGCAGCTTGCCCATTGTTTTCGTGTCGGGCTTCTCGTTTCGCCGTCACTTGAAGAAGCCGTGACGTGGTGGCACAAGGCGGCGGAGTCGGGTTCGTGCGAGGCGATGTATAATCTCGGCTGTGCCTATGCTTACGGCGAAGGCGTGCCTGCTGATGCCGCCGAAGCCGCGGCGTGGTGGCGCCGGGCGGCGGAGAAGGGCGATGCTCTATCTCAAGCAGCACTGGGGAATTGCTATCTCGACGGACAGGGGGTGCCACCCTCCGATGCCGAGGCTGTGATCTGGTGGCGCCGGGCGGCGGAACAGGGCTTCCCCGAGGCCCAGTTCAATCTGGCATACTGCTATGAGAAGGGCACGGGAGTCGAGCAGTCCTACGAGGATGCGGTCGCGTGGTATAGCAAGGCAGCAGAGCAGGGGAACGTGATGGCTCAGTACAATTTGGGCATATGTTATGAGCAGGGAAAGGGCGTGGAAAAGGATCCCGAGAAAGCCGTCCGGTTGTATCGCAAGGCGGCTGCGCTGGGCTTCTGCCCCGCGCAGGAGGCTCTGCGCGAGATGGAACCCGGAAAGCAAGCTCCCGCCGCGACAAATCGGCATTAAAGCAGGCATGCGTTCATCGCGTCCGCAGGTCGCAGCTCTCTTTGCCTGTTGACACGCGGCCCAAGTTGCGCGCCTCCGGCTCCCTGCCTCGACACGCGAAGAAAGCGGCCCCATGCCGGCGCCGGTCGTCGCTCGGCAGCGCGGGGGCTCCGAAAGGCGAAAAAACGCCTTGCCTTGCGCTTAAATATGTGGTAGAAGGGAGGCGTGCACACCGCTGCGCGTCAGCAGGGGCGATGCCCCGCGCGCAGGGGGGCGGCCATGGAACAAGCTGCGGCGCTCGCAGCGCTGCGGAGGAGAACGACCGATGTTTCACCACTCACGAATGACGGCGATTGTCATCCTGTCGCTGATGTTTTGCCCCGCCTGTATGACGGCGGAAAAAGGGCCGGATTCCTTCACCACGCAGAAGCCGGATGCGGAGAGCTGTTACGAAAGCTTCGGTGGTTATGGCTCCCTGTCGGAAGAGGATGTTGAGGCCTTGTTTCAGGACGGCATCATGACGTACTCCCTGCGAGGATCGCGTGGTTATCCCATCGATGAGCTCGATCCGAGACTCGCGCCCCCTCCCCCGGAAAGGAAGCTGACGCCGGCGGTGAGGGCGGAGGAGGAGGCTCTGCAACAAGCCACGGGTGACCCCGCGCTGTTCAACAAGCGGCTCCGGGAGGTCGCTGACGTCAATGCCCACTACAGCGACGGGAGGACGCCGCTGCACATGGCGCTTTCCTTTTATGATGCCATGGATGCGGCACCCTTCCTCATCGGCAGGGGGGCGGATGTGAATGCCCGCACGGATCTGGGCATCACGCCGCTGCATCTCGCTGCGGAGCAAGGCGATATCGACGTGCTTCGCCTGCTGCTCGCGAAGGGCGCTCGGGTGAATGCGAAGACCGCCGCCTCTTCGCTCGATGCCGGGAGCACGCCTTTGCACAAGGCTCTGGAGGGAATGAGTAGCATGAGCGTGCTCCGCCTGCTCCTCGACCACGGCGCGGATGTGAATGCGCAGGACCGGGCGGGCATTGCGCCCCTGCATCTGGCGGCCGGTAGCGGTATGGCCAGGGGCTGCCGGCTGCTTCTGGAGCGGGGTGCCAAGGTCGACCTGCGCCGTGCGAAGGGCTGGACGCCCCTGCACACCGCCGCGGCCAACGGCCGCGTCGATACCGTTCGACTGCTCCTCGAGGCCGGGGCAGATCCCGCCCTGAAGACCTCCGACGGCCGCACGGCCTTGGACTTGGCGGAAGGTCTGTCTCGCCCCGGCAATAGGGCCTTCGAGCGTCGCAAGGGCGCTGAATGCGCGGCGATTCTGCGTGCGGCGATGCAGAATCGCTCCTGAAACCCGCCCCCGCAGGGCACGGCCCCGAAGCTCCATTGCCCCACCATCACCATGATTGACAAAACCACGCCCCCCCTGCTGTCCCTTGCCGCCGCCCTTCTGATGCTCGGCGCCGGCCTCAGCACGCCCGCCCTCTCCGCCCCCGCCGCCCCTGCGGCGCCCGAACAGCCGACCCAATCGCCGAGTCAACCGCCGAGCCCCGAGCCTGCGGCGACCATCCGCGTCGGCATGCCCCTGAGCGAGGCTCTGGCGCTTCTGCGGAGCAGGCCCGATCTGGCCTCCCTCGAGCTCTTCGACGGCGATGTGGTGACGGATGAGGGTGAAGTGCTCTATCTGGCCACCTTCAAGACCGACGATGACGCGCTGCTGATCACGGCCCGGCGCCGCGGCGAGGCGGACGCCCTCGGCGTCACCGCCCTGACTCTCTGGCGGAACGGAACCCGCGAGGTCCACCAAGCCAAACGATACCGAAACGGAGCCCTCGAGCCTCTCGATGCGTTCACGCGGTGAACGCAGCCCCGCGCCCGCGGGAGGGCACAGCCCGATACCCCGAAGAAGGCAGAGCAGAGAAGCAAGCGCAGCCCGCCGGGGCCGAAGCCGCGGAGGCGAGCTCCCTTCTCCCCCCGATAATAGGTTCCGAAGTCTCCAATCGATTCGACGTCCATGAGCAAACCCAAGAGAAAAAAAGCCGCGCGCGCGCCGTGGCGGCAGAGCCCGGGCAGCGGGGCCCGGCGCGAAGCGGAGGACTTTCTGCGGCTGATCGAGGAGTGGCGCCGCAGCTACGCGAGCCGCCGGAGTCAGGACGCGGCCATGCTGTCACCCCTCGCCGAGAGGCTGGAGGAGCGAATCAACGCAGCCTTTGCCGGGGTGAGCTGCCACGGCGAGCCGCGCGTGCTGCTCGGGGGTGAGGCGGCGGATGAATACCTGTCGGCCGAGGCCGAGGCCCTGTTGGCCCCGCTGGAGGAGCGCGACCACTGGCAGAGGATTCCCGACGATCTGCTCGCCGCCTGCTCCGACGCTCCCTACCACGTCGGGCCCGAGGCGTATCGCTTTCTCCTTCCGCGCTTCATGATCGGCGCCCTTCACGGCGTCGTGCCCTTTTATCCCGGCGACTCCCCGGGCAGCCCCTTCATCCCGTGGATGCGCGAGATCTGTGCCGAGCTCGACGAAGCCCAGCGCGCCTGCCTGAGCGACTTCCTGAATCTCGAAGCGTCGGAGATGGCATACCCGTGGCGCGAGCGCTTCCTGCCCTGGGAACTGGATGAATATGACGCCGCCTCCATCTCCCTCGGCGAGTACGGCGAGCTGCTCCTCCGGCGCTTCCGGGAGCGAGAGGGAATCCCCGGCGAGCCGAGTTGAGCGACGCCGCCCCGGGCAAAGGGTCAAGTGCCCGCGCCGGGGGTAGCGGGGGAAACTCAGGCCCCCGCCGCAGACGGCGACGAGCTCGGCAGCGTGGCCGGAGAAGTCTCGGAATCATCATCCCCCGGCGCCACCGGCGCCTCGGGAACCCTGCCCGCCGTCGGCTCCTCATCATTCGACGGCTGATCGCCAGCCGGGGGCGCAGAAGTCGCGGCAGCCTGCGAGCCCGCGCCCTTCAGCAGGCGGGCGGCTTCCTCCGGGTCGGGCGACGTCCCGATCCCCTCCTGCAGAAACTCCGCCAGGCGGCGAGCCGCCTCCGCATGCCCGGCCCCTGCCGCCTTGCGCAGGTATTGAACGGCCTGAGCATCATCGCGGGGCACAAGCTGACCCTCGTGGTAGGCGAGCCCGAGAATGAAAGACGCCTGCGCGTAGCCGCCGGCATCCAGATCGCGGAGAATGCGCACAAAACCCTCCGCATCCCTCTCCGTCCCCAGCCCCTGCAGCATGCAGAAACCGCGGAGGTAGCGCGCTTCAGGCAGGCCGGCCTCGGCGAGGCGGCAGAGCGTGCGGTAGCCCGCCGCCTCCATCCCCGTGCAGCCTCGGCTGTTGACCTGCGCCCAAGCGAGCGCAAGCTGCGAAGGCGTGTGACCCGCATCCGCCGCCGTTTGCAGCCAGTAGAGACCCTCCGACTGCTCCTGCTCGTTGCCCACGGACTCCGTGAGCAGTCTGCCGAGGCGGTTCATGGCGGGCAAATTGCCCTTGCCTGCGGCGCTGCGGAGCATGTTGAGCCCCTCCTCCCGCTTGAGCGGATCGCGCAGCAGGGCCTCCGCCCCCACGATGAGAGCCTCCGGCACGCCCTTGTCCAGCGCCCCCTTCAGGTAGGCCGCCGCCTTCTCGGCATCGCGCTCCACGCCGCCGATGCCGCGGCTGTAGACCTCGTAGAGCGAGAAAAAGGCGCGGGGGTAGCCGGCACGGGCCGCGCGCTCGAGCCAGTAGAGACCCTCATCGCTGTTGCGGGTCACGGGGCCGCCGCCGTTCGTGTAGTAGACGCCGAGCATGTAGAGCGCGTCGGGCAGGCGGCGCGAAGCCGCCTCGCGAATCCAGTGCAGGCCCTGCTCCGGATCCCTCTTCATGCAAATCCCGTCAATCATGTAGCGACCCAGCAGATACTGAGCATCCGAGACACCCTTGCCCGCCGCGAAGCGCAGCAGCGGCACCGCGCGGGCCGGGTCGCAGCCCACCCCGCCGAGCCCCGAATTGTAGGCCTTGGCCAGCGAGCTGCACGCCAGCGGATCACCCGCCTCCGCCGCCTTGCGCAGCCATTCGATGCCCGCGGCGGGATTGGCCTCGCAGCCCTTGCCGCTGAAGAGGTTGACACCGTACTGATACTGCGCCGGCGCGTGGCCGCCCTCCGCCGAGCGGCGGAACAGCTCATTGGCGTGTTCGATGTCGCGCATGAAGCCGCGGCCCGTTGCGTAGCTTCTGCCCAGCTCA
This sequence comes from uncultured Akkermansia sp., assembly GCA_900548895.1. Lineage (GTDB taxonomy): Bacteria > Verrucomicrobiota > Verrucomicrobiia > Verrucomicrobiales > Akkermansiaceae > Akkermansia > Akkermansia intestinavium. The sequence continues at coordinate 19,248 of URLZ01000021.1, forward strand.
AAGAGAGCCGGCGCATACCCCGCCTCCGCCGCCTGCTCCAGCAGCTCATTGGCCGCATCGCGATCCGGCTCCACGCCGACGCCGTCAAAGGTCAGCATCGCCAGCTCATACGCCGCCTCCGCACTCCCCGCCTCTGCCGCGCGGCGATAACATTCGATCGCCTTGCTCACGCTCAGCGTGCAGCCGTGGCTGCCCTCCATGTAATGCTCCGCCTCCTCGCAGAGCCTCCGAGCCTCCTCGGCATCGGCGCCGAGCGCGTTGCCGCCGAGGGTGCTCAGCACCATTGCAAGCGGCAGAATGACTGCATTTCTGACCATAGGCTGTGTGTTGCTCTTCCCGAATTTTTAGCACGGGAACGGCTCTTTGTCAACGTGCAAGTGTGTCTGTGCGACACCGACGCCCACTCCTCGCCCACTTCTCGCCCGCCCCCAGCCCTTGCCGACGCTGCCCGCGGCAGCTTCCCTCGACGCAGCAGCCGCTCCGGCACCGCTCGCGCCGCCGTCGCCCGGCGTCGCACGCAGCCGCCTCACTGCGCCGTCTGCCGATAATCCTCTGACGCGAGAAGGGCCTTCGCCTCGCCGATCAGGAAAAAGGAACCGCAGATCAGCGTCCCGGGCCTCAGCTCCCGTAGCGCCTCCGCCAGCGTCGCCGGGCAGCTCACCGGCGCCGCGCTGCACGAGCGCACCAGATCGGCCAGCTCCGCCGCCGGCAGAATGCGCGGCGAGCGCACCGGCGGCAGCACCCAAGCGTCCACCACCGGAGACAGCAGGCGCAGCACCGTCGATAAATCCTTGTCCGCCGAGCCCGCGAACACACAGCGCGCGCGGCGATCGCCGAAAGCCTCGCGCCAGCACTGCACCAGCACGCGCATCGCCGGCGGATTGTGCGCCCCGTCCATAATCACCCCCGGAGCCACCTCCTCAAAGCGCCCCGGCCAGCGCACCTCGGCCAGCCCCCGCGCCACCGCCGCTGCCTCCATCGGCATCTGCGGCAGCGCCCGCAGAGCCGCCAGCGCCAGCGCCGCATTCAGCCTCTGGTGGCTGCCGCGCAGCCCCAGCGGAAGCTCGCAGGGCTCGCTCACCACGCGCAGCGGCGCCTCGCGCTCGCGGGCCACCTCCTCGATCACCCGCAGCGCCTCCGGCTGCTGCGGAGCACTCAGCACCGGGCGACCCGGCGCAATAATCGCCGCCTTCTCACCCGCAATCGCCGCCAGCGTATCGCCCAGATACTGCATGTGATCCATCCCGATGGGCGCAATCACCGCCACATCCTTCGGCACCGCATTCGTCGCATCGAGGCGACCGCCCATCCCCGTCTCCAGAATAATGAGATCCACATCGCGCTCCGCGAAATACAGCATCGCCAGCGCCAGCACCAGCTCAAAAAAAGTCGGCGTCGTCTCCCATCCCTCAATCGTGCGCCGCAGCTGCCCGATGAGCCGCGCAATATCGGCATCAGGAATCGGCTCACCGTCAACGCGGATGCGCTCACTGAAATGCACCAGATGCGGAGACGTGAACAGCCCCGTGCGATAACCCGCCGCCCGCGCCACCGACTCCGCAAACGCGCAGGTCGAGCCCTTGCCGTTCGTGCCCGCCACGTGCATCACCCGCGCCCGCGGATGCCGCACACCGCAGGCATCCAGCAGACGCATGATGCCCTCAAGCCCCAGCTTAATGCCGAAGCTCTGCGTGCCGTAAAGCCAATCCAGCGCCGCGCGGCAAGAGTCGCCGCCCTCGGGGCCGCCCACAGGTGAAATCTCGGGAGATGCCATCATCATCAACAAACAGTCAGAACGTGAAAAAAAAGAGAACCCGCGGCAAAAAGCGCCGCCCCGCCGCCGAAGGCCGCACAGCCCCTGCCGCCGGAGAAACGCCGAGAGCAGGCCGGGGACAGGCCGGAAACACGAAAGTCCGGGAACAGCCGAGAGCCGCGGGCAAAAAAGAGGGGGGCGGAGGAGCCGCGCGCCCACGCAGGCCGCGCCGCCCCGCCGCCTTCGGGCATATCAGTAGCGGTACGCGTCACTCTTGAACGGACCCTCCACCGGCACCCCGATGTAATCCGCCTGCTTGGGCGTCAGCTTCGTCAGATGCACCCCCAGCTTGCCGAGATGCAGGCGCGCCACCTCCTCATCGAGAATCTTCGGCAGCACCTCAACACCCGGGCGGCGCTTCCCGCGATCCTGCCAGAGCGCCATCTGAGCCAGCACCTGATTCGTGAAACTGTTGCTCATCACGAACGACGCATGCCCCGTCGCGCAGCCCAAATTCACCAAGCGCCCCTCCGCCAGCAGATAAATGCAGTGACCGTCCGGGAAGCGGTAGCAATCCACCTGCGGCTTGATATTCGTGCAAGTCACCCCCTCGCAAGCCTGGAGACGCGCCACCTGAATCTCATTGTCGAAATGGCCGATATTGCAGACAATCGCCTGATCCTTCATCGCCTGCATATGCTCCAGCGTAATGATGTCGCAGTTGCCCGTCGTCGTCACATAAATATCGCCCACACCGAGCGTATCCTCGACCGTCAGCACGCGATAACCCTCCATCGCCGCCTGAAGCGCGCAAATCGGGTCCACCTCCGTCACAATCACCTGAGCACCCAGCCCGCGCAGCGCCTGCGAACAACCCTTGCCCACATCGCCGTAGCCGCAAATCACCGCCACCTTGCCCGCAATCATCACATCCGTCGCGCGCTTGATACCATCCGTCAAACTCTCGCGGCAGCCGTAGAGATTGTCAAACTTGCTCTTCGTCACCGAATCATTCACATTGATCGCCGGGAAGAGCAGAGAGCCCTCGCGCTCCATGCGGTAGAGGCGGTGCACACCCGTCGTCGTCTCCTCCGACACACCCGCAATCTCCGGTAGCCAGCGGTGAAAGACCCCCGGCTGCTCCGCCGCAATGCGCTTGAGCAGCGCCTTGATCACGCCCTCCTCCTCACTCTCCGCCGGGCCATGCACCCAGTCATCCCCCTCCTCCATCTCATAACCCTTGTGCAGCAGCAGCGTCGCATCGCCGCCGTCATCCACAATCAACTGAGGGCCCAGACCATCGCGGTGGCAGAGCGCGCGCCACGTGCAGTCCCAGTACTCCTCCAAACTCTCGCCCTTCCACGCGAACACCGGCACACCGGCAGCCGCAATCGCCGCCGCCGCGTGATCCTGCGTCGAAAAGATATTGCAACTCGCCCAGCGCACCTCCGCGCCCAGAGCCACCAGCGTCTCAATCAGCACCGCCGTCTGAATCGTCATGTGCAGCGAGCCCGTAATGCGCACCCCCGCCAGCGGCTGCTGCGGGCCGTATTTCTCTCGGCAGGCCATCAGGCCGGGCATCTCAAACTCCGAAATGCGAATCTCCTTGCGCCCCCAGTCCTTCAGACTGATATCGGCCACCTTGTATGCTGTCGTTGCGTCCATGAAGAGAGAATACGCCGTTTTGCCGCCCGCGTCAATGCGTTTTACGCGCCGCCGACACCCTTCGCCCGCGCACCACAAGCCCTCCCGTCCGAAGCCCCGCGCGCCCGCCTCGTCATCCAATTCCCACAGCGGGGGAGGATTTTTTTGAGTGCACCCGCGTTCTTGAGTTGACAGACGGCCTCCATGCGCTAAACTAAAACCGTAGCGCGAAAAACCGCTCGTCTCTCTCCCCTCTTTGAACACACACCTACTGTACCCATGAGGCTCGACGTCATTCAATACGCATCGAAAGGAGCTAGCTCCCTTCGCCTGACGGACCGCTTGGTTCGCACCCTGCGCCGCAGCGGCATCCTCTTCCGCATGGACGTCGTGACCGATCCCGCCCGCTGCCGGGAGGCCGGCGTGCGTCAGCTTCCCGCCTACGCCCTCGGCGGTCGGCTCATGACCCAGGGCGCCGTGCCCTCGGAAGACGAACTCCTCGCGCAGATCGAACAGGCAGCCGCCGCCTGCGGCGCCGGCAGGCGCCCCGCCGCAGAAGACGCCGCCGCAGAAGACGCCGCCGCAGAAGACGCCGCCGCCGATGCACCCGCCGTGTCCCCCGTGAGACCGTGGCCCTGCTTCAGCCTCAGGCCCGTCATGGCCGTCTGCACCCTGCTGCTGCTCGCGCTCGTTCCCGTCTCCCTGCTGGGTGAGGAAGACGACGCCGACCCGCTTCCCCGGCCCGTGCAGATGCTTCAGGAAGCCGACGGCAGCGTGCCCGCCACCGCAGACGGCCTGCCCGTCGCCTCCTGTTGCGCCGCCGAGAGCCGCATCTGAACACCGCCTCCCCGGCCCCCCCCCAAGCCCTCACAGCTCGGGGGCGCGGCACCTTCGGCGAGCCCGTCCATGCGCGGCACCCATCCGCCGCCCCCTTGTACCCGCCCTGAACGCGGCCACCCATCCGCCGCGGAACTCCCCCCGCCTCACTACCCTGCCGCAAACCCCTGAGGCAAACACCTGCCGCAAACCCCTGAGGCAAACACCGCACGGCGGCCGCGAGCTCCGACCACTCGCCGGCCACCCGCCGCGATAGTCGGCCTGAATCCGGGACACGCGCAGCGGGGGCGAAAATCTCTCGTCGAGCCCCCTTAGCCCCCTCCTTCGGCGCTGCGTGAACAGCCAAGCCCCCGAGCCTCCCCCCTCTGTTGCCCGAAAGACGCGTCGCCGCCCCCAACGCAAACGGGGCCCGCCGTCACCGGCAGGCCCCGTGCGAGACTCACTTGAAGATCACATCACTTGAAGATCACCTCGTAAACCCAAGCATCGGGCTGCTTCGGCGCCTTGAGATCGACCGAGCGGGCCCCCTCCGGCAGTCGGAAGCGCATCACCGCGCCCGAGCCGCCGGCCTTCTCAGCCCCCGACACCGAGCAATCGGCACTGCCCACCACAATCGCCTCGCGAGCCCCCTCCGGCACCTCCAGCTGCACATCCACGCCGTTCTTCGCACTGTAAGCCGTCGTGAAATCCGCATCCGTCAGCGCATCGCGCGACTCATCCGGATCCGCCGCCGGCACATCCAGCTTGAAGGTCGTCAGCTTAATCTCCTGCGCCTTCTTGCCCGTATTCGTCAAGCGCATCGCCTTGATGCGCTGCTTCGGCAAATCACCGCGATTGCAGCAGAACTTCGTCTTGCCCCCCTCCATGTGGAACTTCGGCTTCACCTTCGAGCCATCCTCCAGCGTCAGCTCAATCGTCGCCCAATCCGCAATCGACTCATTCTCCAGATTCACCTCCAGCCAGGTCGAGCGTACCGGCGTCGGCAGAGAAATCTCCAGATAATCGCCCGGGCGGCAGGAGAACACCTCCATCACGCGGTTGATCCCCACCATCTTCGCATCGCGGAACGTCGCCAAATTCGCGTGCCCCGCGATATTGCTCGCCGCCGCCGCCGGCAGACTGCGATTCACCGTAAACTCGCAGAGCGTCAGCCAATTCGGATTCGCCTTCGTCACGCGGTAGCGAATCGCGCGCGCGCGGATCGGCTCATCGCCGAAATCGCGCACCACCGCACTGCCGCTCATCGGCTTGCCGATCGGCTTCCAGGTCTTGCCGTCCATGCTGTACTCCAGCTGGCCCTCCGCAATCACATCCTTCGCACGCGGCCCGCCCATCACCAAATTCAGCGTGCGGATCAGCGTCGGCTCACCGAAATCATAGCCGTACCAGTGGCCCACCTTCTGATAACAGTCCGACGACCAGAAACTGCGGGCATCGCCATCCGTCAGCTTCTGCACATCCTTCGACGCATTGCCCCCGTTGCAAATGAAAGTCGGGCGCAGCGACTGAGCCGAGCGGCCCGAGAGCGACGCATACACCGCCGGCCCGAGGTAATCCGTCATCGCCCTCAGCGTCGGCGTCACCTCCAGCATCCCCACCTCCACATCGCGCACATCGCTCACCCCGCCCGGCGTCCAGTTGCGGCGCGTCACCGTCTTCATCGACACCATCGGCTCCATCGCTCCGAGGAAAGCCTCCGTGCGCTTCGCCTCATCCTCAGCGCCCAGCGCTCGCACCAAGCCGCTGCCGGCCTCGCCCGTCGCGCGGAACTTCTCCATCCACGGCTCAATCTCAGCGCGCAGCACCTTGAGCTCATCCGCCTTCAGCAGAGTCGCACCCGCCTTGCCGATGCGATCAAACTCGCGGCCCACTGCGTGCAAACTCTTCGCGTCGGGCTTCCCCTCGCTCAGCGACGCGCGCAGCGCCTTGAAATCCCCCGCCACATCCACCGACTCCTCGCGGTAGAGACCATGCACATTGGGCAGCAGATACGAATTGTGATCGCAGAAAGCCTGCATCGCCTCGTGAGTCTCGGGATACAGGCGCTCAATGCCCTCCTTCCACGAAGCCACCGAATCATAGCCCTCCGTATTCCACGTATAATCCGCCACGCCGAAGAGACCCACCTTGCTCGCCTCCGCCTGCTCCATCGGGTTGGCCGTAAAGCCCGTCATCTCCGACTTCATCTCAGGCTGCTGCCCAAAGCCGTAGGCGCGGCCCATCGACAAGCGCGCGCGCTTGAAATCATTGCAGGGCCAGTTCCACCAGATGAAGGTCGGGCGGCCCAAATGCTTGTGCACCCACTGCTGACCCTCCAGCGTGATATCGTGCACCACCGTATCGCCCGTCCACATCACGTGAATCCCCTTCTTGAGCGCACCGCCCAGCGTCTTGAGGAACTGCGGATTCGTCCAGCCGCGATTGTAGCCCGTCGGGCACATAATCAGCTCCTGATTCACATCCTTGTGCTTGCGGATAAAATTCTCGAGCAGATAATTGCACAGCTGCGCCTGGCGGCCCGGCTGGCCGATCTCACCGCTCGAATCATCCACCAGCACGCCGAAATCGCGCACCCCGAGATCATACATCATCTCCAGCTTGCGGCAGAGAGCATCCAGCTGCTTGCGCCCGCCCTGATCACCCCAGCGCACCGTATTCGCCGGGTGAATCGCCCAGACAAAGCGCACGTGATTCTGCTTCGCCAGCTTCACCAAGCGGCGAATCTCATCCGCCATCTTCTCCGGGTAGGGATTGTAGCAACCCTGACCGTGGTGATACGGATCATCCTTCGGGCCGAAGATGTAGATATTCATCTTGTTGCGCCCGTAAAACTCAAACTGAGCCTTGCGCGCCTTAAAACTCCACGGAGCACCGTAATAACCCTCCACCACACCGCGGAAGTCCAGATCAGGCCAGTCATAAATCTCACCCAGCGGCAGCTTGCCGAGTCGGGCCACCTCGCCCAAACTCTTGTCCGGGAAGGGATCGCGCTGCGCATTGCGCGCACCCTCCACCCCGCGCAGCATCTGAGAAAGCGTCTGCTTCGCATAATAAAGCCCCGTCTCGTCATTCGCGTAAACCCGAAGACGACCCGGCGTCACCACCAGCGCATAAGCCCCCTCCTTGTCCGCCGGCAGCTTCTTCCAGGCCGAAGCCTTCGCATTCTTTTTGCTGCGCAGATAGGTGTTCACCTTCGTCACCGACGTGTATTCGGGCTTCAGCTTGCACTCCTGCGGGCGCGGGAAAATCGCCGGCACGGCCTCCTGAGCCGGCGCGGCCTGCTCAACCGGCACCCCGGCATCGCCGGGCAGAGCCGCAGGACTTGAGGAAAGCGCTGCAACGGGACCCGCGGCAGCGAGGGAGAGAACGAGGGAAGTGAGGCGTTTTGTTTTCATGTGAGACTGAGAATCAGGGGTAAAGCTTCTTGAATATCCGTGAGGCGAAAATCGGGATGCTCCGCCTCGCAGGCGGCGCGATCCGCCTCGGCACCCGGTGCCCAAGCGGCATTGAGAATGCGCACGCCCGCCGCATGCGCCAGGGTGATATCGGAAGGAGCATCGCCGACATAGAGCAACTGCTGCGGGCCGAGCCCCCAGTGCTTCATCGCCTCGCGCAGGCGCACATCCTTGACATTGCGATAGGGCGAGCCGTAGCCCTTCCACTCAAAAATACCGTCATTGAGGCCGAAGGCATCGAGCGTCGGCTCACCCGTGCAGGCCTCCTTGCCGGTGACGAGGCCGAGGTGCAGCCCCGCGGCGCGCAGAGCCTCGAGCAGCTCGCGCGCGCCGGGAAAAGGCGCCGTCGCATACTGCGGCATCAGGCGCTCATAGGCCCTGACGAAGCACTCGATGGGCAGCGTCGGATCATCGGGCTGCATGCCCAGCAAAGCCGCCAGCACGCCGCGATCACTGAGGCCGAAGTGCGAAACAACCTCCTCGGCCGAGGGGCGGCGGCCCGTGATCTCCTCCGTGGCGGCACGGTAAGCCTCCACACAGAGGGGAAGGGTATCCCCCAGCGTGCCATCGACATCGAAGAGTACGGCTTGAAGCATGGTGTTGCGGAACGGTTTGAACGCCGCGCGTGCATGAGCCCACGGGACGCTCGCCTATACTAGCCTGCAAGCGGGGGGGCTGTCAAGCAGGGAGTGCGTTTTCCGCCCCGCCTGGCGCGCCGCAGCGCACTTTTTTCCCGCGCGCCCCCGCGCCCCTCCGCGCTTCTCGCTCCCTTCGGACTTCACCCGCTTCATCCCGTGTCCCTCCTGCCCTCCTCCCGACGCAGAACAGCCGCCTCCCCGGGAGAGCGGAGAGACGGCTGCGAAAGAAAAACGCAACAGCGAGGAGCGCTTACTTGCGGCGGCGACGAGCGCAGAGACCCGCGAGAGCCAGCAGGCTCAGCGTGGCCGTCGTCGGCTCGGGGGTCGCCTGAGCAACGATGGAGATGGTGACGGCCGTGCCATCTGTGACCTCACTCAACCAGTAGTAGCCGTCCTTGCCTACATTCTCAGAGCCCATCCCAGCATACTGAAGCGTTTGGCCGTATTGGTCAGTAATGTCGAAATTCGCCGCCCAAGTACCTTTGTACTGAACCATATTGGTTGCACTGAACAGCTTGTAGGAGAATGTACTTGCCGTCATATCGAGCGTTCCTTCGAACGTAACGGTTCCATCCTGCTTGTAGAACTCACTCATCTCGAACGACGAGCTGGTCTGACCCAGATCACCAAAATTGACAATGGTGTTTCGATTTCCGGAAAACACGCTTCCATTACCGGTAATGGTCACGTTATTACCGAGAAAAACATGAGAAAAGAAAACATGCGCTGTGGCTGTGATGGCCGTGTCGTTAGCCGTCATGATCTGTTTACCATCGACATAACTAAAGTCGTAGCCGATAAAAGAGGGGTCAGCACTGGTTGGACCATTTACAGCATCTACCATGGTCTGATTAGATGTAGATTTGAGACAGGACCAGTTACTCGCAGAAGTGTAGTCTCCCGTCGAGGAGCCCGTCCAGACATAGACCCACGAAGCCTTCCCGTCATTAAGTCCATTGTAGTAGCTGCTATCAAGCGTGACGGAGTAATCCGCCTGCGCTATTCCCGCCAACCCGAGGGCAGCGAGAGTCATGAGAATCGTTTTTTTCATCGTGTATCAAGTTGCTTATCATCCCTGCCGAGAATTGGGCATTTGTGCGCGAATTTAATGCAGGCTCGACCCCATTCTAGGATAACGTTAGGCGCTTGTCAAGCATAAAATTCAAGTATTTAGAGACTTGTCTAAATACAGGACGAGAATTATGTGCGATTACATCAGGATACGCTAGTGAACAAAATACCACAACGGTAAGAGGGTCGGCACCGGATGGATTGTGCACTTCTGCGGCTCTCATGCCTTGTAGGGCATTGCTGCCTGCGCCGAAGAGGCGCCGCAGGGTGGCTTTGCCGTTGGCCGTGGTGTGAGGGCCCCGTTCGGGTGCCCGAGGTGTCGCAGGTGTCGTGGGGTGTCTCACGTACACGCGCGCTTTCTCACGGCTGACTGCCTTCCCGGTACAGAGCAGCCGCCTCTCCGAGAGCGGAGAGGCGGCTGGGAAAAATCAAAGCTGCACAGAGCGCTTACTTGCGGCGGCGACGAGCGCAGAGACCCGCGAGAGCCAGCAGGCTCAGCGTGGCCGTCGTCGGCTCGGGGGTCGCCTGAGCAACGATGGAGACCGTCAAGGTCGAACCTTCCGTTTCGCCCCCCTTTATTTCGAGCCAGAAGTAACCTTCCTCTCCAACGTGCTCGGAATCAGAACCTGCATAAGTGAGGGCCTGACCGTTGGCGTCCGTGACGATGAGGCTGGAGGCGTCCCAAATACCTTCAGACTGCTGCATATTCGTACCGGTAAACAGCACCTTTGAGAAGTCGCTTCCGGTCATATTCAGCGTACCCTCAAGCGTGATATTCGTCTGACGAATCCAGAGTGTATCAAGAGTGATGCTGGAGTTTGAGGTAGCAAGGTCGGCGAAGTAGAAGCTGAAACTGTTGAGAGCGCCAGCGGTTCCGCCAATACCAACATTCGTGCCCGTCACAGTAACGTTAGATCCGATATACCATTCACCAGTAGCATTCTGCGCTCCAAGCCACTGCCCATTGGAGAGGGTGACGTCATATTGAGTGTTATTTGACGTGAGGACTTGTGTGCCATCCGTAATCGTCATATCCCAGCCAATGAAGGTCTGAGCCTTCGTTCCGGGAGTATTGCCATTAGACGAACCCGCAACAGTGGACGATGCATTCTGGTAATACTCCCAGTTCGCATAGTTTGAGGTTTCTTTATCATCACCCGCGCCGGTCCAAAGATAGAGCCAGCCATTACCGTTCGACGTGTAGAAGGCTTCATTGGCGTTGATTGTATCCGCCTGAGCCATCCCCGCCAGCCCGAGGGCGGCGAGCGTCATGAGAATCGTTTTCTTCATGTGTATCGAGTTGTTTGCTTAGCCTGCCGAAGCGGCCGCACATGCGACTCCCCCGCAGTCCTTGACCCATTCTAAAACACCGTTAGGGCTTTGTCCAGCATAAAAGTCGAATATTGAGCCATTTGGCTGTTAAATGAGGGCGTTGCTGTACTCTGTCGAGTCGCCGCCGGCGTGAAAAAAGCCGCCGCTCCGGCTATGGAGCGACGGCGGATGGGGGTTGCGCTGCGGAGGGCGTCAGGGCGTGGTGCCGCCTGCGCCGAAGAGGCGCCGCAGGGTGGCTTTGCCGTTGGCCGAAGCGAGAGCCGCCGCGCTGATGCCCGAGGCGTCGCAGGTGCCGGGATTCGCGCCGTGCGCCAGCAGGATGGCCGCCGTCTTGCGGTGCCCGTGCAGGCAGGCGAGAATCAGCGGCGTGCGCCCGTCCTGAGCCGGGGTGTCGGGCGCGACTCCGTGCGCCAGCAACAGCTCCACGAGCATGCGACGGCCCTTGCGCGCCGCGTGGTGCAGCGCCGTGTAGCCCAGCGCATCGGCCTCCGCGAGGTCGGCTCCGCGCGCGGTGAGCAGCTCGATGAGCGGCCAGTGACCCTTGGCCGCCGCGTGGTGCAGCGGGCTGCGCCCCCGCGCGTCGCGGGCGTGCAGATCAGCCCCGCCGGCGAGGAGTTTCTCCACAAGCGGAATGCTGCCGCTGCGGCAGGCGAAGTGCAGAGCGCCGCGGCCCAGCACATCCGTGGCGGCGGCATCGGCCCCGCGCGCGAGCAGCAGGTCGCAGGCGGCGACGGAACCCCCGGCGCAGGCGTAGTGCAGCGGCGTCTTGCCGCGTCGGGTGCGGGCATTCACATCCGCCCCGCGCTCGATGAGGCGCGCGATGACGTCCGTAGCGCCGCGCCGGCAGGCGTACATGAGCGCCGTCTTGCCTTTGCGGCTGGCAGACAGGGCAGACTCGCCGCGGTTGATCATATCGTTGGCCAGGTGCCAGGCCCCGGCCTTGCAGGCTTTGATGAGGTTTTTGATTTTCATGGCTGTTGGGGTCGTGTCTGTTGTTGTTTTCCGAGTGATTCTCCGGGGGACGGGGCGCGCGGCGCCTTCCCCCGCCGATGGTTCATTTTAGCAGTCTTCCGTCGCGCTGTCGATGAAAAAATGCTGCGCCCGAGCGGCTTTTCAATCGGATGAGCTCGGATGCTCGGCTGTTGCTTGCGGATGTTAAAGCTTATCGTTTATTGACGGTTGCGGGTATGCGTGTATTTGTTTTGCCTTCTTTGATGCTGAGGGAGATAGGGAGGACCAAAAATTTTTTGTCATTCCGAGTTTTTTGATTGGCTTTTGGCGCGCGGGGTGTATACTGACAGATGGAGGATCTGTATTCTCCCCGGGGGTTGGATAACCGGCAATCCCACAATCAGCGATGAATAGTGAGAGTTTTATCAATGCGTGCAAAGCTGGGGACTGGCCGCTCGTGCGAACGATGCTGGGCGGTTCGGATGCGTTGAGGTGGAAGGATGCCAAGGGGCAGGGGCCTCTGATGTATGTGAGCCGCTACGGCCGGCCCGATCTGGTGCGCCTGGCGCTGGAGCAGGGGGCGGACGTGAATGCGCGCTCGGAGTCGGGGCGCACGGCGCTGATGTCGGCCTGCTACGGGTCGTCGCTGGAGGTGATGGATTTGCTGCTGGGGCAGGGCTCTGATACGGCGGCGCGCGATGCGGAGGGCTGCTCGGTGCAGCACCATGCCTGCCGCGCGGGCTTTCTGCCGGGGCTGAAGCGCTTGCTGGAGCTCGGGCTGAGTGATCAGGTGGTGGATGCTCACGGGCGCGGGCTGCTGCATGCGGCGGTGCGCGGCGGGAGCTGGCCGCTGCTGGCGCTGCTGCTCAGCCGCGGTTTGGATCCGCGCCGGGTGGATGATGAGGGCTATTCGCCCTTGCATGTGGCCTGCCGCGCGGGTTGCTGCTCGCTGGCGGAGTTGCTGCTGGTGCACGGGGCGGATCCTCAGCAGTTGGCGGCGAATGCCTGTAGCCCGCTGCGCCTGGCCTGCCTGAGCGGGCATCGCGAGGTGGCGGATGATTTGCTGCGCCGCGGTGTGCTGCCTGCCGGCCGCGCGGATGGGGGGCTGGCGAGTGCGTCGGCCTGTTTGCACGCGGTGAGCGGTGCGGCGGCTCAGGGGGCTGAGGCGATGCGCGGCCGCCCGTCGGGTGAAGCTTGAGTCGCCTTCGTTACGCGGCGGAGCTGTTGCCGGTGTTGCCCGGGTTGCCTGTGCTGCCCGGGTTGCTTGGGGTGTCGGTGCTGCTGTTTGAGCCGCGTTGCAGGAGGCGGGCGACGATGTAGTAGGCGAAGGGGATGAAGAAGATGCCGATGAGGGTGGCGGCGCTCATGCCGCCGATGACGCAGAGGCCGACGATGCGCCGCGCGGCGGCGCCGGCTCCGGTGGCGGTGGCCAGCGGGATGCAGCCGAGGATGAAGGCGAAGCTGGTCATGAGGATGGGGCGCAGGCGCATTTTGGCGCCGGCGAGGGTGGCGTCGAGCAGGGGCATGCCGCTCTTGCGGCGGTCTTCGGCGAATTCGACGATGAGGATGGCGTTTTTGGCGGCGAGGCCGATGAGCATGATGAGGCCGATTTCGGCGTAGATGTCGAGGTTCAGCCCGGCGAGGGCGAGGGTGGCGAAGGCACCGAGCACGGCGATGGGGACGGAGAGGGCGATGGCCAGCGGCAGGCTCCAGCTCTCATAGAGGGAGGCGAGCAGCAGGTAGGCGAAGGCGCCCGAGAGGAGGAAGAGGGTGCCGAGGCTCATGCCTTCCGCGGCTTTTTTCTGCTGGTAGCTCATGTTGGTGTAGGAGTAGCCCATGGTGCCGGGCATGTTGCGGTTGAAGCAGTCCTCGAGGGCGGCCATGACTTGCGCGGCGTTGTAGCCGGGGGCGGCGACGACGTTGAGCAGGCTGGCGTTGTACATGTTCTGCCGCAGCAGGAAGTCCGGGCCGAAGCTGCGCTCGATGCTCACGATGGATTGCAGGGGCACTTGGCTGCCGTCGGCGCCGGGCAGGTAATAGCTGCTCAGCTGGCTGATGTCCATGCGGGCGCTGCTTTCGGCCTGCAGGTAGACGTCGTACTGGTAGCCGAAGCAGTTGAAGTAGTTGACGAAGCTGCTGCCGAGCAGGGTTTGCAGGGTGTCGTAGGCGGCGGCGAGGTCGATGCCCTGGCTGAGGGCTTTGTCGCGGTCGAGGGTGAGTTGGTATTGCGGGGTGTCGGCGGCCATGAAGTTCTGGATGGCGGCGATTTCCGGGTAGCGGCCGGCGGCTTCGATGAAGGCTTGGGTTTGCCGGGCGAGGTAGGCGGGGCCTTCTCCGGCGCGGTCTTCGAGCAGGAAGCTGACGTCGGAGCTGGTGCCGGTGCCGGGGATGGGCGGGGGCTGCATGATGAAGGCGCTGCCGCCGGTGTTGAGGCGGGGCAGGGCGGCGTTGAGTCGCCGGCCGATGGCGGCGGCGCTTTCGGTCTCGGGGTTGCGGTCTTTCCAGGGGCGCAGGGTGATGAAGAAGAAGGCGTTGTTGGGGCTTTGCACGCCGGTGATCATGTTGAAGCCGTTGACGGTGACGGCGCCTTGGATGCCGGGCTCGCGCAGCATCTGCCCGGTGATGCGCTCGCTGGCTTTCTCTGTGACGCCCAGCGAGCCGCCGGAGGGCATTTGCAGGGTGGCGTAGAGGTAGCCTTCGTCTTCATTGGGCAGGAAGCCGCCGGGGACTTTGTCGGCGATGGGGAAGATGGCCAGCGTGGCGATGAGGAGGAGCAGGGCGGTGATCAGGCCGCGGCGGATGAGTTGGCGCGAGAGGCTGACGTAGCCGCGCCGGGTGCCGTCGACGCCGCGGTTGAAGAGGGTGCCGAGGCGGTTCGCGAGGCTGTTGCTCGAACGCTTGGGCCGCAGCAGCAGGGCGGCGAGCGCGGGGCTGAGGGTGAGGGCGTTGAAGGCGGAGATGAGGACGGAGACGCCGAGGGTGACGGCAAATTGCGTGAACATGAGGCCGGTGATGCCCGGCAGCAGGATGCAGGGGAAGATGACGGCGGCGAGGACGAGGGCGGTGGCGAGGACGGGGCCGGAGACTTCGCGCATGGCGGCGAGGGTGGCTTCGCGCGGGGGCAGGCCGGCGTCGAGCTGGGTTTGCACGGCTTCGACGACGACGATGGCGTCATCGACGACGAGGCCGATGGCGAGCACGAGGCCCATCAGGCAGATGGTGTTGATGTCCATCCCGAAGAGGGGGAAGAAGAGGAAGGTGCCGATGATGCTGACGGGGACGGCGGCGAGGGGGATGAGGGTGGCGCGCCAGCCTTGCAGGAAGACGAAGACGACGAGCATGACGAGCACGAGGGCTTCGACGAGGGTGCGCAGGATTTCTTCAATGCTGAGGCGCACGCTCAGGGTGGTGTTGAGGGCTTGGGTGAGTTGCAGGCCGGGGGGCAGGCGGTAGGCGGCGAGGGTTTTCTCGACGGCGCTGACGGTGTCGAGGGCGTTGCTGCCGGGGCTCTGGTAGATGGCGATGATGGCGCAGGGGCGCCCGTTGAAGTTGGCGGAGAGGCTGTAGGTCTGCGAGCCGAGTTCGACGCGGGCGATGTCGCGCAGGCGCACGAGGGCGTCGGGGTCGGCGCGCAGGATGATGTTTTCAAACTCTTCGGCGGTGACGAGGCGCCCTTGGGTGCGGATGGTGTAGGTGGTGGGCTGGCCGGGCAGGGCGGGCTCGGCGCCGATTTTGCCGACGGGGTTGACGCGGTTCTGCGCTTGGATGGCCTGCCGGATTTCGCTCATGCTGATGCCGAGGGCGGCCATTTTGTCGGGCTTGAGCCAGATGCGCATGGCGTATTCGCCGGCGCCGAAGACTTGGACGTTGCCGACGCCGGGGGTGCGCAGCAGGGGGTTGACGAGGTTGATGTAGGCGTAGTTGGACATCCACGCGGCGTCGTATTCCTTGCCGGGGGATTGCAGGACGTAGAGCAGCAGGGGGCTGCCGCTGACGCTGCGCATGGTCACGCCGAGCTGCTGGACTTCGCCGGGCAGCTGGGCGTTGGCCTGGGCGTAGCGCAGGTAGCTGAGCACTTGGTCCATCTGCGAGGCGCTGCCGACTTCGAAGGTGACGTTGAGGCTCATGTCGCCGTCGTTGGTGGAGGTGCTGGTCATGTACTCCATGCCGCTGACGCCGCTCATCTGCTGCTCGATGGGCGAGGCGACGGAGTCGGCGACGGTGCTGCAATCGGCTCCCGGGTAAGAGGTGGTGATGCTGACTTGCGGCGGGGTGATGTCGGGGTACTGCGCAATGGGCAGCATGGCCGCGCAGAAGAGTCCGCCGAGCAAAATCATGAGGGCGAGGCAGATGGCGACGATGGGGCGGCGGATGAAGAAGGCGTACATCGCAGGCTGAGACGGCGCGCCGCTGCCGGTCGTTCAATAGCATTTAGCTGAGCCCTCCCGTGCGAGACAATTCGGGCGGCTCCGGAAGATCCGAAGCCGCCCTTGGTGTTGATGCTTGACGTGTATGCCGAGGCTTTACTTCAGCGCGTCGAAGGCGCCCTTGAAGAAGTAGTAGCCCCAGCCCCAGTCGGCGTCACCGCTCCAATCGGGGTCGTAGTGGTGGCGCGGGCGCAGGAAGCGCTCGGGGTGCGGCATGAGGCCCATGGCGCGCCCGGTGGGGTCTTGCAGGCCGGCGATGCGCAGCTCAGAGCCGTTGTGGTTGTCGGCGTACTGGAGGGCGACGCAGCCGTTGTCGAGGTATTTCTGGGCGTCGCCGGGCTCGCAGACGAGGCGCCCTTCGGCGTGGGCCGAGGGCAGCTCGAACTCGTCGGGCAGGCAGGCGGTGAAGGGCGAGGGGGCGACCTTCACCAGCTTGTCCCACATGCACTCGAAGCGCTCGGACTTGTTGAGGATGAGCGAGGCCTTGGGCAGGATGCCCAGCTTCGTGAGGATTTGGAAGCCGTTGCAGATGCCGAAGAGGAAGCCGCCGTTGGCGTGGTGCTTCTGCAGGGCATCGCCGAGAATGCGCTCGGTTTCAAGCTGCGCCAAGCGGCCGCTCATGACGTAGTCGCCGTAGGAGAAGCCGCCGGAGAACACCACGAGCTGGGCCTTGGCCACGTGCTCGGGCCGAGCGGTGGCGATGGGTTGCACCTGAGTCGAGAAGCCGGCCGCGCTGAGCGCGCGCGCGGTTTCAACGTCGCAGTTGGTGCCGGGGTACTTGAGGAGTAAGGCGTGGGGCATGGTCTGAGATTTGCGTGTGGGGTTCTTCAATAGAAGGGAGTCAGTCCGTTCTTCCAGAGGGCTTTCAGTTCGGCAACATCGGCGACGAGCACCTCGCGCCCGCCGGAGAGCAGGCGCAGCTTGCCGTCCGCCGTGGCGTGGCCGATGCGCGCGCAGGGTGCGCCGGCCATCGAGGCTTCGAACTCGTTGGCGAGGTCTTCGTCAACCTCGACGAGGAAGCGCCCGGTGCTCTCGCTGAAGCAGGGCACGGCGAGGTTGCTCCAGCCGCCGGCGGTGGGCAGCTTGTCGAGGTTGAGCGTGAGGCCGCCCTTGCCCGAGAAGGCCATCTCGGCCGCCGCGACGGCGAGGCCGCCTTCGGAGAGGTCGTGCGCGGAGAGCACGAGGCCGCGGGTGAGGGCCTTGTCGTAATACTGCTTGTAGACGGCGTAGTTGCGCGCGCAGTCGGTCTGCGGCACCTTGCAGTCGCTCAGGCCCTTGAGGCGGGCGTAGACGCTGCCGCCCATCTCATCCTCGGTGTTGCCGACGATGAAGATGATGCTGTTGTTGCGGCGCAGGGACATGCCGTGCACGTGCTCGTAGTCTTCGACGACGCCGAAGCCCGAGCAGAGGAAGGTGACGGGGATGTTCACCGGGCCGTCCTCCGTCTCGAAGTAGTTGTAGAAGCTGTCCTTGCCGGAGACGTAGGGGGCGCCGTAGGCGAGGGCGGCGTCGCGGATGCCCTTGGCGCATTCGACGATGCGGCCGAGCTCGGTCGGGCACTCGGGGTTGCCCATGCAGAAGTTGTCGAGCAGGGCGATCTTGTCGGGGTTCGTGCCCGCGAGGATGAGTTGGCGGACAGTTTCGTCGACGGTGCCGGTACCCATGGCGTAGGGGTCGGTCTTGCCCCATTCGGGCAGGATGGCCAGCGCGAGCGACATGAGCTTCTCCGAGCCGTCGATGTCGATGACGGAGGCGTCCTGCGGGGCGTCGCCCGAGGCGCCGGCCAGCGGCTTGAGCACGGTGTTGCCCTGCACCTCGTGGTCGTATTCGCGGATGATGGGCTCGCGCGAGACGATGGCGAAGTCGCGGAAGAGGCTGCGCAGGTCGTCGGCGAGGTGGCTGTCATCGAGCGCGAGGCCCGTGCGCGCCGGGGCGCTGGTGAAGACGGAGTCGAGCTTCTTGGTGGGCGCGTCGTGCAGCTTCGAGTTGTCAAGCTCGCAGACGAGCTCGCCGTTGTGCCAGACGCGCAGCACGCCGGAGTCGTTCGACTCGCCCAGCACGGTCATCTCCGTCTGGAAGGTGTCGCAGAGGCTCTTGAGCTCGTCGAGCTTCTCGGGCTTGACGGCGAGCACCATGCGCTCCTGCGACTCGGAGAGGAAGATCTGCCACGAGAGCATGTTCGTCTCCTTGAGCGGGGCGCGCTCGAGGTAGAGGTTGCCGCCGGTCTCTGAGAGCATCTCGCCCGCGGCGGAGGAGAAGCCGCCCGCGCCGCAGTCCGTGATGAACTCGATGAGGCCGCGCTCGCGGGCCTCGAGGATGACGTCGAGGGTCTTTTTCTCTTCAATCGGGTTGCCGATCTGCACCGCCTGCTGGTCTTCCTCGTGCGAGGCTTCGCCCATGGCGGCGGAGGAGAAGGTGGCGCCGTGCAGGCCGTCCTTGCCGGTGCGCCCGCCGATGACGACGACGGCGAGGCCGGGTGTCATTTCCTTGGCGATGTCGCTCTGGGGGATGACGCCGGCGGTGCCGCAGAAGACGAGCGGGTTGTAGATGTAGGTGGGGTCAAACTGGATGGCGCCGCTCGTGGTCGGGATGCCCATGCGGTTGCCGTAGTCGCGCACGCCGCGCACGACGCCGCGCATGATGCCCAGCGGGTGGATGATGTTGTGCCCTTCAATCAGGCTCTGCGGGGTGTCCGGCGCGCCGAAGCAGAAGACGTCGAGGTTGGCGATGGGCTTGGCGCCCTTGCCCGCACCGAGGATGTCGCGGATGACGCCGCCGAGGCCCGTGTTCGCGCCGGCGTAGGGCTCGATGGCGCTGGGGTGGTTGTGCGTCTCGGCCTTCAGGCAGATGGAGAGGTTGTCATCCAGCTTGATGAAGCCCGCATTGTCCACAAAGGCGCTGAGCACGAAGCCGGGCTTCTGCGCCATGATGGCCTCGGAGGGCTTGCGGATGAAGGTCTTGTACATGCTGCGAATCTCTTCGGGCTCACCGCCGTCGACGCTGTGGCGGATGGTGGCCGCGAAGATGCGGTGCTTGCAGTGCTCAGACCAGGTCTGGGCGATGACTTCGAGCTCGACGTCCGTGGGTTCGCGGCCGATTTCCCGGAAGATTTGCTGCACGACGAGCATGTCCTCGGTGGAGAGGGAGAGCTTCATGTCGCGGCTGAGGCGGGTGAGGGCGTCCTCGCTGAGATCGCGGACGGGTATGGTGCGGTAGGTGGCCATGGTGTGACGTGAAGGGGGGGGGGGGGAGGAGGGGGGAGGGGGAGGGGGCTTGGAGG
>URLZ01000022.1 GCA_900548895.1 uncultured Akkermansia sp.
GGCGCGGGCCGCAGGGGCCGCAGTCAGGACGACGCGGAGCCCACTTGCCGCAGTCAGGGCGCTGGGGCATCATGGAGCCGCAGACGATGAGGCGAACGGCCTCGGCGCGACCCTGCGGGCCTTTGGGGCCCTTCGGACCCATCATGCCGGGCATACCCTTCGGGCCTTTCGGGCCCTTCATACCGGGCTTGCCTTTGGGCCCCTTCGGGCCGCAGCAGGGGCAGGGCATACCCTTGGGGCCCTTCGGTCCCTTCATGTGATGTTTGCCCTTGGGTCCCTTCGGGCCTTTCATGCCGGGCTTGCCCTTCGGGCCCTTCGGGCCATCCACACCGGGCTTGGGGGGCTCGGGCTTGACGATCTGCGGAGCGGGCGCGGGCGCGGGGGCCGCAGCCTGCGGAGCGGGTGCCGGCGCCGGGGCGACAGCCTGCGGGGCAGGTGCCGGGGCGGGGGCATTGACCTGCGGGGCGGGAGCCGGTGCAGGGGCGGGCGCGACGGCCTGAGGGGCGGGCGCGGGGGCGTTCACCTGAGGAGCAGCCTGCTGAGCCACGAGGGGCAGCGAGGCGATCAGGGAGAGAATAAATGCGGTTTTCATGTGTAATGGGAGCTTGGGCAATGGCCCTTTGGAGGTGAGAACGGCTCGGCGAGAAAAAATCTACAGCCTTTGCTTCATTTTTTTCACAAAGAGGGCGACGGCTCACTCGCCGCCGCCCTCTGATACTGCTGTTCTCGACTGAAAATCAGGTGCGTTTGAGCTTTTGGTGCGGATGGCGCTCAGGCCTTATTTTTTTCACCCACGGGCATGTTCTGCTTCAGGAAGCTGTCGATGCTGTCGAAGGGGATGAGGCGGTCGTAGAGGTCGGTGTGCACGGCGCCCGGAACGATGATGAGTTTTTTGTTGTCGCCCTTGAGCTTGCGGAAGGCATCCTCACCGAAGTAGCGCGAGTGCGCCTTTTCCCCGTGCACGATGAGCACGGCGCTGCGGATTTCATCGGCATAGGCGAGCAGGGTGCCGTTGAGCAGGCTGATGGCGGAGGTGGTGTTCCAGCCGGCGTTCGAGTTGAGTGAGCGCGGGTGGTAGCCGCGCGGGGTCTTGTAGTAGTCGTAATAGTCGCGCACGAAGGCGGGCGCGTCTGCCGGCAGGGGATCAACGACGCCGCCGGCGCGCTGCGGGCTGCCGTTGCGGTAGTCGAGGGTGCGCTGGGCGCTGAGCTTCTCGCGCAGGCGCTGGCGGGCTTCGGGGCTGTCATCGGCGTCGAAGTAGCCGCGGGCGGTGACGCGGCACATGTCGTACATGGTGGAGGCGACGGTGGCCTTGATGCGCGTGTCGACGGCGGCGGCGTTAATGGCCATGCCGCCCCAGCCGCAGATGCCGATGATGGCGATGCGCTCCGGGTCGACGTCCGGGTGGGTGCTCAGGTAGTCGACGGCGGCGCAGAAGTCTTCGGTGTTGATGTCGGGGGAGGCGACGTTGCGCGGCTCGCCGCTGCTCTCGCCGGTGAAGGAGGGATCAAAGGCGATGCAGAGGTAGCCGCGGGCGGCCATGGTCTGGGCGTAGAGGCCCGAGCACTGCTCTTTGACGGCGCCGAAGGGGCCGCTGACGGCGATGGCCGGCAGGGGTGCCGCAGCGCCTTTCGGGCGGTAGAGGTCCGCGACGATGGTGTTGCCGAAGCGGGTGCGGAAGCTGATTTTGCTGTGTTCAACGCGCGGGTCGGCCGGGAAGGTTTTGTCCCAGTCGGCGGCGCTCGGGGCGGTGGTGTTGGGCGATGAGCTCATGGTTTGTGAGGGGGTGGATGGGTTGTTGCCGGTGTTGGCAGCGGTATTGGCGGGGGTATTCGCCGCGGCGGCTGCGGGAGCAGAGGCCGGGGCGGGAGCCGCGGGCGGCGGTGCGGGGGCGGCGCTGTCGGCGAGGGCCGGTCGCCAGAGCAGCAGGAGGGCAGCGAGGGTGATGACGTTCAGTTTCATGGGGATGGCTTCGGGTTGTTGATGGTTGCGGTGTTGCCGGTGGAGGCGGCGTTTTTTGACGTGGACGCGGCTTGCGCTTGACGCGGGTCGCGCGTTCCGGTATGCTGATGCTAGCACCTGAAGCTGACTTCAGGTCAAGATCTTTTTTTGACAATTTTCTCTTTTTTATGGCGGATGGCGTTTACACGATTGGTCAGGTGGCGGCGATGACGGGTTTGCCGGTGTCGACGCTGCGCTATTATGATCGCGAGGGCTTGTTGCCGGGCCTCCAGCGACGCTCGGGGGTTCGGCTCTTCACCGAGCAGCATTTGGAGGCTCTCCGCGTGGTGGAGTGCCTCAAGGCCTCGGGGCTCGAGATTGCCGACATTCGCCGCTTCATGGAGTGGTGCGCCGAGGGGGCGGCGAGCTATCCGCGCCGCCATGAGCTCTTCGTCCGCCAGCGTGAGCGGGTGCGCGAGCAGATGGCATGCCTGCGCCGCACGCTGGCGATGCTGGATTTCAAGTGCTGGTATTATGAGCAGGCGATGCGCGACGGCCATGAGGAGCGCCTGCAGGCGATGATTCCCGATACCCTGCCGCCGGAGATTCAGCCGGCCTTTGCGGCGGCGCATGCGGATGCTGATGCCCGGTGATGCGGTTTTCGCGCGGGGCCGAGGGCTCGACGCTCCTTCGCGGGGCACGCTCGCGCCACTCTGCGCTCCCCGTGGCTGCGTGCTGGGGGCCTGCTCGGATGATGAGGGTATATCAGGCTCAAGGCCGGGCGCTCAGGGACGGGCGAAGCGCTCGCGGAGGTAGCGGATGAGCGGTTCGTGGTCGGCGGGGCGCAGGCCGGGCGGCAGCATGACGGCGTCCCAGGCGGTGCCCTTGACGCTGATGGGGCCGCTGAGGCCGCGGCTGAGGATTTCCGGCAGGCGCGAGGGCTGCGCGGTGAGCCATTCGGAGCCGAGCAGCGGGGGGTATTGCCCGGGTTGCCCGAGGCCGTCACTGCCGTGGCAGGCGGCGCATTTGGCGAGGTAGAGGCGCTCGCCGCGGCGGCTCTCTTGACGGGCGGCGAGGGCGGGGAGCTGCCGGCGGGTGATTTCTTCAGCGACGCTCCGCAGGTCGGCATCGTTGATCAGCTTGCCGATGAGGTCGGGGTGGGCGCGGCGGAAGGCGGCGGTGACGAGGGGGGTGACCGGCTGCCCGCTCCGCCAGGAGCGCAGGCAGCTCAGCGGGTCGCTGAAGGCGTCAGCGTGGCAGAGGTAACAGAAGCGCTCGCGGCAGAGGCGATCGGCCTCGCTGCGGCCCATGCCGACGTAGATGACGAAGGCGGCAAGCAGCAGAAGCCCGCCGCCGAGCAGGATGTTGAGCAGGGGCAGCAGGCGCTTCTTCATGCTGAGCAGGGGCTGCCGAGGCGCGCTCAGGCCTCGGTCGCGGGGCTCTCTTCGACGTCCGGCACGCGGCGCACGCGGGCGCCGATGCTCAGCAGCTTGTCGTCGAGCATTTCATAGCCGCGGTCGATGTGGTAGAGGCGGTGGATTTCCGTCGTTCCCTCGGCGGCGAGGGCGGCGAGCACGAGGGCGGCGGAGGCGCGCAGGTCGCTGGCCATGACGGGCGCGGCCGAGAGGCTCTCGACGCCGGTGATGATGGCGGTGCCGCTGTCGACTTTGATGTTGGCGCCCATGCGCTTGAGCTCGGAGCAGTGCATGAAGCGCTGCGGGAAGATGGTGTCCTTGACGACGCTGATGCCCGGCGTGATGGCGAAGAGGGCAGTCATCTGCGCCTGCATGTCCGTCGGGTAGCCCGGGTAGGGGTTCGTGGTGATTTTGCCGCTGCGGGGGTGTTCGCCGGGGCGCACGAAGACGCTCTCGCCGTCTTCGCTGAATTCGACGTGGTGGCCGCACTCGATGAGCAGGTTCGCGATGGCGCCGACGTGCTCGCGGCAGATGCGGTTGAGGCGCAGGCCGTCGCTGATCATGGCGCCGGCGACCATGAAGGTGCCGGCCTCGATGCGGTCGGGGATGACGGTGTGCTCGCAGCCGTGGAGGCTCTCGACGCCGTGGATGGTGATGGTGCGCGAGCCGGCGCCTTCGATGCAGGCGCCCATCTTGTTGAGGAAGTTGGCGAGATCGACGACTTCGGGCTCGCGGGCGGCGGATTCGATGACGGTGGTGCCGCGCGCCAGCACAGCGGCCATCATGAGGTTGTCGGTGCCGAGCACGGTCGGGCCGTTGTCGCCGCGCATGTCGACGGTGTTGCCGACGAGGCCGTTGGGCGCCTCGATGAGCAGGTTGCCGCCTTTGATGCGCACGCGCGCGCCCAGAGCCTGAATGGCGCGGACGTGGAGGTCGACGGGGCGGTCGCCGATGACGCAGCCGCCGGGGAGGGGAAGGGTGCAGCGCTTCATGCGGGCCATCATGGGCCCGAGCAGGCAGATGCTGGCGCGCATTTTGCGCACCTGTTCGTAGGAGGCGCTGGAGCTGATGCCGTCCGGGCTTTCGACGCGGACGGTGCCGCTGCTGCGCTCGACGGAGGCGCCGAGCTGGCTGAGGATTTGCAGCATGTAGTTGGTGTCCGACACGTCGGGCACGCGCGAGATACGCACCGGTTCATCGGTCAGCAGGGTGGCGGCGAGAATCGGCAGAGAGGCGTTTTTGGAACCGCTGATATTGAGGGTGCCCTTCAGGCGGTGGCCGCCCTCGACGATGAGTTTATCCATGGTAGGTCAGTGGCTGGGTGCGTGGTCTGCGCGATTGTATCACAGCGGCTGAGCTGATGCAAGTTTTACCGACACTCCGGCCGAGAAAAACAGGATGGGGAGATGTCGCTTCGGGGCTGCGCGCAGCGGGCTTCGGCGGGCCGGGCTGCGGGGGCGGGTCTCGGCGGGCTTCGGCTCTCGATCACGGTGTCCTTGGAGCTGGAGGTATCCCCTGCCCCGCCTCGGCTCCTCGTCGCGGTCACCATCCTCTGCCGCAAAAAAAGAGGCGGTCGCCTCTCCCGCCGAGGGGTGAGGCGACCGCAGGTTGTGCCGTGGCCGGTTGGCTTACAGCAGGGTGACGGCGATGTTGAGGCCGGCCGTCACGATGGAGACCATGCTCATGAGCTTGATGAGGATGTTCAGCGAGGGGCCCGAGGTGTCCTTGAAGGGATCGCCCACGGTGTCGCCCACGACGGAGGCGTCGTGAATCGGCGTGTGTTTGCCGCAGAAGGGGGCGTCGCCGGTCTCGATGAACTTCTTGGCGTTGTCCCAGGCGCCGCCGGAGTTGGCCATGAAGACGGCCAGCACGAAGCCGCCGGCCAGACCGCCGGCCAGCAGGCCGAACACGCCGGGCACGCCGAGCACGATGCCGGTGAGAATCGGGGTGACGACGGCGATGAGAGACGGGATGATCATCTCGCGCTGGGCGCCCTGGGTGGAGATGCCCACGCAGCGGGCGTAGTCGGCCTTCTTGCGGCCTTCCAGCACGTCCTTGTCCGAGAGCTGACGGCGCACTTCCTCAACCATGCTCTTGGCGGCGCGGCCGACGGCGTTCATCGTCAGACCGCAGAAGAGGAAGGAGAGCATGGCGCCGATGAAGATACCCAGCAGTACCTTCGGGTTCATGAGGGTGACGTCGAAGGCTTCCATGAACTCCGCGATGCCCATCTTCGAGAGGGCCTCGCTGCTGATGATGGTGCCGCCGGCCACTTCGACCGTCTCGCCGAGCTTGAGGGCGGCAATCTTGAGCTCTTCGATGTAGGAGGCGAGCAGGGCGAGGGCCGTGAGGGCGGCCGAGCCGATGGCGAAGCCCTTGCCGGTGGCGGCGGTGGTGTTGCCGAGGGCGTCGAGGGCGTCGGTGCGCGAGCGCACGTCCTCACCGAGGTTGCTCATCTCGGCGTTGCCGCCGGCGTTGTCGGAGATGGGTCCGTAGGCGTCCGTGGCCAGGGTGATGCCGAGGGTGGAGAGCATGCCGACGGCGGCGATGCCGATGCCGTAGAGGCCCTGGTTCATGTTGTCGGTGGTGAAGGCGAATTCACCCGCCGCGCAGAGGTAGGCGCCGATGGTGCCGATGACGATGAAGATGACGGGCCAGCAGGTCGAGATCATGCCGGTGCCGATGCCCGAGATGATGACGGTGGCGGGGCCGGTCGTCGCGTTTTCGGCGATGAACTTCACGGGCTTGAACTCAAAGGAGGTGTAGTATTCGGTCACCTTGCCGATGGCGATGCCGACGATGAGGCCGATGATGATCGAGCCCCAGAGGCCGAGCCAGTTGTTGATGCCCAGCAGGTAGAGCACGCCGAGGGAGGCGAGGGCGATGAGAACGCCCGAGATGTTGATGCCGAGGTTGAGGGCGCCCATGAGCTGGCTCTGGCTGGCACCGGGCTTGGTGCGCACGAGGAAGATGCCGATGATGGAGAGGATGGCACCCACGGCACCGATGATCATCGGGGCCATGACGGCCTTGAGGCCGTCGCCGTAGCTGAGGCCGGCAGAGGCGGCTGCCGCGGCACCGAGGGCGGCCGAGGCGAGGATGGAGCCGGCGTAGGATTCGTAGAGGTCAGCGCCCATGCCGGCCACGTCGCCGACGTTGTCACCGACGTTGTCCGCGATGGTGGCGGGGTTGCGGGGATCATCTTCGTTGAAGTGATACTCCGTCTTGCCGACGAGGTCGGCGCCGACGTCGGCAGCCTTCGTGTAGATGCCGCCGCCCACGCGGGCGAAGAGGGCCTGCAGGGAGGCGCCCATGCCGAAGGTCAGCATGATGGTGGTGATTTGCACGAGGTCGCTGACGTTTTCGCCGTTGAGGCCGAAGGCCGGAATCTTGCTGAGGATGAGGTACCAGGCCGAGATATCGAACAGACCGAAGCCCACCACCGTCAGGCCGAGCACGGCGCCGGAGCGGAAGGCGAGCTGCAGACCCTTGTTGAGGCCGTCCTTTTCATCGCGGCAGGCCTGAGCCACGCGCCCGGAGGCGTAGGTGGCCGTCTTCATGCCGATGAAGCCCGCCAGACCGGAGAAGATACCGCCGGTGAGGAAGGCCACGGGGACGATGTTGTTCTGCATGTTGAAGTAGGCCATCACCGCGAAGATGAGGGCGATGATGATGAAGAAGATGCCGACGATTTTGTACTGCTGCTTGAGGTAGGCCATGGCGCCTTCGCGTACGTAGCCGGCGATTTCCTTCATGCGATCCGTGCCCTCATCGGCCTTCTTCATGCTGAAGAAGAAGATGGCTGCAAAGAGCAGCGCGACGATGGAGGCCACGGGAACGATCCAAAATAGTGTTTCGGTGGTCATAGTTTCTGCTGGTGGTCCTGGGTTTGAGCTTTTTTACGAAAAAAAAGCGCACCATTCTAGCGGAAGAGTGTCTGTTTGGCAATACGAAATTCAGACATTTTTTTGTCTCCTCTTCGCGGCGGTTAGACGCGGGTGTCGGTGTGCGGGCCGATGCGCTGAGGCGGGACAAGGTCGAGACAAGGGTCGAGAAAGGAGGAGGGGCTTTTTTGAGGCTCGTGGTGCGTTGCCGGATGCCGGCAGCGCGAACCCGAGGGAGGAGCGTTTCACCCACAGGACAAAAAAGCCCCGCCGAACCGATATGCGGCTGAGGCGGGGCTGAGATCGCTCTGCGGCGGGCGCGCGGGGGCGGCCTGCGGCAGCGTGGGGCGTCAGTTGTCGGGGAAGAAGGTGTTGAGGTTGTTGAAGCGCAGGGCCGGGGGGATGTCGAGGTCATCGCTGTCGAGGCCGCGGCCTTCGGCGCTCTCGCGCGGGTGCCCGTCGCGGAAGAGGCGGCGGCCCTGAGTCGGCGGCGGGGCGTCGTCATGCGGCTCGGACTCGCTCATGAGTTCTCCCTGACGCAGAGAGGAGGCCGAGCCGGCGGGGCGCTCGCCGAAGCGCTCATCGATTCTCTCGTTGAGGCGCTCATCGATGCGGGTGCCGCTCAGCGGTGTCTCGGGGGAGCTCTGGGGGCGGCGGTGCTCGGCGGCCTCGCGGCTAAAGCGCGGGGCGCGGTCGCTGCCGACGTCAAAGAGGCTCTCGGGCTCTTCATCGGCGGGGCCGTCGTCGAGCACCGAGGGGGCGGCTGCCGGGCGGGGGAAGCGCTCGGGCGCCTCGCTGTCGTCGATGACGTGCCAGGGTTCGCGGGCACGCTCGTCGTGAGCGTCGCTGTACTCGGGCTCCTCGGGCTCGAGCAGGGGCTCGCCTCGGTGCAGAGAGGGCTCCTCCTGCGGGGCGTAGGGGGCTGTGGGACGGGGCTCCGGGGCGGCCGCTCGGGCGCCGAGACGGGCGCCTGCGCCGCTCTCGCGGTCGGCGCGGGCGGGCTCGCCCTGCGCGGCGCGGTCGCGGGTGTCGGTGCCGAGGGAGCCGTGGGAAGTGTTGGCGGGGGCTTGGGCTGCCGGGGTGTGGGCGGGGGCTGCGCCGGCCGCCGATCGGCCGCTGCCCTCGGTGCGGGCGGTATCGCGGGGCTCGGTGTTGCGGGGCTTGACGTCTGCCGCGGCGTTGAGGACGTCGTCGGCTCCCTCAGCGCCCTCGCCGGCTTCGCTGGTGCCGTCGCTTTCCTCGTCGCCGTCTGCGTTGGCGCCGTCGTCGGGCTTCTGGTCCGGGGCCGGAACGGGGGGATTTTCAATGGCCTGCCGGAGCTCTTCGCCGTTGATGGAGGCGATGAGCGTCATGCGCATTTCATCGCCGAGGTGGGGCTTGACGGAGGTGCCGAAGTAGAGGGTGACGTCGTCGTCGGCCAGGGCCTGGCGCACGGTCTCCATGGCGGTGCGGACTTCGGTCAGCGACATGTTGTCGCCGCCGGCGACGTGCGCGATGACGCAGCGCGAGTAGCGGATGGCGTTGTGGAAGGCGAGCAGGGGCGATTGCAGGGCGGCGCGGGCGGCGCTTTCGGCGCGGTTGGCGCCGTAGCCGCTGCCCGAGCCGAAGAGGCAGCGCGAGTCGCTGTTCTCCAGCGCGGTGGCCAGTTCGTCGAGCCCGAGGTTGATGAGGCCGGGCGAGGAGGCGAGCATGGGCACGGAGGCGGTGGCTTTGGCCAGCAGGCGGTTGACTTCTTCAAAGACGGCCCGGGCGCCGGAGCGCCCGCGGAAGAGGTCTTCCATGTAGTCGTTTTCAAAGCAGTAGACGATGTCGGAGAGCTGGGAGACGTCTTCGAGGGCGGCGTCGGCCTGCGCGCGGCGCCGGCGGCCTTCGAAGGCGAAGGGCATGACGGCGACGGTGACAAGGAAGAGGCCTTCGTCTTTGGCGAGGCGCGCGAGCATGGGGGCGGCGCCGGAGCCCGTGCCGCCGCCGAGGCCGACGACCATCACGAGCAGGCGCGCGCCGCGGATGAGGCGGCGGATCTCGCCCTCGCTTTCCGCGGTGGCGCGGCGGCCGACTTCGGGGTCACCGCCGGAGCCGAGGCCGTGGTTGAGCCCGGCGCCGAGTTGCAGGAATTCGACGTTGCCGCTGTTTTGCCCGACGCGTTCGTCGAGGGACATGGTGCAGAGGCGCACGTTGGCGGCGCTGGAGCCGCCGAAGCACTGGAGGATGTTGGCGCCGGCGCCGCCGATGCCGACGATGACGATGCGGTCATCTTGCCGGATGCTG
Organism: uncultured Akkermansia sp.; assembly: GCA_900548895.1. Classification (GTDB taxonomy): domain Bacteria; phylum Verrucomicrobiota; class Verrucomicrobiia; order Verrucomicrobiales; family Akkermansiaceae; genus Akkermansia; species Akkermansia intestinavium. The sequence continues at coordinate 9,509 of URLZ01000022.1, forward strand.
GTTTGATAGGGGAGCATGGTGTGTGTTGCGTCTGGCTGGGTGGGTGAGGGAGGGGCCGGAGTTCAGGCGCGCGGCAGGCGCGCTGCGGCGCGGGTGATGCGGGTGATGCGGACTCGGGGTGCTGCGGGCCTTCGCCTGCGCTCCTCGGGCTCAGCTGCCGAAGCCGAAAAACTGCTTGAGGCGGCCGAAGAAGCCGATGTTCTGCTCGCGCTCTTCCTCGAGGCGCTGGGCGTAGCGGATGAGGCCGATGGAGGTGCAGTAGCGCGGATCCGCCTGATAGGAGTGCGGCTGCGTGGGGTCGAGGGGCGGGGGCTGAAAGACCTCGGTGCCGAAGATGTACTCCGCGAGGCCGTCGAGGCCGCGCATCATGCTGGTGCCGCCGGTGAGGTAGACGGAGAGGGCGCGCTTTTGCAGCAGCTCGCGCGGAATCTGGTCGCGCACGCGCAGCAGGGTGTCAGCGAGGCGATCGCGGATGATCTTGTTGAGCACGCCGCGCTCGATGCTCACGTCGTGCAGGCCGTTCTCGCTGCGGTAGTGGGCGAGGGTGTGATCCTTGATGCCGCCCCAGGCGTTGCCCTCGGTGCACTTGAGTTTCTCCGCGGCCTTCATCGAGAAGCGCGGCATGAGCTTGACGATGTCCTGATTGATGGTGTTGCCGCCGACGGGGACGCAGCCGACGCAGACGATCTCGCCGTCTTTGTAGCAGACGAAGTCCGAGGTGCCGCCGCCGATGTCGATGAGCAGGGCGCCGTCCTGCTTCTGCGCGCGAGAGAGCACCATCTGCGCGGTGGCCAGCGGTGCAAAGACGATGTTGGTGACCTCCAGCGGGACGCTGCGCACGCAGAGCAGCGAGTTTTGCAGGCGCGTGCTGATGCCGTGCACGATGTGGCAGTTGATGTCGATGGTGCGCCCGGCGAGGCCGATGGGGTTGCTGATTTGGTGGCGCCCGTCGATGGAGTAGTTGCCCTCTTCGCGGTTGATGATGAAGCGATCGGCGGCGACTTCGAGGTGGCGCGCCTTCTCCAGCGCCTTGGCGGCGAACTCTTCGTCGATGATGTTCTCGTTGTCGGGCAGGCGGAAGGAGCCGGTGTTGCTCTCGCCGATGATGTGGTCGCCGGTGACGGAGAGGATGACGGAGAGGATGTCGACTTCGGCCTCGTCCTGCGCGGCCTGCCATGCGTCGCAGATGCACTGCCGCGCCATGTTGCCGTCGACGATTTCTCCCTTGCGCACGCCGGCACTGGGCACTTCGCCGACGGTCAGGATGGTCGTGGAGGCATCGGGCTTGACTTCACCGACGACCATGCAGGTCTTGGAGGTGCCGATCTCGAGCCCGGCGAGGATTTTGTTGCGGAACATGGGGTGAGTTGCGTTGCGGTTGTGCGGGTGAAAGGCGGAGCGGGAAGGTGCGGAAGGGGGGGGAGGAGACGGAGGCCGGAGGCGGCAACGGGTTGAGGAAGGGGGAGGAGCCGAACGTTCAGGGGGCGATGTCCGCGCGGTCGGAGGTGAAGCGGTGGAGAGGCTTGGGGCTGTGGCGGGGGTGGAGGAGAGGGAGATGAGCCGAATCCGGCGGGTGGGCGAGCGGCACTCCCGCCGCGCTCCGGCGCAATCTCAGCGTGTGGGGAGTGCCTCAGCGGCTGTACTGCTTGACTTGCTCGACCGTGGGCATGATGCCCGGCATGAGGGTGACGTAGCCAGGGAGGTACTGCTCGGAGGGCTTGAAGAGGAAGCCGGGCTCTTTGCTGCGCAGCTTGAAGGAGGTCGGGCGGAAGAGGGGCAGAATCTGGTTGCTGTTCGGGTCGTAGGCCTTTTCATCGAGATACGAGCCGGTGATGTAGTACTCGTAGTTGTTGTCGAAGCTGTAGGTGGCCTTGGGGTGCGGGTATTCCCAGCCGCGGTCGGGCGTGTGCGTGACGCTCTCGTCCATCATCACGAGCTTGGCCTCGCGCCAGCTCTTCCCCGCCGGGCGAACGTAGCCCCAGAAGCGCGTGTTGGGCAGGTAGTAGCGGCGGCCGACATAATAGTCGCCCGGGGTTTCGCGGGCGATGTCCGCCTCGCGCTCGGCAATGGCTCGGCAGTCTGAGCGCAGGCTGTTGCACTGGGTGAGGCTGAGCACGGTCAGCGCGGCGATGAAAAGTCGTTTGATCATGAACGCCTGTCTTTCTACTCCATTGCTCGGCTCAGGTCAAGCAAATTCAGCAGGCGGGAGCTAGGCCCGAAGCGGGCAACCCCCACTGAGATTCAGGAGTCCTTTCGGTGGGCACTCGGAGGGCTTTCGCTGCCGGGCGCGGCGCGGATGGGCTCCGGGAGCGGCTGAGATCGTCCCGGGCTGCTGGCGGCCCGAGGACAGCCCCGTGACGGCCTGCGGGCAACCCGCGGATCACCCGCGAAACGCCCGTGGTCAAGACCTCCGATGGCCGCAGACCGCCCTTTGTCGCCCCTCAGGCGGCGCTCCGGCGAGAGGTGATGCCGCGTCCGGGCCGAGCCGCGGCCCGGCGAAGTCTCGTCGGCAGGCCGGGCCGCAAGCCGAAGGCGAGGGGGGCAGGCCGCAGGCTGATGTCGAAGGGGGGCAGGCCGCAGGCTGAGGGCGAGTGGGGTCGCGCGGCGGCTGAAGCCCGGGCTCAGGGCGCCGGCGTGGGGGCGGAGTAATTGACTCGCGGGATGTCGCGCTTCTCGTCGAGGATGCGGCGATCGTCCCAGCCGCCGCCGAGGGCCGAGCAGAGGCGGGCGAGCGTCTTGCGGATCTCCTGACGGGTGGAGATGATGTTGAGCTCCGAGCTCAACCACGAGCGCTCGGCGGTGGCGACGTTGAGGAAGTCCGTGTTGCCGACCTCGTAGAGGCGCTCGGAGATCTCGGCGGCGCGCTTGTTGGCGTCGGCCGCGGCGATGTATTCCGGCAACTGGTTGACGAGCTGGGCGTAGGTGATGAGGCAGTCCTCCACCTCGGCGAAGGCGGCCAGCACCGTCTTGCGGTACGACTGGGCCGAGGAGCTGGTGCTCAGCTTGGCTTGCAGCACGTTTTCATTGAGGCTCGTGCGGTTGAGCAGGGTGGTGGCGGCCGAGGCCGCGAGGCTCCAGCCGGCGCTGCGGAAGAAGTCGGCGAAGTCACTGCTTGAGCCGGCGCTGGTGCTGCCGGTCAGCGAGATGTTCGGGAAGAGGTTGGCCACCTCGACGCCAATGCCGGCGACCTCAGCGTGCAGGGAGTATTCAGCGCTGATGATGTCCGGGCGGCGGCGCAGCAGGTCGGAGGGCAGGCCCGTGGGCACGCGCGGGATGAGGTTGTAGACCGAGGGGGAGGGAAGCGTGAGCTTGATCTGATCAACCGTGGTGCCGAGGTAGGTGGCCAGCGCGTTGCGGCAGCTTTCGATCTGGGCGCGCAGCGCGGGGATCTGCGCGCGGGTGGCGGCGATGGTGGCCTGGGACTGGGCGAGCGCCAGCCCGGTGTCCATGCCGCTGCGCGCGCGCTCTTCGGTGCGGCGGTGGGTGCGCTCCTGATAGGCGAGCTGCTCTTCGGCGACGCGCAGGCTCTCGCAGGCGGAGATCCAGTCAAAGTAGGTGGTGGCGACGCTGCTGGCCAGCGCGACGCGGCTCGCGGCGGCTGCGGCGTAGTCCGAGTGCAGCAGGGCGACCGCGGCTTCGATGCTGCGGCGGGTCTTGCCCCAGACGTCGGGGGACCAGGAGGCGGAGAGCGCACCGGTCCACTTGCCGTGCGCGGTCGAGTTCTCAAAGCTGCCGCTGTTGCTGCCGCCGGCGCTGATGCCCAGCGACGGGAAGAGGTCGCTGCGGGTGCTGCGCAGGGCGGACTCGCCCTTGAGGATGTTGAGCAGGGCCGTGATCTCATCCGGGTTGTTGCGGAAGGCCGTGGTGATGAGGTCGTTGAGCTGGGGGTCGCCGAAGCTCTCCCACCAGCGCGTCAGAGATGTTTCATCGCTGGCGGGGGGCATGTCATTGACCCAGGTGACGGGCAGACGGACGTCTTGCACGCCTTTGTAGTCCGGCCCGACGAGGCAGGAGCTGCTCAGCAGAGCGATGAGGGTGAGGCAGATGGCGGAGCGTTTCATGGCGGAACGAGTGGGGGGTGGACAAAGAGATGCGCTGGAGATCGCGGCAGGTGAGGAAGCGGCGGGCGCGGAAGCGGCAGGTGAGGAAGCGGCAGGTGAGGAAGCGGCAGGTGAGGAAGCGGATGGCGGGGATGCGAACGATGGGGATGATTCGAAGGATTTGAACGATTCGGATGATTCGGATGATTCGGATGATTCGGATGATTCGGAGAAGGCCGGGGCTCGTGAGGTTGCCGGCGGGCGGCTTTACTCGTGGTGGAGGGCGTCGATGGGGTCGAGCTTCGAGGCCTTGTAGGCGGGGTACCAGCCGAAGACGATGCCGATGACGGCCGAGACGCTCACGGCCAGCAGCATGGCGGCGGGTGAGGATTCGACGGGCAGGCCCGTCTTGGCGGCGACGATGAGCGAGATGGTGCGCCCGAGGGCGATGCCGAGGATGCCGCCGGTGAGGCAGAGCAGGACGGCTTCGAGCAGGAACTGCCACATGATGTCGCGCGGGCGGGCGCCCACGGCCATGCGCAGGCCGATTTCGCGCGTGCGCTCGGTGACGGAGACCATCATGATGTTCATGATGCCGACGCCGCCGACGACGAGCGAGATCATGGCCACGGCGATGAGCAGCGTGCTCATGGTGTCGGCCGTTGAGGTGACCATCTTGGTGAACTGGGCGCGGTCGCGCAGGTTGAAGTCATCGAGCACGCCGGGCTCCAGGCGGTGCTGGCGGCGCAGCACAACGGCCATGTCGTCCATAGTCTGCGGGATGGTCTTGACGTCGCGCACCTTGACGCTGACGAAGTCCACAGTGACCGTGCGCAGGGGGTGCGGGGCGCTGGTGTAGGGCTGCAGGTCGTTGCCGGTGCCGGGGTAAAAGTCCACGGCGCTCGTGGAGAAGGTGCCGGTGGAGGAGACGCTGCTGCTGTTGGCCGCGCCGCCCTTGCTGATGGTCGCCTCGTTGCTGGCGCCTTTGAGGCGCGTGCGGATGCTCGACCAGGGCAGGATGATGCAGTCGTCCTTGTCATTGCCGCCCATGTCCGCACCCTTCGTGGCGAGCACGCCGATGACGGTGAACATGACGTCCTTGATGCGGATGTCCTGCCCGATGGGGTCCTGCCCGTCGAAGAGCTCGCGGGCGATGGTGCTGCCGATGAGGCAGACGCGCGCGGATTTCTCCACGTGCTCCTTGGTGAAGGCGGTGCCGGAGGCCACTTCCCAGCCCTCGATGTCGAGGTAGTTCTCGTTGCCGCCCATGATGGAGTTGGGGTTCCAGTTTTTGTTGCCCACGATGACTTGGGCACTGGCGCGCACGACGGGGGTGGCCGTCAGCACGGTGTCGCTGCACTCCTTCATGATGGCGTCGGCATCCTCGGCGTAGATGGAGGCGCGGGTGTTCATGCCGCCGCTCACGCCGGCGGTGCGCGTCGAGGCGCTGAAGACGTTGATGACGTCCGCGCCGAGGCCGGCCATCTGGTCGGCGATCTGTTTTTTGGAGCCGTTGCCGATCTCCATGATGGCGACGACGGCGGCGATGCCGATGACGATGCCGAGCACGGTGAGCATGGCTCGCATCGGGTTGCGGATGAGCGCGTTGATGCAGGTGAGCAGCAGGGGGCCGAACTTCATTTCTGCAGGGTGGCTGATAGTTCTTCAGAGACGCCTTCGAGGATGAGGCCGTCGCTCATGTTGATGGCGCGGTCGGTGAAGGCGGCGGTCTTGGGGTCGTGCGTGACGATGATGACGGTGAGACCCTTGCGGCGGTTGAGCTCGCGGAACATGTTCATGACTTCGACCGAGGTGGTGGAGTCGAGGTTGCCGGTGGGCTCGTCGGCGAGCAGGATGCCCGGGTTGTTGATGAGGGAGCGCGCGATGGCGACGCGCTGCTGCTGGCCGCCGGAGAGCTGCGCGGGGGTGTGGTGCATGCGCTCTTCGAGGCCGACGAGGCGGATGAGCTCGAGCGCGCGGCGGCGGATCTCGGCGTTGGGCAGCGCCGGGTGGTGGTAGGCCGCCGGCATCATGACGTTCTCGAGTGCCGAGGTGCGCGGCAGCAGGTTGAAGTTCTGAAAGACGAAGCCGATGCGGTCGTTGCGCAGGCGGGCGCGCTGGTCGGCGTTGAGCCCGGCGACGTTGCGGCCGTCAATCCAGTACTCGCCGCCGCTGGGGTGATCCAGGCAGCCGAGAATGTTCATCAGGGTGGACTTGCCTGAGCCCGAGGCGCCCGTCAGCGAGACGAACTCCCCGTCCTCGATTTTCAGCGAGATGCCTTTGAGCACGGGCAGGTCGATTTCGCCCAGGTGGTAGACCTTGGTGATGTTTTTGAGTTCGATCACGGTCGGAGGAGGTTGAAGAGGTGAGTCCGGCGCGCGCTTGCGCCGAGAGGCGGTGCTGTGGTGATGAGGCGGTGCTGTTACGACTGAACGGTGCTGTTGCGGAACGGTGCTGTTGCGGAACGGTGCTGTTGCGGAACGGTGCTGTGTTGCGGCAGGGCGGGCCGGATAGCGGTCCGGCTGTGGCGGAAAGGAGGCCCGTGCCGCGGAAGACCTGCGCCGACGCCGAGGGAGCCTGAGGCTGCGCCGAAGGTCCGTGCGAGGAGGGAGAGGCCCCTGCACTCTCGCCGATGCCCGCCCGCGGCCGCCCCTTGTCACGGCGGGGCGCTGCGGGCAAAGCCCGAGCCGAGCGGACGCGGCTCCCTTCATCCCGCGCCCGTCAAGCGGGCTCGCCGGGTGGCGGAGCCGCTGTCGGGGTGCCGGGGAGCCGGAGTCCCTCGGGCGGGGCATCAGTTGGGGGGCGGACCGCCGGGGCCGCGAGCGCCCTTGGTGTCCTGGCCGGGCTTGGCCTCAACACCGCCGGTGCCGCGCGGGCGGCGCTCCGGGCGCTTGGGGCCGAAGAGGTTCGTCTCACCCTTGGAGGCCACCGTCTCCGTCTGCACGGCCTGACGCTCCACGCCGGTGACGAGCAGGGTGTTTTCATCGAGGCTCTCGCCGGGCAGCAGGCGCACGATGCTGCGCGCGCCGTCGCTCGTGCCGCGCAGCACGCGCACGGGGAAGAGCTTGCCGTCCTTCTGCTGCGTCCAGACAACCGCGGGGCTGTAACTCACCGCCTCTTCGGCCGGAGCTTCGGCAGCCTCGGCAGAGCCGTCAGCAGCATCGTCTGCCGCCTGCTCAGCGCCCTCGGCGGGCGCCTGATCGGAGGGCGCGGCGCCCTCGGGAGCCGGCGCACCGGCGGGCGGGGCCGGGCGGCGCTTGAGCGCCTCGGCGGCACCGGGGGCCAGCATGTCAGGCGAGGGCTTGAAGCTGAAGGCGGCGTCGGGAATCATCAGCGCATCCTTCTGCTCAAAGACAATGAAGTTCGCGTTGGCGCTCATGTAGGGCAGCAGCTTGCGATCCGGGTTCTCGATGTCCACCTCGACAATGTAGGTGACGACGTTGGAGCTCATCGTCGCGTTCGGGCGAATCTTGTTGACCGTGCCCGTGAAGTTCTGATTCGGCATGGCATCCACCGTGTAGCGCACAAGCTGCCCGGGGCGAATCTTGGCGATGTCGGCCTCATTGACGCTCGTCCAGATCTGCATGTGGCGCAGGTCGCGCGCGACGAGGAAGAGGGTGGTGGCGCTCATGTTGCTCACGACCGTCTGGCCGACGTTGACCTGGCGCACCACGATGGTGCCGTCCACCGGGGTGGTGATGCGCGTGTAGTCGCGGTTGCGCAGCTCGCTCTTCAGCTGGGCCTGCGCGCTGAGCAGCTGGGCGTCGGCGTTCTGCTGCTGCGCCTCGGCGGTCTCCAGCTGGGCCTTGGCGGACTCGAGGTTAGCGGCGGCCGTCTCGCGCGCGTTGATGTACTGGTCGTAGTCCATCTGCGAGAGTGCATCGCCGACGCCGAGTTTCTCCGCACGCTTGAAGTCGCGCTCCGCGCGGTTGAAGTTGGACTGCGCCTGCTGAATGCCGGCCTTGGCGGAGCTCACGGCGGCGGCCGCTGAAGCAATCTGCGCCTTGGCCTGCGCCACGCTGGCCTCCGCGCGCTGGATGTCGAGCTCAACGATGGTGTCGTCGATGCGCGCCAGCAGCTGCCCGGCCTTCACCTCGCTGCCGTAGTCGATGCGCTTGCCGTTCAGATCGGTGCCGAACTCCTTGATTTCGCCCGTCACCTGAGCGCCGACGTCGACGAGCTCGCTCGGCTCAAGGGTGCCCGTGGCCTGCACCTTGTCGGTAAAGACGCCGCGCACGGGTTTGGTCGTTTTGAAGCGGAAGCTCTGCTGCTCGTCTTCGCCGAGCAGATACCAAGCCCCGACGCCCGCCGCACAGACGGCTCCGGCTATTCCCCATCGGTAAATTGCTTTCATCTTGCAAGTTCTGGTAACGCCAATTTTTCGCACAATCTACAGGCGAAGACACATTTTTTCGCCTTGCCCTCCGCGCACACCGCCGGGGCGCGGGATTGTAGCGTAGCCCCTCGCGCCTGTCAAGGCGCGGGCGCGTCATGCCTCGCCCCGCTCGTGCGCACGGTCACCGAGCCTCGGGAGCTCCGCCGATGACTGAGGCAGAGAGGCGGAGAGGGTAGGCGGCGCGGAACGACTCCGCGGGCGGCGCTGTGCCCGCCCGCGGAGTCGTTCCGCCTCAGGCGGCCCCGCGAGGCGCTCAGCGGCGTTTAGCGGGCGCTCAGCGGCCTCAGTGGACTCAGTGGACTCAGTGGACTCAGTGGCGCTCGCGGCCGTCCGACCAGCCGTCGCTGCTGTGGCGGCGCTCGCGCTCCTGGCGCTGCTGCTCCGCCTCTTCGGCGGCGCGGGCCTCCTCCTCCTCGCGAGCCTGCACCTCGGCCTCCTGCTCAGGCGTCAGCGGCGCCTGCCCGCTGACCTCCGGCAGCTCGCGCTCGCGGGCGAGCTCCTCCTTCATGCTGCGCGAGATGCTCTCAAAGAAAGTCTTGACGATGGCGCCGGCCGACGCACCGCCGCCGATGCGCTGGTGCGGCCGCCCCTCGTAGAGCGCCGCATAGGCGTAGCGCGGATTCTCCGCCGGCAGGAAGCCCGCGAACCAGGCCAGTCGGCAGTCATCGGACGGGCGCCCCCACTGGGCCGTGCCCGTCTTGCCCGCATTGCTCACGTAGCTGAGCTTGGCGCGGCGACCGGTGCCGCCGGCCACCACCTCCGTCATCGCGCGGCGCACCGTCGCGAAGGCGCTGCTCATATCGCGCAGGTTCGACTGCTCCGTCGGCGTGAAGCGGTAGACAACGTTGCCGTCGGCATCGAGCACCTGATTGATCAACTGCAACTTCGGCAGATACTGCCCGTTGGCGATGCCCGAAATCGCGTGCGCCACCTGAAGCGGAGTCGCCAGCAGCGGGCCCTGCCCGATGGCCATGTTCGCCTCGTCGCCGGCCATGAAGCTGCGGCCGTAGTTGCGCATCATCCACGCCTCATCCGGCACAATGCCCGCCTTGTCGGGCAGCGGAATCCCCGTGCTCTGGCCGTAGCCGAGGCGCCGCGCCATCTCGCAGAGGCGGTGGGCGCCGATGTGCGGGTTGAGCACCGCCGCCGTCAGATACATGAAGGGGTTGTTTGAAATCATCAGCGCCGTCACGCAGTTGATGGAGCCGGAGAACGAACTGTGGTTGCGGAACTCGTGCCCGCCGATGCGCACGCTGTAGGGGCAGTTGATGTAGGTGTCCTCCGTGATGATGTGATGGCGCAGCGCCGCCGCCACCGTCACCGTCTTGAAGGTCGACGCCGGGGGGTAGACACCCGCGAAGGCGCGTGACACCAGCGGGTTGTTCGGGTCATTGCGCAGCTTGTCGTAGTCCTCCTGCGAAATCGAGGGGATGAAGGCGTTGGGGTCAAAGTTCGGCGTCGAGGCCAACACCAGCACCTCGCCCGTGTGCACATCGACCATGACGAAGGCGCCGCGGCCGAGCGTATTCTCCTTCAGCGCCTTCTCCGCCGCCTTCTGCCACTCCAGATTCAGCGTGGTGACGACGGTGCCGCCCGGTCGTGGGCGCGTCTGCAACTCATCGAGAATCTTGCGGCCCGTTTCGTCGAACATCAGGCGCCAGATGCCCGGCTGGCCCGTGAGCTGCTTGTTGAAGCGCTGCTCCAGCCCCGAGCGCCCCTCCTGGCGCTGAAAGATGGGGTCATTGTGGTTGATCGGGCCCGTAGGCAGCTTCGCCTGAGCACCCGTGTAGCCGAGAATGTGGCAGGCCGACTCGCGGTTCGGGTAGTTGCGGATGTAGAGCGGCATCAGGTAGCCGTAGGGAATGGCGTCCAGCTCCGCTTTGTCCTTTTTCACCTCCGAGGCGCGCACCGTCGGCCCCACGGGCAGCGGCAGCCAGCGGCGGTTGCGGTAGTGATCGACGAGCTGCTCGTCCTTTTTCTCGTAAACCGTGAGCCCCTTGGCCTCGTAGGCCGCCATGACGCCGCGCGCGATGTTGATGATGTGGCCCTCGCTCTCGTCCTCCAGCTGGCCGAAGTTGACCGAGGGCTGGTAGGCGACCTCCGAGCAGGCCATCACCAGCCCGTTGCGGTCGCAGATGATGCCGCGCGGACCCGGCACCGTCAGCGACATCGTGCGGGCGTTGCGGCGCGTGCGCGCGTAGGTGATGCGCGAGGGATCGGGAACCGAGGGATCGTTGGCCTGCCGGTCGTCGCGCAGGGGCTGGCTGGAGCCGTCATCGGGATCATCCGCCGAGACATCGACGCGCGTCGGGCTGTCGTCCTCCTCCTCCACCTCGGCCACACTGTCCTCATAGCTGTCCGCCTGCTCCACACCGCCGACATTCGCGTGGGCATCCTCACCGCCGAGGCGCACGGTCTCCACAATCTCATCCTCCTCCACCTCCGGCACCTCTTCGGACGCCGCGCCCCCGGCCGAGGACGCCGCCCCCTGTCCCGGCGCAGCGGCAGCCCCGCTCGTGAGCTCCGCCGCGCTGCGGCTTGTCTCCGCCGCGCCGCGCGTAGCCGTGACCGTCCCGCGAGCAGCGGCGGACGTCCGTGCCGAAGGGGCAGCGGAGCGACCCTGCGCCTGCAGGGGCAAGGCCGTGAGACTGAGGGATAAAGCCGCCAGCGTGCAAAAGATATTCGTGCGGAGCATACCGGCGGCAGTTTAGCTCATTTTCCCGCCCAGTGCAACCCTCAAATCTGCCATGACCGGGTGCATGCCGCGCGCCGGGCCTCGCGCGGGCGCCTCGCGCAGCTCGCCCCGCCGATCTCCCCGTCGAACGCCCTCCCGGCACCCCGTCAGGCAGCCCACCAAGAACCCCGTCAGGCAGCCCGAATATCATCCCGCACATCGCCCCGCGCGACAGCTTCGTCGTCCACCCGTATAACGGCCCGCCGAGCACCGGCGCCCCGCTTTGCCGCCACCGCGGCAACATCCCATTGCCCCCTCCGGCCACCATCCCGTCGGCCACTCCGCCCGGCACTCCGTTCGCCGCCCACAGGGCTGCCCTCCGGCATCCTTCGACAGTATTCAGCAGGATCCGATCGGCGCCGCTCGGGAGGCGGCAGCGCAGCCGCGGGCAGCCTTGGAGGGCGCATGACACAATGAAAATCTTTGAAAGACTTGAAGATTCGGGCCGAATGTGCTACATACACGGCCCGTATGTCAGCTGATGAGCTTGCTGTGCGACTGAGGATAGAGGGCGATTGTCGCGGGGAGATCGCCAGAGAGACGTTCATCGAACAATTGTCCTCCGCGATGGCCGACCTGATTGCGCCGCGGCGCGAGGCCGAGATTCTGGCCTCGGCCCGGGAGCGCGAGCAGCTCGCGCCCACTTGGATCGGCCTCGGCATGGCCGTGCCGCATGCCCGCATTCCCTCGCTGACGGCGGCGGGCGTCATCGCCGTGCGCTGCCCGCAGGGCGTCGTCTGGACGCCCGAGGGAGACCGCGCCAATCTCGTCTTTTTCCTGACCGTGCCCGAGGAGAGCCCCGAGCTGCACCTGCACCTGCTCAGCCGGCTCATGCGCTGGCGCCGCTCGCTGAAGCTCACCGAGCAGGAGCTGCTGGCCCTGCCGACCGGACAGTGGGAGGCCAGCCTGCGGGAGGCCCTCGGCACGAGTGCCTCCACCGGCGGCTCGCTCTGCCGCGAGCCGAGCCCCGCCGCCGCGCCTGCCGAAGCCACTGCCGCGGCCGCCGCCGGAGCCTGAAGTGCGCCAAAACCCGCAGACTCGCGGGAGTCCCGCAGGCGCGGCGGCATCCCGATACCTGCGAGAGAGGGTGAGCCCTCGCGAAAGACAACGAAGCGTTGACCGCCCCGCTGCCCGCGCTCTTTGCGCTTGACGTCGCTTGCGCTTCTGTGGTAGAAGTAAAGCATGTACAAACCCCTCATCGCCGCCCTCATCGGCTGCGGCATCGCCGGTGCCGCCGAAAGTTTTGAAAAGCTGCCGGCCGGCTCCGTCGACAACAGCCCGACGGAATACGGCCCCCTGAGCACCCTCACGGGTGAAGCCCGCATCCTCAAGGAAGCCCGCCTCGCCCGCAGCGGCACGTCCGCCCTGCGCCTGATGGGCGGGGAGAGCTCCGTGCAGCTCAACTTCGCCGCCCCCCTGACCGAGGACACGCTCGGCACCCTTTGGATTCAGCGCTGGACGCGCCAGGGCGACTTCGCCTTCACCTGCACTGCCGTGACGCCCGAAGGCGAAAAGGAGGTGGCCGCCGCGGGCAACAAGCTCGGCGTCGGCGGCTATAAGCAGCGGTTGGAGTTCACCCTGCCGGCCGGCACCACGGCCCTGCGCCTCAGCTGCCGCTCGCATGCCGAGGGCGGTGTGCTGATCGATGACCTCGCGCTGCACAGCGGCAAGATGGAGGTCACCTCCCTCACCTTCATCAACCCCGGCCCCTTCCCGCTGCTCAAGCGCGCCCCTGTGAACCCGGCCTTCGCCCTGCAGGTGCAGACGGAGGGAGCCGGCGAGCCCGTCGAGCCGGAGAGCGTCAGCTTCAGCGTCTACCCGGCGGACAGCATCGCCTCGGTGACCCTGCGCACCGGGCCGAAAAACGGCAATGACTTCCGCAACAGCCGCGTGCTGGGCAAGGCTGAGGTCGCCGCCGACGGCTCGGTGACCATCCGCTGCAGCGAGCCGCTCGACTCGGGTGAAAACTGGCTGTGGGTCGACGCCGAGCCCTCGACGGGCAGCTCGGTGGGCGGCGTTGTTGAGTTCCGCGAGCTCGCCGCGAGCATCGGCGGGCAGGAGGCCAAGGGCGAGCCCGTGCAGCAGCGCATCGGCTACATGGTTGCCGTGCCTCGGGAGAAGGTCGACAACCAGCCGGACGGCGCCGCGCCGCGCGAATGCGTCGGCTTCCGCATCCCCGGGCTCATCCGCACGCGCAAGGGCACCCTCATCGGCTGCTTTGACGCCCGCTACGTCCACGAAGGCGACCTCTGCGCCGACATCGACGTCGCCACCGTGCGCTCGACGGACGGCGGGCAGACTTGGACGGCCCCGGCCGTGGCGATGGACTCCGGCCCCGGCGCCAACAACGGCAACGGCGACGCCTGCATCGTGCAGGATCGCCGCGGCCGCATCTGGCTTCAGGCGCTCGCCGGGCACTTCGGCGGCGGAGCGATTCTCGGGGTCTCGAAATCGGGCCAGGGTGAGGACCGCACCGGCCAGTGGGTGATGACCTACAGCACCGACGAGGGCAAGACCTGGAAGCGCGACTTCATCAACCCCACGCGCGAGATCAAGAAGGACGAGTGGACCTGCATTCTCGCCGGCCCCGGCAACGGCATCTGCACGCGCAAGGGCGTCATCGTCTTCCCGGCCCAGATCTGGCAGAACGGCGCCAACCCGCGCTGCCGCAGCACGATCTGTTACTCGAAGGACAACGGCAAGAGCTGGCACTTCGGCGAGGGCATTCCGCACAGCACCTCGGAGTGTCAGGTCGTCGAGCTCAAGGACGGCTCGCTCATGCTCAACTGCCGCAATGAGGCGCGCAGCGGCAAGCGCATCGTCTACGTGACGAAGGATCTCGGCAAGACCTGGCAGCCGCACGAGTCGAACAACTCCGCGCTGCGCGAGCCCGTCTGCCAAGCCTCGCTCATCCGCGCCGAGTCGCCCAAGCACGGCTGCCTGCTGCTCTTCTCGAACCCCAAATCCGGCGCGCGCGACCACATGACCATCCGCGTCTCGGAGGACGAGGGCAAGAGCTGGAGCGAGGGCTATGAGTACGACTGCCGCCCCTGCTACGGCTACTCCTGCCTGACGCAGGTGGACGAGAACCACATCGGCGTCTTTTACGAAGCCTCGCACACCACGAAGGGCAGCCGCGGCATCGGCTTCCTGCTCATCCCGCTGGACACCATCGTGAGCGAAAAGACCGAGGCGGCCGGAACGCCCGTGGAGACAGAGGCCTCCAAGAGCGGCAAGGAGGGCTCCAAGAGCCGCCGCAGTTCGCGCCGCAGCCGCCGTTGAGGCGGCTGCCCCCGGACGGTGGCCCCTCTTCGACTTTTTTGATGACGGCCGGGAGCCTTCGCCGAGCGGCGGGGGCTCCCGCTTTCGTTGCCCGGCGGCCCGCGCTGATGCGCCGCGCAGGCTCCCGAGAGCTGCCCGCGGTCGCCGTCGTTGCTCTGGCTGGTGCTCGCGTCATCGCTCACCATCTCCGGCCCCAGACACACCGATCCCGACCCCTGACCTCACCACCCCCGGCCGCGCCGCCATCGGCCGCGCCCCCTCCTCCCCCCCGGCCGCGCCGCCCTCAGCCGCTCAGCTCTGAACATGCAGCCCCGACCATCGCCCCGTGGCAGCCTCTCGCTTGCACCTGCTGCTCCGCATCGCGCGAGCCGGCTGCTCCATACCCTCCGCATCGCCCGAGTCGGCTGCTCCGCATTGAGTCAACCGGCCCGGATCGCCTCCTGACGAGCCTCACCTCTTCCGCCGCCGACCTGCCGCAGCCTCCCCACGTCCCTCACCACTTTCCCCCGCGCGGAGCCGGGAGGCAGACAGAGACGCGAGGCGCGGGGAGGAGCGGGACGCAGGGATTCGGAGCGGAATCGCGGCGCGGACATCGGGGGGGGGCTGAGGGATCCTCTCTCTCGAAAAGGGGAGATATTCCGCGCATTTTGGCTTGACAAAAGCCGCCGAATCATGTATCTCATCCCCTCACACCAAACCCACTATTTGAGTTATGGCACACATGAAAGTTATTCTCGCTACGAAAATTGAAGGTCTGGGCTGCGAAGCCGACCTCGTTACCGTGAAGGCCGGTTATGGCCGCAACTACCTGATTCCTCAGGGACTTGCGTTCGAGGCGACCCCCGCCAACCAGCGCTTCATCAACATGCTGCAGCGCAAGCGCGCCGAGCGCGAAGCCGCTGAGCTCGCCAACTTCCAGGAGATCGCCGCCAAGATCGCCGCCGTCACGGTTGAACTGACCCTTGAGGCCGGCGAGAATGGCAAGGTCTTCGGCGCCATCACCAACCAGCAGATCACCGAGGCTCTCGCGGCCAAGGGTATCGAGATCGACCGTCGCGCCATCGAGCTCGAGAAGCCGCTCAAGAAGTCCGGCACCTACGACGTGGTCGCCAAGCTGCACCCGCAGGTGGCCCCCATCGTCAAGGTCGTCCTGACGGTCAAGGGCGAAGTGACCGAGGAGGCTCCCGCCGCCGAGGCTCCCGAGGCTGCCGCCGAGTAAGGCTCCCCTTTCCCTTTGAACACCGAAACCCCTCCCTGCCACAGGCAGCGGAGGGGGTTTTTATTGGGGGCTGAGGGGCTTCCTCGGGGTGCGGGGAGGAGATTTCACGCGGGAAGGGCTCTCGCAGTCGAGATGGATGGGCGGCGGCGCGCCCTTTTCGCGCGGCGGGGGCGATGATCGGCAAGGGGAGAGAAAGTCACGCGAGCGGGACGCAGCAGCGGGCGAGGAGGACCTGCACCAAAACACGGCGCGGGAGTCTCGGGCCGGGCTCTGTGTCGGAGCTGCACCGGCCTCGCGCGTCGGATCAGCATTGGCTGGGCGTCGGATCAGTGTCTGATCGGCTTCTGCGCGGCGTTTGCCCGCTGTCTGCTCAGACGCGTCTCAGGGCTCGAGCCCGGGGGCCGGGGGCAGCGGGCCTTCGGGGGGAAGCTCGACGAGGCGGAGGCGCCCCATCGTCTCCTCGCGCCGCCCGGGGATGTAGCAGGTTTTCAGGTAAGCGGGGGTGAGGCGCGCCGGGCGGCGGCGGTAGTAGCGCAGCACTTCGCCGCTGTCGGCCAGACAGAGGGCATAGCGCGGGCGGCTCAGGTGCTCGGGCACGAAGGACTCGCAGCGCACCGTCGCCCGCTCCCCCGGAATGCCGAGGGCTGCGCAGCAGGCGCGCCATGCGGGGCCGTGCCCGCGGCGGCGTACCCTCTCCCAGCAGAGGGCATGCGCGAGCTCGTGCAGCAGCGTGCGGCGGATGAGCTCGACGTCGCGCTCGAGGTAATGCGCCACGAAGTAGCGCGAGAGGCTCACCCTCTTCTCTGCCGTGCGGCAGCAGCCGAGGCGCCGCACGGCGCGATCCCAGGCGAAGCTCCAGCCCTCCAGCTCCAGCGCGGCGATGCAAGCGAGCGCGTAGGCCTCCACCTCCTCCGCGGCACGCCAGCGGGTCGCCGGCGGCAGGCTCAGCGAGCCGGGCTTGGGCAGGGGAGCGGCCCGCCAAGCCGCGGGCGGGGGTTCGTCGGGCGTCAGCAGGCGGTGGATGAAGCGCTGGGCGAAGGAGCGGCGCATGGCGAGAATCGGGAAAAACGGGAAAATCGGGAAAATCGAGCGAAACGAGGGAAGCGAGGAAGGCGAGGAAGGCGAGAAAGACGGGCAGGACGGGGAAGGTCCGGGAAGAGCTCGGGGTGAGGGGGAATGCCGAGTGAGGAAGGCGCAGGGTGCGGGGCAGAGGGGAGGGAAGCGCGGAGAGGGGGGCGGCGGTCGGGGAAGTGGGAGGGTGGCGGTGTTCAGCCGTCCGCTTGGCGGGCTCAAGCGTGCAGCAAGCGGCAGCCCGCGCCGCGGGGGCTCGGACTGCCGATGAAAGGCTTGAGAGGGGCTTCGGGAGGGGCGGAGCTGCGCCGCAAAGCCGCAAAGCCGCGTGCCGCGCCGCAAAGCCGAAGCTTGTCGGTTATTTGCCGGCGGCGGCCTTCTCCTCCAGCTTCGCGCGCACGAGGTTCTCGATCTCAGCGTAGAGCTCGGGGTTGTTGCGCAGCGCGTCCTTGGCCGCGTCGCGGCCCTGGGCAAGCTGGCTGCCGTTGTAGCTGAACCACGAACCGCGCTTCTGGATGATGTCGTACTCCATGGCGAGGTCGATGAGGCTGCCCACCGACGAAATGCCTTCGTTGTACATGATGTCGAACTCGCACTCCGTGAAGGGCGGCGCTACCTTGTTCTTGACGACCTTGAGCTTCGTGCGGTTGCCCGCCACCGTGCCGTCGCTGCCCTTGATCTGGCCGATGCGGCGGATATCGCAGCGCACCGAGGCGTAGAACTTCAGCGCGCGGCCGCCCGGCGTCGTCTCCGGATTGCCGAACATCACGCCGATCTTCTCGCGGATCTGGTTGGTGAAGATGCAAATCGTGCGCGCCTTGGCGATGAGCGAGGTGAGCTTGCGCAGCGCCGCGCTCATCAGGCGGGCCTGAGCGCCCACCGTGCTGTCGCCGATGTCGCCCTCCAGCTCCTGGCGGGTGACGAGGGCGGCCACCGAGTCCACCACGATCACGTCAATCGCATTCGAGCGCACCAGAGCCTCGCAGATCTGCAGCGCCTCTTCGCCGCTGCCAGGCTGAGACACCAGCAAGTCATCGAGATTCACCCCGAGCTTCGCCGCATAGGCCGGGTCGAGCGCGTGCTCCACGTCGATGAAGGCCGCGAGACCACCCGCCTTCTGCGCCTGCGCGATCACCGTGAGCGTCAGCGTCGTCTTGCCGGAGGACTCCGGGCCGAAGACTTCCACGATGCGCCCGCGGGGGAAACCGCCCACGCCCAGCGCGCGATCAATGAGAAGATTGCCGGTCGGGATGACGTCCACCTCCATCTTCTTCTGGTCGCCGAGGCGCATGATGGCGTTCTCGCCGAAGTCTTTCTGGATCTGCAGCATCGCGGCATCGAGCGCGCGCTGGCGCTGCGCCTGCTGCTTTTCCTGTTCCGGGGTCAGCTCAGTACTCATATCGCCACGAGCTTACCCGCCGCGCGCCGCCAACGCAAGCCCAAACTGCGCCAGCGGGGCAAAAGTTGAAGCGCGCGCGAACGCTGCCGCGATGAGGGCTTGACCTTGCGGGATTTTGTGGCAAAATGGGCTGACCAATCTCACACTTACATGTTAACAACGCTCCAGTCTATCATTGACAGCCCGGTCTTCTACCTCGTGGTGGGCCTGCTTCTGCTCGGCCTCTTCGCGTGGTACATGGCTGCGGAAAAGGACAAGGCAAAGCGCAACGCCGGCACGCTCTTCATCGTCGGTCTCTCGGCCTTCTCCCTGCTCTCTCTCTTCGTCAACGGCATGCAGTACGGCATCGACATCAAGGGCGGCGTCGAGCTGACTCTCGAGGTGCAGGACAAGGACGACGGCCGCGGCGGCAAGACACCTCCGACCGAGCAGGACATGCAGCAGGCCTGCGACATTCTCAACGAGCGTCTCAACGCCACTGGCACCAGCGAAGTGCAGATTCTGCACTCAGGCAACAAGGTGCTCATCCAGATTCCGCAGCAGGACAAGGACGAGGCTCGCAACGAGGAGAAGATTGACCGCATGGAGCGCACGCTCACCAAGATTGCTCGCCTCGAGCTGCTGATGGTGCACCCGGATTCCTCGCGCGTGCTCGCCGATCCCGCCACGCAGGAGGAGATCGCGCGCTACGAGGAGAAGCTGCTGCGCTACAAGGAGAGCCAGCTGACGGACGGCCGCGTGCCCGCCCCCGCCCTGCCGCGCATCAAGCTGCCCGGCTACACCAACTACATGATTCTGCCCAGCGCGGAGGTCAACCCCAAAACCAACCTGCCGCGCGAGTACTACGTGCTTGAGACCTCCATCGCGGCGCGCCAGCGCGGCGTCTACGTCGAGGGTAAGGACGTCGTGAGCGCGACGCCCAATGGCGCCCAGAAGGGCGTTGTCAACGTCACCCTGAGCCGCGAGGGCGCCATGCGCATGGGCGAGCTCACGGGCGCCATGCAGATCGGCCGCGACTGTCTGGCCGTCGTGCTCAACAAGGAGGTGAAGTGCGCCCCCGTCGTGCAGGCGCGCCTCTCCAAGGATTTCCAGATCAGCGGCCTCGATGCGCCCGGCGAGGCGGAGGACGTCTCCAAGGCCCTCTCCAACCCGCTCTCCAGCGCCCTGAAGGTCGAGGGCCGCAAGGACGTTTCGGCCCAGCTCGGCAAGAGCGCGCTTGATCAGGGCATCGTGGCCGGCCTCGTCGGCATGGTCGGTATCTTCTGCTTCTGTTACTGGTATTATCGCAGCGCGGGCATCGTCGCCATGGTGGGTCTCGCCATCAACGGGCTGATTCTGCTCGGCCTGATGAGTCTCTTCGGCTTCGTGCTGACGCTGCCGGGCATCGCCGGTATCGTGCTGACTCTCGGTGTGGCGGTGGACGCCAACGTGCTCATCTACGAGCGCATGCGCGAGGAGCGCGACAAGGGCCGCCCCTTCATCGTCTGCTTGCGCACGGCTTACGATAAGGCTTTCTCGGCCATTTTTGACTCGAACATCACCTCGCTCATCACCGCGCTCATCCTCTTCTGGCTGGCCAGCGGCTCGATCAAGGGCTTCGCCGTGACCACGAGCGTGGGTATCATCACCTCGCTCATCGGCGCCGTCGTCGTCACCCGCGTTCTCTTCTTCTGGGCTGAGCACCTCGGCGCCCTCAAGGAGTTCAAGTTCGGCAAGGCGCCGCTTGCCGGCAAGAGCTACGACTTCATGCGCATGGGCAAGCCGACGGCGATTCTCTCGGGCGCCGCGATTCTGCTCAGTGTGCTCTACGGCGTGTTCATCCGCGGTGAAAAGGCCCTCGGTATCGACTTCACGGGCGGTGCCGCGCTGACCTACGTCGTGCCGCAGGAATCGGCGCTCGATTACTCGGCGGTTGAGAAGATGGTTGAGACGATGCCGCTCTCCAAGACGCCGACGATTCAGGAGTTCCAGAACAGCGGCATGGATCGCAACATCAAGATTCGCTGCGCCGGCAAGGCGGAGGCGCAGCATGTCGACGAGGTGCTGCGCCGCGACATCGAGCACATGAAGGATCTGCCGACCGCCTCGATTGAGGAAGTCAGCTCGTCGCTCGGCTCCACCTTCTTCAAGACGGCTCTCTGGGCCATGCTCGCCGGCCTGCTGGGCATCTCGCTCTACCTCGCCCTGCGCTTCGAATGGTCCTTCGCCTTCGGCGCGCTCGTGTCGACGGCGCACGACCTCATCGGCATCATCGCGCTGGTAGTGCTGCTGGGCACGGAGCTGAACATCATCCACATCGGCGCCTTCCTCACGGTGATGGGCTACTCCATCAACGACACCATCGTCATCTACGACCGCATCCGCGAACGCCTGCAAACGGCGGATAAGGGCGAGAAGATGGAGGACATCATGAACGAGGCCATCAACTCGACGCTCTCGCGAACGCTGCTCACCTCGCTCTCGACCATCGCCGCGCTGATTGCCCTGCTGGCCCTCGGCGGCCCTGCCATGCGCGACTTCTCGCTGACGATGCTGCTGGGTATCTTCATCGGCACCTACTCCTCGATCTACATCGCCACCCCCGTGGTGCTCTGGGTCTCGCGCAAGCATGACCTGCGCGCCGAGGTGCAGGGCGCTCAGGATCCCGCTGCCTGATACCCCACGGCTCCCCGTATTCCGTGAGCCGACGCTCCGCCAGATACCTGCTGTTGCTCTGCACCCTCGCCTTCGCGGCGGCGATGTGGGGCTCAGTGGACTGCGGAACGCGGCTCGCTGATCCTGATTTGCCGGTGCAGGACGCCACACGCCTGCGCCGGCTCATCTATTTTCACTTTGCGCTCTCGCAGCTCGCCGTGTTGGGCGCGGTGCTGGTCTTTTACGCGCGCCACGCGCGCTGGAAGCGCTACTACCTGCTCGTGAGCTACAATGAGCAGGGCATGCCGCTCGATCCGCCCGGCATCCGCATGCCCTCCGAGCGCGTCTACCGCTGCAACCTGCACGCCCTCGGCGCCGCCGAGCTGCCGCCCGACGATGCCCCGGTGCTCGTCTACCCGATGATGATGCTCTCGGGCAAGTCGAGCGGTGAGCGGCTGGAGGCTGCATTAAGCGACGCTTTTCGCCGCGCCGGGCGCCGGCCGGAGCTCTATTACCAGCCCGTGCTCGGTGCGTCTCCCTGGCTCGCCCGTGCGGCTGCCGAGCGCCTGAAGCCCCTGCTCGCTGCTGCGGACGGCTCCTCCACCGGCATTCTCGTCGTCGCGCACGACACCACCCTGCCCGAGCCGCCTCCCGAGCCCGCTCTCTTCTGCCGCCGCCTGCGCCGCCTGCTGCCCGGCGTTGAAATTGCGCTCGGCTACATGCGCCAAGCGCCGCTGGCCGGCGACGTGCTCGCCCGCATGAGCAGCCCGCACATCCTGCTGCTGCCCTTCCTGCTCACCGAGGGCTACCACGCCACGCGTGACCTTCCCACCGCCGCCCAAGCCGCCGCCTGCGGCAAAACCCTGCGCCGCCTGCCCGTCGTCGCCGCCCTGCTCAGCGGGGAGAACGGCGAGAGCCGTGAGAGCGACGCAGCTCAACCCACTTCCCCTGCTCCCGCCGCATGAAACTCGCCCTCAAAGTCTCCCCGGGCGCCAAGCGCAGCGAGCTGCTCGGCTGGGAGGAGGATTACCCGGGCGTCGGCCGCGTGCTGCGCCTGCGCATCGCCGCCCCTCCCGTCGAGGGCAAGGCCAACAAGGCCGTACTGGAGTTTCTCGCGGCGCGCCTCGGCCTGCCCAAGAGCGCGCTGAGCCTGCTGCACGGCAGCAGCGGCCGCCTCAAGCTCGTCGAGCTCCCCGACGGCACCGACCTCGGCCCCCTCGGCTGAGGGAGGTTCACTCGTCCGGGCGCTTCCTGAAGATGAGAGTCGCAGCGTCGGAGAGCCCTTTCCCCTGAAAACGCAACAACCCCGGTTTGCCGCTGAGGCAAACCGGGGTTGTGATGTTCTCTGAGTACCCGGAGTTCGGCGCAGGCCGGACGGGACTTGGGCGGAACTCAGGCAGCTTTCCGGGCGGCTCTCGGAGCGGCACGCGATTCGCGGCCGCTCGCGCCGCCGGGCGTGCGATCGGGCGCGCGATCAGGGGGTGGAGCGTCGGCTCAGTCGCCGATGCGCTCCATCTTCACCTCGCCCGAGCAGCCCAGCCAGCCGTCGCGGCACTCCGCCGTCAGCCACACCTCGATGCGGTTGCCCTTGCCGGCGCGGGGCACGCGCAGCTCGACGCTCTTCGTGTTCTGCTCCGGCGGAATCGACGCCTGCCCCACCACCTTGCCGTTGATGGCCAGTCGGTAGTTGCGCGTCACCATCCGGCCGTTGTTGCGCGGCACCAGGGTGAAGCGGTAGAGCCCCGGCTTCGTCACCTGATCCGTCACGCGCACGTGCCAGTCCTTCTCGAAATTGTGCGTCTGGTGGCAGCTGTCGTAGAAGCCCGAATCCACCGTGATGAAGGTGTCGGGATCCCAGTAATCCGCATAAAAGGCCGCGCCCTTGCCGTACTCGCTCTTGGGGTCCATCTTCACGATTCTGCGCAGCGTCGCCGTGAGCGCCTTGCGCGCCGCGCGATCCTGAATCTTGTTCTGCGCCAGCATGCGCTCGCGCTCAATGTAGGCCAAGCCCGCCGTCCACTGCTG
This sequence comes from uncultured Akkermansia sp., assembly GCA_900548895.1. Classification (GTDB taxonomy): domain Bacteria; phylum Verrucomicrobiota; class Verrucomicrobiia; order Verrucomicrobiales; family Akkermansiaceae; genus Akkermansia; species Akkermansia intestinavium. The sequence continues at coordinate 32,309 of URLZ01000022.1, forward strand.
GCGGCGCATCCGGCTCAGGCTCTTGCGGGCGAGCACCCCCTTCACGTAGGCCTCCGCCGCATCGAAATCGCGTGCGGCGCCCTTGAGCTTGCCGTCCGCGCCATTGAGACGCTTGTTGATCTGGCCGTACATGTCCATGTGCCCCATCGCGTAGGCCGCGAGGTAGCCGCTTGCGTCCTCAGGATCCTTTTTGCGGATCTGCTCGACCACCGGCTTGCAGCGCACCGCGTCGTCCTCAGCCAGCAGATCGAGAGCGCGGCCCAGCAGGCGAGCACCCTCGACACCCTCCGTGCGGCGGCCCTGCTCCAGCAGCTCCGTGAACTGCGGCAGCGCCCGCAGCGAGCGCTTCACCGCCTTGCTCAGGCGCTCGGCGCTTCGCACCGTCTTGCCGTCGTAGATCGCCATCAGCGTCCCGTCCGGCGCCAGCAGCAGCGCCACCGGCAGATTGTAAATCTCCACCGGCATCAGCTTCGCGCGCACCTGATGCCCCAGACCCGTCTTTTCGTCAAACTGGCCGAGAACCACCGGCAGATCGGCGCCGGCCAGCCGGCTCCATTCGCGGCAAAGTGCCTCGCCGCCGGGCAACCAATCCGAGCCGTGCCAGATGATGAGCGCCGGCTTGTTTTCCTTTTGCGCCGTTTGGCGCGCCGCCTCCACGCCGGGGTAGGCGAGCCCCTCGGCCGGCAGCAGCGGAGATGCGGCCAGCATCAGGGCCGCCAGAAGTGTCATTTTCATCGCAGTAAATCAGCTTATTTTTTGTAAATCAGAACGTGAGAGAGGTGGGCGAAATTCTTGTCCGCCCCGTTGTCAAACTCAACCTTCACCCACTTGGCCGACGTGCCGTCCGGGAACTGAACCGCCCACTCCTTGGGCATGTTCTCCGTCTCCGCGCGCTTGAACCACGTCGCGCCGTCGCTGCTCGTGTAGACCGCAGCGCGCTTCATGCGGCCCTCAAAGCCGTCAACCTTGCGGATGAGGCAGCCCGTGAGCTCCCCGCCCTCCGCCAGCTCGACGATCACATTCGGGCGGTTCTCCGCCGCCGTGTGGAAGCGGCCGCCCGCCGGCGTGAGAATGCCGCGGTGCTGCAGCGGGGAATCCCAGTTGCTCGTCGTCGACACGCGCACGAGGCCCGTCGGCGGCACCAGCGTGCCGCGCATCTGCCCCATCTGCGAGGGCTGCTTGCCCGCGCCCTGAGGCGTCACGAGCTTGTCCGCCACGTCGGAAATCGTCTGGAAGGCGAGCACCGAGCGCGCGTTCTCCGCCGAGATCACGGCCTTGGCGAGCGACTGGCTGATCTTGCCGGCGCGCTCGCTGCCGCTCTTGCTGGCCATCGGCGTCGAGAGCGAAGCCGCCTTCTCGAAGATGCGGTTGAAAGTCTCGGCCTGATCCTTCTCCACGTAGCGGCGGATGCACCACTCCAGCAGCTGGCCGAGAGCGGCGCCGTCGCCCGTGTTCATGTGGCAGGCGAGCACCGAGGCGAGATAGTCCGGCAGCTCCGCCTCGCTGTAATAGCGCGCCTCGCTGTCGAGCACCGGGTCAATCTTCACCGCCCAAGAGCTCGGCGTGCCCGCGATCACCTCGTGAAGCTTCGCAAACACCGAATTGCGCTGCCCGGCATCCATCGCCTTGAGCTCATCGGCGAACTGGTCCACCATCTCGGCCGCCGCAAAGCCGTTGCCCTTGTAGAGCGGCAGCATGGAGCCGAGGTACTCGGCCGCCGCCGCGGGCGTCAGCCCCTGCTGCTTCATGAGGCGGTGCAGCTGCGTGCGCATGAAGGGATGCAGCGGCGTGGCGCGCAGCGCCCGCTGCCACATCGCCAGCGCCCCGGGCACATCGCCCGTCGCCTCGAGAGCCCGCGCGCAGAACGCCGCGCGGTAGGCCTGCTGCACCTTCGCGTCGTCCGCGAAGACCGCCTCCATCAGCATGAACGAAGTCGGCGCCGTGTTGCCGAAGATGCGGTTGTGCATCCCGCCGTCCGGCCCGCCGAAGCCGCCGATCCACTTGCCGCGCTCCGGGCGCACCGCATACGCGCAGTGCCCCGGCTGCCCGCAGGTGTATGCCGGAATGCCGTGCGCCATCGCCGCATAGGTGCCGAGGTGCGAGAGCGCGCCGCAGACGCCGCCGTTGCGCTGCGTCATCTCCGCCATGCTCTCGCCGCTGAAGGGCAGCGTGTACTCGCCGCTCTGCACACTGTCGCCGAAGAGCGACGGATCCGTGTAGATGGCGGCCCAGCACGACCAGTCGTACTGATCCGGCGGCATGTTGATATTCTCCGCCGCCCAAGTGAAGGAGCGGTCATCCCAGTCCTGCCACGGAATGCCCACCACAAAGCGCAGCTCCCAGGGCTGAAGGCGGCCGTAGTTGCGGTGAAGCTTGCCCGCGGCCTGCTGCTTCATGAAGAAATTGTAGCGGCGCACCGGGTTGTAGCGGTCCGGGTCCTTGTCGAGCACGCCCGGGTGCGGATCCGTCTCACCGCCGCCCCAAGCTGAAGCCAGCGCCACCGCCAGCTTCTTGTTGCGCACCTTGCCGCGCTCCGCCTGATAAATGCGATACAGCACATCGAGACCCACCTGCGTCTCGTGCGGCACCAGACCACAGCTCAGATACATCTCCGTCCACGCGCCGTCCAGCGCGAACGCCGCCAGGAAGCGGCGGCGCTGGGGTGAAATCGCCGCAAACTCATTCATCTGCTTCTCACCCGTCTCGCGAATGAGCTCCAGCAGAGTCGCCGCGCGCAGAGCCGCCGGGTTGTCCGGCCTTACCTTCACGCCGCTCAGCTCAGCCTTCAGCAGCCGAGCCGCCTCCGAAAAATCTCCCTTCTTCACGGCCGAGCGCACAGCCGCCGAGAGAGGCGCATCCTGCGACGCCGCGCGGCGAGCGCCCGCGGCGGGGGAAGCTTCGTCAGCCACCGCCTGCGGAGCAGACAGCGGCACCAGAACCAGCAGCCCCAGAGCTGCCACAGCCATGTAAGGTTTCATGCTTCATTCTTTAGCCCCGGCCCCGCCTCTCTGTCAAGCCCAATCTGCCGGAGAAACACGGGAAAATGAGCCCGCGAAAAGACGGCAAAAACAGCCCTCTTACAACGTGTTATATCAAGTTTTACCCTCGCTGTTTTGCCTGAAGGAACTAGCCGGGGTAACGCAGCAGGGAATGGGGGCGGGGGATACCGCTGCCGCCGCTTCCGGAGACGCGCCGGCGATGCTTCAAAGGACGCGCCGCCGCCGGCTTCAGGAGACGTTTTGCCCGGAGGCAGTGAAGCGGATGCGCGGCGTGGCGGAGAGCATGATCTCGCGGCACTGCTGCGGCGTCAGACCGCACCAGGTTCGAATCTTGCGGCAGAAGGACGAGGCCGTCAGGAAGCCCACGCGCGATGCGATGTCGCCGATGGGCAGATCGGGCTCGGCCAGCAGAGAAATGGCCAGACCGAAGCGCCGATGCTCGAGGTAGCTGCCCAGCGGCACACCGAAAAAGTCCCGGAAGGCCGAATTGAGGTAGTTGGGCGTCAGGCCCAGCTTCGTCGCCAGCTCCTTGACGCGCATCGCACAGCTCTCCTGCGGCTTGAGCAGATACTGAAGGTCGGCGAAGAGCGGGGGCAGGGGAGAGGTCGTCAGGCGATGCAGGCGGTGCAGGCGGGCGCAGTCCGCGAGCTGCTCCCCGAGGCAGCGGGCCGCCCCGGCCTCATCCTGCCCGAGCCAGCAGCGCAGCAGCTCCGCGTGCCGCTCCTTCCACTGCTCCGGCATGGTGAAGGCCGTGTTGCGCAGGCAGCTCAGGTCAGCCTCGTCGCGGCAGTCAAAGAGCACGCGGCACAGCAGAGCATCCCGCGACTCGCGGATGAAATAGCGCGTCTGAAAGGGAACATAGGTGAAGCTGAAGCCCTGCCTCAGGTGCAGAGGGCAGCCGTCCAGCAGCACCTCCAGCTCCCCGCGCAGCACCGTGACCAGCCCCGAGCGGCCGTGGATCTCGTAGAAATGGCCCGGGCTCGATTGGCGGGCATCCTGCCGCGCGATCCGGATTCCGGAGATCGCGGAACCCTCCTCCGGCGGCGGAAAATCAGCGCTGCCGTCGCTCTTGTCACCCTCTTCGGGAAGTTGGGACAGGTATGGCTCCAAATCATCCGGCATGCCTTGACAGTGTAGTTGAAAGGGGAGGCTCGGTCAACCCCAAAGAGAGTCAGTAACGCGCCTCTGCCCGATATACAAAAGCAACGGTAACTCTTTTTTAGTGGAAAAAAGCCGCTTATCGGTTAAAATAGCCGAAAGCAGACGGGTGTCTGCCAGTATCAACACATCGAAACCAAACTGAAAACACATTCAACTATGATCAAACACGTCGTAATCGGGTTGATCGGCGCAACAGCGCTGTCTGCCGCCGCTTTGGCCGATGGAGCCCTCAAGGAAGCAGCCATGACACATCAGAAAAACATTTCTGTTGAAAACACCGCAGCCGTTACCCCGCGTCCCGCCGGCTCCATCTACATGGGCGGTTTCCGTGCACCGGCCATCGAGTGCGTGCGTGTGGCGGTGATCGGTCTGGGCGAGCGCGGCCTGCCCCAGACGGAGCACTTTGCGGCGATCCCCAACTGCGAGGTCGTCGGTGTGTGCGATATCTACAGCGATGCGACGGACCAGGCCGCCGACTTCATCGAGAGCAAGACGGGCAAGCGCCCGAAGGAATACAGCGGCGATCCGAAGGCCTACCTCAAGATGCTCAAGGAGCTTCGCCCCGACGCCGTGATCATCAACACGCCCTGGGAGACCCACGCCCAGATGGCCATCGACGCGATGGAGAACGGCGCGCACGCCTTCGTCGAAGTGCCGCTGGCGCTGACGCTCGAGGACCTGTGGCGCGTCGTCGACGCCTCCGAGCGCACGAAGCGTCACTGCATGATGCTCGAGAACGTCAACTACGGCCGCGATGAGCTCATGTTCCTCAACATGGTGCGCCAGGGCCTGATCGGCGAACTGCTGCACGGCGAGGCCTCCTACATCCACGAACTGCGCATGCAGATGAAGAGTGAAGATCGCGGCTGCGGCTCGTGGCGCACCTACCACTACGCCGGCCGCAACGGCAACCTCTACCCCACCCACGGCCTCGGCCCGGTGGCGCAGTACATGAACATCGCCCGTACCGATGACACCTTTGACCGCATCGTCTCCTTCGGCAGCCCCGCGCTCGGCCGCGCCGCCTACGCCAAGAAGAACTTCCCGGCGGATCACAAGTGGAACCAGCTCGAGTACCGCTGCGCGGACATGAGCACCTCCATCATCAAGACCAAGGCCGGCCGCACCATCCTCGTGCAGTGGGATGAGACCAGCCCCCGCCCCTACGACCGCAAGAACCTGATTCAGGGCACCGAGGGCACGCTGGCCGGCTTCCCGACCCGCGTCGCCGGTGAGCGCATCGGCTACAGCGCTATCGAGGCCAAGACCAAGAAGGCTGCTGAGGAAGGCCAGCCCGGCGGCAAGGAGATCGCCAACCTCGGCGGCTACCACCGCTGGTACGAGGGCGAGGAGGCCCTGAAGGACTTGTACAGCCAGTACGACCACCCCCTCTACAAGCGCCTCGGTGAGGCGGCCAAGAAGAACGGCGGCCACGGCGGCATGGACTACATCATGCTCTACCGCGTCATCGAATGCCTGCACAAGGGCGAGCCGCTCGATCAGAACGTCTATGAGGGCGCCCTCTGGTCCGCCGTCGGCCCGCTGTCCGAGAAGTCCGTCAACGAAGGCGGCGCTCCCCAGGTGTTCCCCGACTTCACCCGCGGCGACTGGAAGACCACGGCTCCGCTTCCCATCATCGAGTAAGCTGAAGGGCCTCTGCCTCCGCCCCCTCGCCTGAGCGCTCGGTCACCACGGCCGCGAGTGAAGGGCAGGGCGGAGCAAGAGCCCGGAATCCCGGCGCGGCGTCGCAC
>URLZ01000023.1 GCA_900548895.1 uncultured Akkermansia sp.
CGCTGGTCGCGCCGGAGCGTTGAGCGAGGCCGCCGTGGGCGGCAGCGCCTGTGCACCGTGCGGATGGACGACGGGAACCGGAGGAGCCGGCGGGGGCACCGTGGGCAGCATGGACTGCTCTTCTGGCGTGCACACGGGGGCATGCTCGATGCTGTGCATTGGCGGAACACCCGGATGCAGCGGCGCGGTGGGATCGACATCCGGCACGAGATTGACGGCCGAGGGATTGAGCTCTGCCGCCGTGAGAGCTTCGGGCATCTCGCGCTCCGTCAGCTCCTGCGGAATGTCATCGCAGCGGTGTTCCCCCTTGCCGGGGCGGGGGGAATAGGTCTCATAAAAGGCCAGAACGACCGTGTAGATCAGGAAGAAAACGCCGAGCACCGCCGGAATGATCCAACTGCTGTCGCTGAGCAGGACGAGCATCTCCGGAAAGACCGGATCGTCGCTTTGCCCCCACAGCATCAAGAGATAGAGCAGCAGCTCGCTGAGCCCGTACCAGAGTGCATAGCTCACGAGGCTATAAAAGGTGATGCGCAGGCGCGAGTTGCTGAAGAGCCCGCCGAGCACGGCGGCGATCGGAACGAGATAGAGCAGGGCGGGATAGTCCTGCTCCGTGGAGCTCAGGAAGCTCAGCTGTGGCAGCTCGGACAGGGGGCCGGGCAGCGTGTAGGTCGGCCCGAGGAGGGCAAGGCAGATGAGAAAGACGAGCAGCGTCAGCCCCAGCGTATAGGTCATGTTCCAGATGGCCGTCACTCCGCGCAGCAGCCCCATGAGCAGAAGGATGCCGGCCGTGAGGGCGAACCAAGGCGTGCAGACGGTTGCGGTCAGATTCTCCACGAAGGTCTGCCTCAGCAGCAGGAGAAAGTCTTGCTGACAAGCGCCGCGGACGGCTGCTGCGAGCAGAAGGGTGAGCAGCAGCAGGGAGACGTATTTGGCCAGAAAGAAGGCAACCTTCATGACGCTCGAATTCTAGGGTATGCTCCCTCCCTTGTCAAGGGTAAAACGCCTTGCGGAGCGTTTTGCCGACAGCGCTTGCGCGGGGGCAGACCGTGGCTCGAGCAATGGTCCGAGCAAGGCTCTTTCGGAGGTCCGGGCGACGGTTTGTTCGGCGCCTCACTCGGCCATTTTTCCCCTGGGAGCATGGGCGCCGCATCGTTGCTCCTGCTCGCTTGCCCTCGCGCCGCGACGTTGAACGCGCTTGCCTTTCGACGTGAAATCAAGTAGAGTAGGGCTCGATGACGCGCCTGACGATACGCTTCAGCCTCTTCCGCGTGCCGGTGTCCGTGCATCCCTCGCTCTGGGTAATGCTGCTCCTGCTCGGTGGGTTGCTGAGCGTACGCACGGCTGAAGACTTGTTGCATCTGCTGAGCTTTGTCATCATCGCCTTTCTCACGCTGCTCCTCCACGAGTTCGGACACGCGCTGACGGGCAGAGCTCTCGGCGGTGGTTGCCCGAGCGTGACGCTGGCGTGGCTCGGTGGCTTCTGCCGCAACGACGAGGCGAACCTCAGCTCGCGGGAGGATCTTGTCATGACGGCTGCCGGTCCGCTCTTCTCGCTGTTGCCGGCCGGTGTCACTCTGCTCATCCTGCTGGTGTCGAACCTTTCGTTCGGCGGCAGCATCGATCCGGTGCTCTCCGCCGCAGCCGCGACGGTGCTTGGTCATCCTCTGGATTCCTCGCTCCTGCCCGAGGTCGCTCGAGGTGTCGCCTTCGCGGCCGAGCAAAGTCTTCAAATCCCCCTCTGGTGGGCCCTCATCAACCTGTTGCCCATTCACCCCCTCGACGGCGGCCAAATCCTGCTGCATTGCACGCGCAGCGAGCGCAGCACACGGTGTGTCAGCTTCGTGACCGCGACAACGGCCGCCATCGTCTTCCTCGTCTGCGGCTGCTGGTTTTTCGCCTTGCTGGCCGGGCTCATGGCTCTGCACCACGCCCGAGTGCGGAGGCGTCCCGCCCGCTGAAACGCACTGGCGGCAGATCTCTGAAACAGACCCCGTATAGACGTCAAGGCGCGTGCGATCAGATTCATCCTGATTCATCCCGTAAGCTGCGTTCGCAGGCTCGCACGAGCCACGCCAATCCGATGGGGCCGACAGCTGGCTCGCACCCATAGGGAAGTCCCCTGAAAGAGAATTTTACAACTTCGCATAATATATGTAATGCAAAATCGAGAAGTTCAGAAACAGAACGTGTCAGACTTTCATCTTGCCATAGCGCAAAGCCGTGGTAAGATAGTCCTGCGTATGAGTATGGTAACCGCAGAGCATTTGCACAAGGTGTTCGGACGCTTTGTGGCCGTGTGGGATGCAAGCTTCAGCATCGAGAAAGGCGAAATCGTGGGCTTTCTCGGGCCGAACGGCGCCGGCAAAACCACGACGATGAAAATGCTCACCGGTTTCATGCCGCCGAATGCCGGAACGGCGAGCATCGCCGGCTACGACATCCTCGACAACCCGCTGGAGGCGCGCCGCCACATCGGCTACATGCCCGAGAACGTGCCGCTCTACGACGACATGCGTGTCTACGAGTACCTCGATTACCGCGCGCGACTCAAAGGCATCATCGGTTCCTCCGTGCGCGAACAGATCGGCCTCGTCATCGAGCGCTGCGGGCTTGAGCCCAAGCGCCGCAACATGATCAACACGCTCTCCAAGGGCTACCGCCAGCGCGTCGGCCTCGCCGATGCCCTGCTCGGCAACCCCGACTTGCTCATTCTCGACGAGCCCACTAACGGCTTGGATCCGAACCAGATCCGCCAGATCCGCGAGCTCATCCGCTCACTGGCCGAGGAGCACACCGTCATCCTCTCCACCCACATTCTGAGCGAAGTTGAGATGATCTGCAATAAGGTCATCATCATCGATCAAGGCAAAATCAAAGCCTCGGATACCCCCGCCAACCTGACGGCGAACCTCCGCGCCGCCGGGCGCGTCTCCATCGAGTTCAAGGGCGATCTCGCACCCGTCGTCAAAGAGCTGGAGGCCTTCGCCCCCGTCAAGAAAGTCATCCACGAAGGTACCCTCCCCGGCGGGTGGGAGCGCCTCGTCGTTCGCGCCGAGCCAGGCACGGACACGCGAGAGAAAGCCGCAGCCATCATCATGAAGCTCGGCTACCCCGTGCGCCACATCTACCGCCACATCCCGAGTCTGGAAGACGTGTTCGTCGAAATGACGCGGCGCGACTGAGCCCCTGCCCGATTCTCGTCGCCATGTAACACATATTATCATACGAGCATCCCAGCTTAAAGCCTCCGCCAAGCTCCTCGCATCGCGGAACCGAACAGACATCAAGTCCCCTTCTCTTCACCGACGTTTCTCTCACCATGGAACCAGAAGCTCCCCCCGTCAAGCGCACCCGCAACTACTTTTACACCCTGCGCACCATCTACGCCAAAGAGCTGCGCAGCTTCCTCTGCACCCCCTTCGGCTGGGTCATTCTGGGATGCACCATGGGGCTTCAGGGATTCTGGCTGCAAACCGTTATTCAGATTATGAGCAACGCCTCCGGTGAGGGCGTCATGTACTACATGCTCAATAACGTCACCTTCTGGTTTTACTTCATCTTCATCTTCCCGCTCATCACCATGCGAAGCTTTGCGGAGGAGGAGCGCATGGGAACCCTCGAAGGCCTGCTGACCGCACCCGTCACCACCACGCAGATCGTGCTCGGCAAATTTCTGGCCGCCTACACCTTCTACCTCATCCTCTGGGTCCCCATGATGCTCTACCCCTGGGTGAGCCACCTCGGCAACATCTACACCAGCCTCAAATACGGCATTGACCCTGAAGGCGTCATCACCTACCGCCTCGCCGACTGGTTCGGCGGCTTCTCCATCCTGGCGCTCGTCGGTCTCTTCTTCATTGCACTGGGCATGGCCTGCTCCTCGACCACGCGCAGCCAGATCATCGCGGGCATTCTCTGCACCTGCCTGATGATCAGCTATTACTTCATCGGGCGCGTCACCGAGCTCTGGGGCGAATTCCCCGCGGCCCCGATCTTCCATTACCTCTCCTGCACCGAGCACGTCAGCGCCTTCTCGCGCGGCCTCGTCGACACGCGGCCCCTCGTCCTCTACGTCAGCCTCACCGTCCTCACCCTCGCCCTCACCAAGCGCATCGTCGATTACCGCCGCTGGCGCCGCTGAGGCCGCCTCCGGCACAACCTACTGCACCCGCCCCCTCCCGCAACGCTGCTCCGCCGCTCCCGGATCCACCTCTTTCTCCCGCAACTTCGCCTCTTTCTCCTGACCCACGCGCCCTGCCTGAGCGCGCAAGCTTCACAGGACTCCTTCCCCTGCAACCTCTTCTCCAGACTTTCCCCTCACTCATGAGCAACAGCGAATTCAAAGGAAACCCCGACGCCCGCCGAGCCAAGAGCAACCCGCTCGCCTGGGTCAACCTCTTTCTCCTCGCCCTTATCGTTTTGACCTGCAACTACATCGGCTGCAGCGAATATGCCCGCCATGACCTGACAGAAGACGAGCGCTACACCATCTCCGAACGCACCATCAACGTGCTCTCCAGTGACCGGATCCGCTCGCGCGAAACCCCCATCCGCATCATCTTCGCCTTCAAGCAGTCCACGCCGAACTACGCGCGCATGCGCTCCCTGCTCGAAGAGTACGAGCGCTACGGCAAAGGCAAAATCGAGGTGGAGTATTTCGACCCCATGCGCCAGCCCCACCGAGCGCGCGAAATCTCGCAGATCTACGGTGTGGAGTTCAACCAGAACCTTTGCGTGATTGATGCGCGCGCCGACCATAACGTCGCCCTAGACACCTTTGAGCAAGACAAGAGCGACCGCAAGCACGTGCGCGTCCGCTCCGGCGCCTCCTTCATCCGCTACGAAACCCTGCCCGATGAATCGCGCCGCGCCGTGGCGCTGATGATGGATGAAGTCGTCTGCTCGGCGTTGACCGAAGCCGTGGAAGGCGAGATGCGCAGCATGTACGTCGTCGAGGGCAAGGGCGGCGTCTCGCGCGATAATACCGAACTACTCGAGATGCTCGGCGAAATCAACAACTCGCTCAACATCCAGCTCAAATTCATCACCCTGGCCGACGTGGAGACCTTGCCCGACGACGCCGAGGGCCTCATCATCGTCTCGCCGCAGACGGACTTCACCGAAGACGAAATCCGCGTTCTGAACGACTACTGGGAGAACCGCGACGGCCGCAACGCCATCTTCATCGCCCTGAACACCCAGTACACCAAGCTGCCGCGCCTCTACCGCTTCATCCGCGAGCAGGGCATCCGTCCGAACGCCGATCAAATCCTGCTGCGCGATCGCAACCGCCCCTACTACGACATCTCGGCCGTCTTCCCCAAGAGCCTCAACTGCACCAAGAGTTTCTGGAACGGCACGACGCACGTCGAGGGGCAATCCATGTCCCTGACGCTCGAGCACGGGGATGAGAGCCGAGCCGCCCTGCGCCGCCTGAGCACCTACCCGCTGCTCATGACGACGTCCGAGTATTACGGTGAGACGCGCACGGACCGCTCGCCGAGCTACGACCCGCAGGAGGACCGGCTCGGCCCGCTTTGCCTCGCCGCCGCCGTCACCAAGGGCAACCCGCGCGACCCGAACAACCTCAACACGCTCTGCGTGCTCGGCAACACCGACATGCTGCTCAAGGAGAACACGCGCACCGAGCAGCGCGACTACCTGCGCACCCTCTGGGCCTGGATGAGCAACCGCCCCGAGTACGCAGGCAAGAGTGCCAATCAGGATCTGCGCGTCAAGATCGACCTCAATCGTCACTCTCGCAACGCCATCGAATACATCACCCTCATCATCATGCCCCTGCTGGCTCTCGGCATCGCCCTGATCATCTGGAACACACGCCGCCACTGAGGCTCCGCCTCCCCCTCTCCTATCCTTCCTTCGTCCTTCATGAAAGCCCTCTCCACCATCGTCCTGGCCGCGCTGGCGGCCTTCCTGCTGGCCTGCGCCATCGTGCTCACGGTCGATGGGAATCTGGCGCGCATCCTCGGCTGGTATCGCTTTGAAGCCGGGCGTCCCCTCTTCACGGAGGCGAACACGAGCCGGATCGACAAGGTCAACTGGATGCGCATCAGCGATCTGCACGATCGCATCGAGTGCGAGCGCGACGAGGAGGGCATCTGGTGGATCATCACCCCCTTCCGAGACCGCATGTCGCAGGAGGCGGTCGCTGCCATTCTGGCCTTCACCTCTCACGCCAAACTCGTCGATACCCTCCCGCTCTCCACCAGCACGGACGAAAAGCGCTCGCGAGAGTTCGGTGTTGACTCCTCCCCCCATACCATCACCCTCAAGGTGCCCACCGACGAGCAGCACCACACCACCATTGCCCGCTACACCCTCGGCAGTACGGCCCCCTGGCTCGCCGACGCGGGTGACGGCAAAAACCTCATCCGCACCACCTACCTGCGCACGGACTACTACAGTGACGACGAGCGCATTCACGTCGTCTCCGGCAACATTCTGGACATATTCCGCAACGGACTCTACGCCCTGCGCGACCCCAAGCCCCTGCGCATCGATCCACGGCAGGTGCAAGCGCTGCGCATCTCCCGCCCCGACGCCCCCGAAGAGAAAACGCTGGAGGCTCGCCGCCTCAGCCCGGAGCTGCCATGGAACTTGGTGAAGCCCGTCATCACGCAAGCGAATCAGGATCAAGTCAACAACCTGCTGGCCGCCCTCTCGACCATGACCGCGCTGCGCGTCGATGACGCACGAGACATCACCCTGCCCGAGAAGGCCCAGTACTGCATTGAGCTTGAAGTCGCGAGCGCCGACGGCACGAAGACCGAGCAGCTGCTGCTCTATCCGCCCTTCAAGTCCGCGTCGGATGACCAGCAGCTCTGCTACGCACGCGTCGCCGATCGTCCCGTCGTCTTCACCCTCGAAGCCGAGCCTCGCGTTCGGAGACACGGGCCCTTCGCCAACATCATTGCCGCCGTCTGCAAAGCCCCTGTTCTGCCGGACAAGGACATGGCCCAGCTGCTCAGCGGCAGCGGTGTCGTGTACACCAGCGAGCTGCCGCTGAGCCTCGAGGCCCTGCGCTCCATGCGCTTCGCCGATGTCGATGAAAAGGACGTCAGCAGCCTCATGTTGCTGCCCTCCTACGGCAGTTCCCCCCTTCTCCTCCGCCACATCCCGGGCAATGCGGAGAGCGGCGTGCAGGATGTCTGGCTCTACTCGGCGGAAGGCAAGCCCTTCGCCGAGGCGGAGCACGGCATGGCGCAGGCCCTCGTGACCGGGCTGAGCAACATCCCCGTTGACAGCGTTCTGGAGGACATCCCCCTTGGCGGAGACAAGCGCGCGGCCATGAAGCGCTACGGGCTTGACAACCCCGATTACACGCTCGTCGTTCTGCCCACGCCCTGCCTGCTGCGCGCCACCCTCTATGGCCTCGACCTGCCGCTCATCCGCGACAGAAGCCCGCGCACCTTCTACGTCAACCGCTGGAAGGACCCGCAGACCGGGCGCAGTTGCTGGGCCGGCATGGAGAAAAACGGCAACAGCATCTGCCGACTGAGCTCGAAGTTCACCCGTCTCTTCTCGCTTCAGAACACCCGCTGGAAGAGCCGGACCCTCTTCCACTTCCCGCTCTCCGCCCTGCGCCGCCTGACGCTCGGTTTCCAGAAAGAGCCGCTGGAGCTCGAGTACGACTACATCGGCGATGCGTGGACGGGCAAGCTCAACGGAGAGGATGTCACCCCGCGCATCAATCCCCACCGCGCCGTCTTCTACGTGCGCCAGCTTCAGAAGCTGCGCGTTGACCAGTGGCTGGAGCGCGGAGATCCCGATGCCGTCATCGCCCTTTCGCACCCGGCCTTCTATGTCAAGCTCGACTTGGAGATCACCGATTACAGCTCCGCCGAGGCCATCGTCATCGACCAGGCGGACGATGTCAGCGCCAGCGGGGATCCCATCGGCAAAGACCAGCTCAGCAACAAGGAGCTGGCGGAGAAGATGCTGACGGAGGGCGACGCCACCGATGACGCCATGCGCCAGCTTGCCCTGGCCGAATTGCCCGTCATTCGCCGCACCCTGACGCTGGAGATCGCCCCCTCTGCCGAAGCCTCGGATCGCCCCTTCTTCTACGGGCGCATCCGCGAAACCGGTGAGCTCTTCATCCTCAACTTCAACACCGCCCAATCACTCGCCGGCAGCATCCTCGACATGTGAACCGGCCTCCGTCTTCACCAACTCAAACAAACCGCAACACAACACGATAAAAACACTATGATCCGAGAACTCCTGACCCTGGCCGCCTGCGCCGCCGTCCTCCCGCTCCAGCCGCTCCATGCGGCCGAACCGCCCAAACCCTGCGGTGCCGTACCCACCAAGCAGCAAGTCGACTGGCTGCGCATGGAGTGGTACGCCTTCGTCCACTTCGGCCTCAACACCTACACCAACCGCGAGTGGGGCTACGGCGACGAAAGCCCGAAGCTTTTCAACCCCGGCAACTTCGATGCCGGCAAGATCGTCGCCACCTTCAAGAAGGCCGGCATGACGGGCATGATCTACACCGCCAAGCACCACGACGGCTGGTGCGCTTGGCCGACGCGCAGCACCGAGCACAACATCACGAAGTCCCCGTGGAAAAACGGCAAGGGCGACGTCGTGCGCGAGTTTGCGAAGGCCTGCAAAAAACACGGCATCAAGTTCGGCACTTACCTCTCCCCTTGGGATCGCAACTGCGCCGAATACGGCCGCCCCGGCTATCTCGACGTCTACTATGCCCAGATCAAGGAGCTGCTGACGGACTACGGCCCCATCTTCGAGATCTGGTTTGACGGCGCCAACGGCGGCGACGGCTATTACGGCGGCAAGCGCGAAAAACGCAACATCGGCAACGCTGACAAGTATTACAACTTCAAGGAAGTCGTGCGCATCATCCGCAGCATCCAGCCCGACTGCATCATCTGGGGTGCCGGCGGCCACGGTGACGTGACCTGGGGCGGATCCGAGAAGGGCTTTGTGCGCCTGCCCAACTGGAACGTTCAGGGCATGGGCACCAAGAATGAAAAATGGATCTCGCTGGAAGGCGACACCCCCATCAACCACGCCGGATGGTTCTGGCATCCGGGCCAGGCCTCCAAAGTCAAATCACCCGAGCACCTGATGGGTGTTTACTTTGACAGCGTCGGCCGCGGTGCGAACCTCATCCTCAACGTCGCCGCCAACCGCGACGGCCAGCTCGACCCTGCCGACGTCGCCTCCCTCCTCAAGTTCGGCGAGAACCGCCGTCGCCTTCTGGCCAATGACTACGCGCTGGGCGCCAAGGTCAAAGCCAGCGAAGTGCGCGGCAAGGACAAGGACTTCGCCGGCGACAAGCTCACCGACGGCGACATTGAGAGCTACTGGTGCCCGAATGACGGCACGACGAAGGGCGAGCTTGAAATCACCCTCGACAAGCCCGTCACCTTCGACGTCGTGCGCGTCCGCGAGCAAATCCGCCTCGGTCAGCGCGTCAAGGACTACCGCATCGAAGCCTTCGTGGACGGGGACTGGAAGGTCATCGACCCCGATGCCGACACGCTCATGAAGAATCAGAAGGGCAAGCCGGACAAAGACAAGCTCAAGTCCGCGCAGAAGACCATCGGCAACCAGGCCCTGCGCCGCCTCGACGCCCCCGTCACGACCGATCGCGTCAAGCTCGTCATCCTCGATGCCCGTGCCTGCCCCTGCATCTCTGAGTTCTCCCTGCTGCGCATGCCGCGCGAGATCCCCGCGCCGGTCGTCACCCGCAAGGGCAATGACGTGAGCATCAGCGAGCGCGAAGGCTTTGAGATCGTCTATACCACGGACGGCAGCGAGCCCACCATTCGCTCGCCCAAGTTCAAGGGTGAGCTCGAGGCGCCCCGCACCTGCACCGTCAGTGCCGCTTACCTCGACAGCAAGACCGGCGAAATCGGCTCCACCGGTGCGGCCAGCTTCGGCGAGGCCAAGGTCAGATGGAAGTCGAAGGACGGACAGAAGGCCATCGACGACGATCCGAACACCTTCTGGCAGGGCGACAAAGCCGGCGATAGCATGACGGTGGACCTCGGCCGCACCGTCTCCATCAACGCCTTCTCCTACCTCCCGCGCCAGGACGGCAAAGTGGAGGACATGACGGACCAGTACATCTTCTCCGTCAGTCAGGACGGCAAGAAGTGGCGCAAGGTGGCCGAAGGTGAGTTCTCGAACCTCCGCGCCAACCCGATCGAGCTCAAGGTTGACCTCGACAAGACCGTCAAGGCCCGCTTCTTCCGCTTCACCGGCAAACGCGCCATTGAAGGCAAGGGGGTCACCGCGGCAGAAATCAACGTCTTCTCGCCGGAGACCTCGAAGAAGGCAAGCCGCCGCAGAAACAGAAAATAACCCCTGATCCCCGCAAAACATGGCGACGTGGCTCTGGCAAAAAAACGTATCCCGAGATCAGGAGGAACTCTGGCAGGAGCGCCTCGGCGCCCTGCCCGGGCTCGTCATCTCAGAGGCTGCCGGCCGGGGCCGCGCCGCCGTCAGCGTCTACACCGAGGAGTCGAGCGAGGCTCTGGTGTTGCAGGCCTGCTATGGCGGCAGCGTGACGCCCGTGAATGACCCGGACTGGGTTGCCGCCACGGCGCCGCAGAACCAGCCCCCTCTGCTCATCCGCGATCAACTCGTCATCACCACCAGCGAGCGGCCGGAGGATCTGGCTGCCCTCCGAGAGAAATACCCGAGGCGCCACATCCTCTGTTTCCCGGCCGAGATGGCCTTCGGCACCGGCAACCACGCCACGACGGCCAGCTGCCTGCGCATGCTCTGCGACTTTGCTCGGGAGCATCGCGGCAGGGCTTGGACTCTCACCGACATCGGCTGCGGCACTGGGGTGCTCGCGCTGGCCGGCCTGCGCCTCGGTGCGCAGAGCGCCATCAGCTTTGACTTCGACGCTCAGGCCGTCGCCATCGCCGAGCGCAACATCGCCCGCAACGGCGGCTGCGATCACCTGAAGCTCTTTCAGGCCGACGTCTTTGAATGGACCCCATCCGCTGAAGACCGAGCCGACCTCGTGCTCGCCAACCTCTTCTCCACCGTCCTCCAAAAAGCCTTCCCGCGCATCATCCGCGGCATGAAGGACGGCGGAACGCTCATCATCTCCGGCATCCTCAACAGCCAGGCCGAAGAAACCATCGCTGCGGCTTGCGCCGCCGGGCTGAGCCTGCAGCAAAGCGTCCGGCGCGGCAAATGGACCACCGCGCGGCTCACCCTTCCATGAACATTCTCGCCCTCGAAACCTCGCGGCCCGAAGCCTCCCTCTGCCTGCGCCTCGGAGCCGCTTGCCCCGTCACCTGCCGCTGGCAGGCGCTGCGCAACCACGATGCCTTCCTCTTCCCCGCCTTGCAGCAGGCGCTGGAAGCCCTCGGGGAACAGCCGCTGGATCTCATCCTCGTCGGCGCAGGCCCCGGGAGCTACGGCGGCGTGCGCGTTGCCCTCGCTGCCGCTGTCGGCCTTTCCCTCGTGCGTCAGGCCTCCGTCGTCGCCCTGCCCTCGTGGCTTCAGCTGACGGCCGACGGCACCTCCGTGTTCTCGGACGCCAAGCGCGGCGGCTGGACCCTCCAGCAGCCCGGCTGCGAGCTGCGCGTCATCAGCCTCGATGAGCTGCGCGAGCTCGCTCGGCAGTCCGCGCCCCTCGGCAGCGTCGAAAGCGCCGACACCGTCGCTGCGCTCGACCTGCCCGGCAGCGTTCGCTGCGCCCTCAGCCCGACAGCAGAAGGACTCATCAACAGCTGGGAGACCCTCAGCCCCGAGCAGCAGGCGGCCTACGCCGCCCGCCCGGCGGAGCCCATCTACGTGCGCCCCCCTCACATTACCGAGGCCAAACACAAACCTTGGGAGCTGCGCGGCTGAGGAACTGAGGCGGGGCGATCATCGTCGGCTCTCAATTCTCACTGCTGCGGGCGACCTCCGGGCGGATGCTCTGAGGAAATCCGCCACGGCCGCGGAGAGCGGAAGGGCTTCACCGCCCCCGGAATCCCTCCGGCACGGCATTGCCTCGCCAGACTATCGTCATTTTATCGTCACATTTTATCGTCATCGCATCGTCAGCCTCGAGCCAGCTCCACACCATCCTCATGACAGACAATTCTGCGGACACCCCCATCATCCACTGCTGCCAGCGCTGCGGCACCTGCTGCCGGTGGGAGGGAGACGTCAAGGTCAGCGAGGCTGAAATCAGCGCCATCGCGGCCTACCTCGGGCTTGACGAACAGGACTTCATCGAGCGCTACTGCAAGCTGAGGCATGACCGCCGAGGGCTCTCGCTCGCCGACGCCGAAGACGGCGCCTGCATCATGCTTGAAAACGGCCAATGCCGCATCCAAGCCGTCAAGCCGCAGCAGTGCCGCGACTTCCCCTACCGCTGGAACTTCCCCGGCTGGGAGCAGCTTTGCCCCGGGGCCGGCAAAACACATCCGCCTGAGCCATGACCTCATCCCCCTCCTCTGCACACGAGCCGCAAAACTCCGGCCGAAACACGGCAGGAGAATCCGTTGCCGGGCAGGTGCCCGCCCCGTCGCAGGTCGGCTCCCCATCCGTCTCTCCGGCAGCTCAGCCCCCACAGGCCTCACAGACCACCCCGAGTGCCGACACCCAGAGCGAGACCAAGGGCGTTGAGCAAGCAACGCCCCGAGATGTCGCCGAAACAGCCGAAGCTTCCCCTTCGGCCTCCGGAGCCGCCACCTCTTCAGCCGCCGCCGGCAGCATCTCAACAGGCGGCGGCCGGGAGGATGCCGCCACTGAGCGTCCGCACCAAGCGGGAGCTGCCGAAGGCGCCGACACCGTGGTGCCTGAGCCACCACGCGGCAACCGCCTCCAGCGCCTTGGCCACGCCATCGGGCGAACGTTGCTTTGGGCGCGTGGCCTCATCTTTGACGCCCTGCGGCGGGACTCGCATCGCCTCGCCCCGCGTGAAGAAGACCGCCGCACCTACGCCGGCACCATCACCGACCTCTTCGCCTCCATCATGAATCAAGTCCACGGCCTCGACATCGAGGACATGGACACCACGATGGACATCCTGCGCTATGACTTCCCCAACGTCGAGCACATCTGGCTTGCCGAGCGCTTCCGCAAAGCCTACGAATCGGGCTACTCGCTCGACGCCACCCTCAAGGTGGCCGGTGCCGGTCGCAGCGAGGCGGAGCGCGTTTCGCTCTCGCTGGAGATCTTCACCATGCTGCACCGCGTGGGCGGGGATCTCACCAACCCCGACCTCTTTGATCGCATCACCACCGGCCTCAACCTCCCCGGCCTCGCGGCACGCATCGAAGAGCTCGTCTATACGCCCGGTGCCGAGGCCCCGCAGCCGATGGAGAGTATCAGCTTCGCGGACAAAATGGGCTCGGCCAACATCACGCTCAGCCCGGCGGACGTCGGCGTGCGCTTCCGCGCCCTGAGCTGCTCACGCCTGCTCATCATCATCAACGACAGCAAAGTCCCCCTCAAGGTGCGCGAGCGCATCCTGCATCAGGGGGACGTGCTGCCGCTTTCCTCGGGCCAAGGCATCGAGCTCAAAACCAACCTGCTGACCTACAAATCCATCCGCTTCTACCTGCAGATGAAGTACACGGGCCTCAAGCAGGTCAACTACCTTCAGCTCACCGGAGAAAGCGCCACCTTCACGCGCCTGCGCCAACGCAGCAGCGTCGCGCGCGTCAGCTTCGGCCAGCACGTGGAAATCGAAGTCCTGCGCGCCGCCCCCTCCTTCCGACTCGACGGCGCCCTGCTGGCTCCGGGAACGCAGGTCTGCACCTCCTATTTCGTCCCCTTTTCCCTCGCGGACCAAGGCCCCTACACCTTCTCCGACCTCTACGAGTCCGACGATCCGGCGCGCAGCTTCCAGCTCGACCCGACCAACAGGCGCGTCCTCGTCACCAACCTCCCGTACATGAACCGTCCGGGCGTGCTCATGCTCACCCCGGGGCTGGCCCCCGGCATCGTGCTCGAAGTCAGCTACTCGCGCAACAGCAATGCCGGCACCCTGCGCGTGCTGGAGGGCGATGCATCCTCCCTCACCGTCAATGGAGCCCCCGTGCGCGGCGATGCGGATCTCAAGGACGGCGACCTCATCCGCCTCAGCGCCGCCCAACACCTGCGCTGCCGCTTCTCCGCGGGCCTGCTCGATGAAGAATCCTGCGCCATTGACGTGCTGCGCGTGCGCGGCCTGACGCGCGACTTCGTGCGCGCCGGGCGCGTCGTCGACAACATCGACTTTGTCCTGCGCCGAGGCGAGATGGCCTGCATCCTCGGGCCCAGCGGCTCGGGCAAAAGCACCCTGCTGAACATCCTCGCCGGGCACCTCGAACCCTCCTTCGGCACCGTCCATTACAACAGCGAACTGCTCACCACGCGCTCCACCGATCTGCGTCGCCGCATCGCCTTCATCCCCCGCGAAGACATTCTGGACGAAGCCATGACCGTCGGCGAGCATGTCTATCAGGCCTCCGTCATTCGCCGCCCCGCTCTCAACCATGCCGACCGCATGCGCCGCGTGCTGGCCGTGCTCAACTTCGCCGGCCTCGGGCATCTCTACAAGCGCCGCGTCGGCCGAGCGGGCGAGCGCACCATCTCGGACGGTGAGCGCACGCGCCTCAACCTCTCGCTGGATCTCACCGGCACGGCCGAAGTCTTCCTCATCGACGAACCCATCAGCGGGCTTGCCTCCGGCGACGCCGAACGCGTCATCCAAACTCTTGAAGACATGGCCTCGGGGCGCATCCTCATCTGCACCCTGCACCGCCCCTCCCTCTCGCTGCTCAAGCGCTTCCGCAAAGTCATGGTGCTCGACTCACACGGTCACATGGCCTTCTGGGGCAGCCCCGATGAGATGATCCGCTACTTCCAGCAGGCCGTCCGAGACCTCAACCTGCACATCATGCCCGAGGCCCTCCGAGCGGGCGGAGCCGATTTCGTCTTTGAAGTCCTCGAAGCCCCCTTCCGCAACCTGCTCAGCAAGAGAAGCCTCAATAGCAGCCTCTGGCAAGAGCGCTACGAGCGCTACTCATATCGCCAGCGCATCGGGCGCATCGAGCCGGAAAGTGACGGCAGCCCCGCGGCTATTCCCCCCATGCCTCGGCGCACCGCCATCGAGCTGCTGCGCCTCTTCCTCATCTGGGTCATGCGCACCTTCCTCTCTCGCGTCCGCAGCCGCATGGGCCTCTACGCCCTCTTGCTCGAAGGGCCCGTGCTCGCCCTGCTCATCGCCGGCACCCTGCGCGCCTCCAGTGAAGAAGTCTACACCTTCTACAAAGCCCTCCACATCGGCGAATACCTCTTCCTCTCGCTCGTACTGGCCATGTTCTTCGGCCTCACGGACGCCGCCTGCGAGATTTTGCGAGACCGCCCGATCCTGCGCCGCGAGAGCAACAGCAAAGTCTTCATCCCCGGATACCTTCTCGCCAAGACCCTCATCCTCACCGGCATCGCCGGTGTGCAGTGTGCCCTCTACCTGCTCGTCGGCAACGCCATCCTCGGCATCCACGACATGTTCTGGGAGCACTTCTTCGTCATGAGCCTCACGGCCTTCGTCGGCATCGCCCTCTCGCTGATGGTTTCCGCCTTCGTCCGCTCCGACCGCACGGCTCTCAACATTGTGCCCCTGCTCCTCGTCCCGCAAATCCTGCTTGCCGGTGCCCTCATCCACTTTGAGGAGATGAACGAGTTCAGCCCCACACTGCCCAGCGGCATGCTGCCCGCGAGCATCGAGCGCGCTCTCTCCTCACTGCGACACCGCGTCGCCTATCAGGACGAAGAAACGCATGACATTCAATCCAAGCCCGTCCCCCTCGTCGCCGAGTTCTGCCCGCTGCGCTACGCCTTTGAAATGATCTTCGTCGAGCAGACCACCAATAACCTCTGGGAACTCGAAAACCGCCGCATCAACGACAAGCGCAACGAGCTCAAAACCGGCGGCTCGGAAGAGGAGCTGCGCTTCATCCAGCGCGCCGTCATGGCGCTCAACGCTGCCGTCAGCACACCCGAAGAGGCCCGCACCCTGCTGCGACACGTTCGCAAGGCCGCCCTCCAGCACGACGAAGCCTTCTTTGACACCATCATCAAACGCATCGACAACCACGTCGAAACCCCGCAGGATCAGCCCGTCGAGTTCTTTTTCTCCAATCGCAAACTCAGCGCCATGAGCCAAGGCGTCAAGACCGCGCGCAAAGACGGGCGCATCAACGAGTCGCGCGGCTACTTCCTCTCCTCGCGACAGCCGCGCCCCTTCAGCGAGCAAAACCATGAGACAGACGACGGCACCATCTCCACCATCAGCCGCAACGCCGTCTACCTCTTCCTCATGGGGCTCTTCCCCATCCTGCTCGCCGGCTGGCGCCTGCGCAGCATCTGCCGAGGTGACTGACAGCGAGAGCCTTGCCTGTTAGTCTTGACAAAGATGAGGGGCCTCGCTACACTCGCAGCCATGGATGCTGACAAGAAAAAATCGCTCGCAGCCATCTCCTCCGTCGTCTGGAGTGCCTTGCTGACTTTGATGAAGTTCATCGTCGGCCTCATCACCGGCTCCCTCGGTATGCTCTCCGAAGCCCTGCACAGCGGCCTCGACCTGCTCGCCGCACTGGGAACCCTCTTTGCCGTCCGCATCGCGGCTCGCCCCGCGGATGATGATCACCCCTACGGGCACGGCAAGATCGAAAACCTCACCGCCCTCGGTGAAACCCTTCTCCTGCTCGCCACAGCCGCGTGGGTCATTACCGAGGCCATCGAGCGACTGCTCAACCCGGAAAGCCTGCACGTCGAAACCTCCGTCTGGGCCTTCGTCGTCATCATCGTCTCGCTGGTGGTGGACATCAACCGCTCGGCCATGCTGCGCCGCGTGGCGAAGGAGACCAAGAGCGCCGCGCTCGAAGCCGATGCCGCACACTTCGCCACCGACATCTGGAGCAGCTTTGCCGTCCTCCTCGGCATCACGGGTGCCGCCATCGCCGGCATGACCGTGCAGGACAGCTGGCTGCACTGGCTGCTCATGCGCGCCGACGTCTTTGCCTCACTCATCGTCGCCCTGCTGATTCTGCACGTCTGTAAAGAGCTGGGCATGCAGGCCATCAACAACCTCATGGACAAGGCCGACGGCGAAACCGCCGGCAAGATCCGCGAACTGATGAAAGAGCGCATGCCCGCCTACCCCCTCATCAGCCTCCGCGTGCGCGAAGTCGGCAACCGCGCCTATGCCGACATGTGCGTCGGGGCCCCCCGAGAGCTGCATGTCGACACGGCCCACGAGATTGCTGACGCCATCGAGGCCCTGCTCTCCGGCGCCATCCCCGGCGTCGAGACCATGGTGCACATCCAGCCCATGGAGATCGAAGACCTCACCCCCAACATGCTCGTGCGGCAGATCGCTCTCGCGCATCGCTTCGGCGTGCACGGCCTCGTCCTTCACGACACCCCTGAAGGTCTCATCGTCTTCACCGACCTGGAGCTGCCGGGCGACGCCGTCATGGGCGCCTGGGCCGTCCCCATTCAGGCCTTCCGCTCCGAAGTGCGCCGGCGCCTCAATGCCGCGCGCGTCGTCGTCCACGTCGAGCCCGACGTCCGCGAGCTCAAGCACTACAGCGAGCCCCTGCCCCCGGAAGCCGAGTGGAAAGACCGCGTTCGCAAGGCCATGATCGAGCTCAGCGCTCCCCTGCCCGACGCCATCGACACCTATTGCCGGGGTGATCAGCGCCTGTGCATCGTCTCCATCCCGGCGGAGAACGCCCTCAACGTCAGCGAGAGCCACCTGCGCCTCAAGCAGCTTGAAGACAAACTGAGCCGCCTGCTGCCCAACACCGCGCGCTTCATCGTCGCCTACAGCTGAGTCAGGCAAGTTCTATACGATGGCCCGGAAGTGGAGTTACCCTCCGACTACCTTGCTGACCTGTCCGATTCCGGTTCGGAACATCATCGGCCGGCCGGAGAGTCGCACTTCCCGCTCTGGCCTCAGAACCAGCGACACATCATGATGACCCTCAGATATTCGGATTCTCTCGTCGCGGATCGTGCGAACGTCCTCTGACCTTTTCACCTGTCCCTTCTCCCTGCCATGAGCACCCCCAAGCGCTGCATCCTCATCACCGGCGGCGCCGGCTTCATCGGCTCGCATGTCGTGCGCCGATTCGTCACCCGCTACCCCGAGTACCGCATCATCAACCTCGATAAACTCACCTACGCGGGCAACCTCGCCAACCTCAAAGACATCGAGGACGCCCCCAACTACAGCTTCGTCAAGGCCGACATTGCAGACATCGACAGCCTGCGCGCCCTCTTTGCCCGCGAGCCCATCGACGGCGTCATCCACCTCGCGGCCGAGAGCCATGTCGACCGCTCCATCAAAGACCCCTTCACCTTCGCGCGCACCAACGTCATGGGCACCCTCTGCCTGCTGCAAGCTGCCCGGGAAGCCTGGGGCAGCAATTTCGAGGGCAAACTCTTCTACCACATCTCCACAGACGAAGTCTACGGAGCCCTGAGCCTCGGCGGAGGCTTCTTCACCGAGGAAACCCGCTACAACCCGCACAGCCCTTATTCCGCCTCCAAGGCCTCCTCCGACCACTTCGTGCGTGCCTACCACGACACCTACGGCATGCCCACGCTGGTGACCAACTGCTCGAACAACTACGGCCCCTACCAATTCCCCGAAAAGCTCATCCCGCTCTTCATCAACAACATCCGCCACGGCAAGCCCCTCCCCGTCTACGGCCGCGGCGACAACATCCGCGACTGGCTCTACGTCGAAGACCACGCCCGCGCCATCGACCTCATCTTCCACAAGGGCAAGCCCGGCGAAACCTACAACATCGGTGGCTTCAACGAGTGGCGCAACATCGACCTCGTGCGCCTGCTCATCTCCATCGTCGACCGCCTTCTCGGACGCGAGCCCGGCACCAGCGAGCACCTTGTCACCTACGTCACCGACCGAGCCGGCCACGACCTGCGCTACGCCATCGACTCCACCAAGCTCAAGACCGAACTCGGCTGGGAGCCCTCCCTTCAGTTTGAAGAGGGGCTGGAGAAGACTGTGCGCTGGTATCTCGACAACCAGGAGTGGATGGATCACGTCACCTCCGGCGCCTACGAGCGCTACTACGAAGAGATGTACGGCAAGCGCTGAAGCCCGGACGGCCTGCGGCCTTTCCGGGGCAGTGCCCCGTCAGCTTGGCTCGACCTCTCAGGACCTCCCCGCCCCCGAGCGAAGCCGACGACTTAAGTCGCGGCTTCAGCCCTCGAGAACCTCGGCACCCCAACACGGAGGGCCGGATTCTCTCGGTTGAGGGAGCGCTCCGGAAACGAGTGGCATGCCACCTTCCCCTCTCCCGGGAAAGACCTTATCGGAATCCCCTCATCGCCGGGCGACAATTTATCTCCGGGAGGCCATTTGGAATGCGACTTTAACCTTGAAACTACCCCGTTTTGTTCTATAATGAGCCGCGAACTATGATTGAGCAGTTACGCAAACGCCTGCTGGACCGGGAGCACCCGGTGCGCATTCACTTGATCGGAGTGGCCGGTGCCGGCATGAGCGGGCTGGCGAGAATGCTTCTTGAAATGGGGCACCATGTCAGCGGCTGTGACCGCGTGACCAGCGAAGAGACCGAGCGGCTGCAAAAAATGGGGCTTGCCTTCTCCTGCCCCCACAACCCCGACGCCGTCCGCGACGCCGAAATCGTCATCTACTCCAGCGCCATCCGCGAAGACAACGTCGCCCTCGCCGCCGCGCGGAAAAACGGCTGCCTGTGCCTGCGCCGCGCCGAATGCCTCGCCGCCATCCTCAACAGCAAAAAGGGCGTCGTCGTCGCCGGCACCCACGGCAAAACCACCACCTCTTCCCTCACGGCCCACCTGCTGCGCGAGGGGCGCCTGCGCCCCTGCCACTACGTCGGTGCCGAAATCCCCGTGCTCGGCGCCAACGCCCACTGGAACGAGGACAGCGAATATCTCGTGGCCGAGGGCGATGAGAGCGACGGCACCCTCGTCAACTACATCCCCGAGCACAGCATCATCCTCAACATCGAAGCCGAGCACCTCGACTTCTACCGCGACCTCGACCACATCAAGTCCGTCTTTGCCCGCCTCTGCCAGCAAACGCGCGGCAAGATCTTTTACTGCAAGAACGACCCGGGCGCCAACGACGTCTGCTCCAAATATCCCAACAGCGTCTCCTACGGCTGGCAGGACGCCGACTACACCGCCACGGAACTGACCGAAAAGCGCGGCCGCAGCCTCTTCACCATCTGTTACCGCGGCGAACCCCTCGGCCGCGTCGAGCTCGGCATCCCCGGCAAACACAACGTCCTCAACGCCCTCGCCGCAACCGCCGCCGCCCGAGAAATCGGCTGCGACTTCGCCAGCATCGCGCGCGGCCTGAGCACCTTCGCCGGCGCCCGCCGCCGCTTCGAAACCAAATACCTCTCCCGCGACTACCGCATCGTCGACGACTACGGGCACCACCCCACCGAAATCGCCGCCACCCTGCAAACAGCGCAGAGCCTGAAGCCCAAGCGCCTCATCGTCCTCTTCCAGCCGCACCGCTACACGCGCACGAAACTGCTGCGGAACGACTTCGGGCGCGTTCTGCAGAACCTCGACCGCCTCTACGTGGCCGACGTGTACCCGGCCAGCGAAATCCCCATCCCGGGCATCAGCGGGCAAACCATTGTCGATGCCGTCCACGAGCAGGGCCCC
This sequence comes from uncultured Akkermansia sp., assembly GCA_900548895.1. GTDB lineage: Bacteria > Verrucomicrobiota > Verrucomicrobiia > Verrucomicrobiales > Akkermansiaceae > Akkermansia > Akkermansia intestinavium. Next base: position 20,695 of record URLZ01000023.1, read on the forward strand.
GTTCCGGCCACCTTCCTGCCCGACCTCAGCCTCGCCCACCACGTCGTCGGCAACGAACTGCGCCGAGGCGACCTCTTCCTGACGCTCGGCGCCGGCAACGTCCACCAGGCCGGCACCAAGATCGCGGCAGACCTGCGCGTCCTTGCCGAAATGCAGCAGGAATGCGGCGGGGACGTCCCCTGCCGCCTCTACGAGCCCATGAAGAAGCACACCACCATCGGCGTCGGCGGAGAAGCCCAGTACTGGATTGAGCCCGACAGCTTTGAGACGATGCAAAGCGTCGTCAACTTCTTCAAGGAGCGCAACATCCCCATTCACGTCGTCGGACGCGGCTCCAACCTCATCGTGCGAGAAGGCGGTCTGCGTGGCGCCGTCATCCACCCCACCGGCGGCGCCTTCGACAAGATTGAATTGCAGGGGAACCTCATCGTCGCCGGAGCCGGCGTCAAGCTCAAGAAACTGGCCGCCTTCGCGGCTCGCCACGGCATCGCCGGCTTTGAGTGGATGGACGGCATCCCCGGCTGCGTCGGCGGCAGCCTGCGCATGAACGCCGGCTGCATGGGCGGCGACATGTGGAGCGTCTTCCGCTCCGCGCTGGCTCTCAACGACGAGGCCGAAATCATCGAGTTTGAGAAAGAGAGCATGCAGCCCGCGTGCTACCGCCTCATCCCCGACTTTGAGCACAACATGGTGCTGCAGGCCACCTTCGCCGGCACCCCCGGCAACCCCGCTGACATCGACGCACGCATCGAGGCCATGCGAGAGAGGCGCCGCGACTCCCAGCCGCTGGAGTCCAGCGCGGGCTGCACCTTCGTCAACCCCCCCGAAATCCCCGCCGGCAAGCTCATCGACGAGCTCGGGCTCAAGGGCTACAGCATCGGAGGAGCCCAAGTCTCCACCCGCCACGCCAACTTCATCATCAACACCGGCAACGCCAAGGCCACCGACGTCACCGAACTCATCGACCACATCATCCACGAAGCTAAGACGCGCCGCGGCATCACCCTGCGCACCGAAGTGCGCGTCGTCGGCGACCGCGAGGCCGAGTTCTGAGCAGCCCCCTTCTCTCATCATTCATCTCGTGCGATTATGAAAAAACTGACCCCCACAACGGCCATCGCCCTCCTCATGGGCGGCCCGGGCTCCGAGCGTGAAGTCTCCCTCACCTCCGGGCGAGCCGTCCTCGAGGCCCTCCGGCAGGAGGGATTCACCAACGTCACCCCCGTCATCGTCGACAGCGAGCGCCCGGCCATCCCCGAAGGCACCGAGCTCTGCTACAACATGATTCACGGAACCTATGGAGAAGACGGCGGGCTTCAGAGCTACCTCGAAGAGCTCGGCATCCCCTACACCGGTGCCGGCGTCGCCACCTCGCGCCGCTGCTTCGACAAGGTGCTGACCAAAAAGGCCTTTGCCGCCGCCGGCAACGTGCCCACGCCCGTGGATGAAATCATCCGCACCGGCCAGCGTCCGACGATGCCGCTGCCCTGCGTCATCAAGCCTCCCTGCGAAGGCTCCTCCGTCGGCGTGCGCATCGTGCGCCGCGAAGAAGAGCTCCAAGCTGCCCTCGAGGAAGCCGGGCGATATGGGAAAGAGATCCTCGTTGAAGAATACATCGAAGGCAAGGAACTCACCGTCGCCATCCTCGACGGCACCCCCCTGCCCGTCATCCATATCTGCCCGCGCGAAGGCTTCTACGACTACAAGAACAAATATCCAAGCCTCACCGGCGCCGTCGGCTCTGACTACATCTGCCCGGCGGACATCAGCCCCGAGGAAACGAAGCGCGTGCAGCAGGCCGCCCTCGCCGCCTACAAGGCCGCCGGCGTCGAGGTCTACGGGCGCGTCGACGTCCTTCTCACCGACGATGGTCGCCCCTACGTCCTGGAGATCAACACCATCCCGGGCATGACCTCGGCCTCCCTCTTCCCCAAGGCCGCCGCTGCCGTCGGCATCAGCTTCGGCGAACTCTGCAGCCGCATCGCCGAAATCTCCCTGCAGCAGCCGCGCGGGGGCAAGATCGGGAGCCGGTAAAGCCCGCCTGCACCCCGCAGCCGTGCGCCGTGCCGGATGAGGAAAGTTCCCTTCCGGCACGGCCTCAAGGCGGCCCGGTTCTCCCCAAAGCTCCACCCCCCCGCCTGCCCCCATCTCCTTCCGACCCGGCACTTCGCTCTCACCCTCAACTCCTCCGGATTCACCCGCTTCTCGGTCGTACGGAGCACCGACCCACCACGAAACTCCCTCATGACCTGACCTCATCGTCCGACGGAACCGAACGCCCCTCCCGCAACGACAGCGGAGCCCGCACCCCGCCTCGATGGCACCGCAATGGGTGTCACGCTGAGCCGCAATACTGAATAGTCATAAGGCCGCCCCCTATGGAGAACCGCTACAGACCCCGCAACGAAGATCGGAACATCGTCTCGCGCCTCGAGAAGATGCTCCCCTTCTGGGAGCGTCTCTGGAGCCGCATGACCCTTCGGCGCATCCTCAGCAGCTTGAAGCGCTGGCTGCTCGTCACAGTGCTGGCCGCCGCGGCCCTCGTCGGCCTCTTCTTCGTGGTGTATTACGCCATCGACAAAGCCGCCAGCCTCAGCATCGATAAAATCAACATCCAGTCTCGGCACGGCATGATCGACCGCGACGAGATCCTCAAGCTGCTCGGGTTAAAGGGGGCCGTCAACCTCGCCACCCTCAATGCCCACGGCATGGAGAAGCGGCTCGAAGCCTGCCCCGCCATTGAATCCGCCACCGTGCGCGCCGAGCTGCCCGACACCCTCGTCATCGAAGTCGCCGAGCGCATCCCCATCGTCTACGTCGCTATGGAAACCGACGTCGACACCGGCGTCTCGCGAGAACTCTTCATGGACCCGGAGGGCCACGTTTTCCCCGCCGACCCGAACACCTACGCGGACTTCCTCGGCGTCCCCGTCTGGTATCTCCCGCCCGGCAGTTGTGACAAGCTGGAGCCCGGCACCGTCCTTTCTCCCGAACTCATCGCTCCCATCTGCGACATCATCCGCGCCTCCAATCTCTACGACCCAGCGACCGAGATCCCCCCGATCCGCGAGATCTTTCGCCCGAAGGACTGGGAAATCCGCCTGATTCTCGAAGGCGGCACGGAGGTGCGCATGGCCGTCTACGACGTCACCAGCCAAATGGCGCGCCTCGCCATGGTGCTTGAACACGCACGCCGCACGAAGCGCCACATCAGCAGCGCCAACGTCATCCCGGAGCAAAATCCCGCCGTCATCTTCCTCGACAGCCGGCATCCGGCCGCCCAACCCGCTCCCTCCGAAGCCGAGGAGGAAAGCCCGAGCCGCCGCAACCGGCACTGAGCAAGCCCAGCGCGAGGTCTCAGGGCACGGGGCTCTCCCCCTTTTGTCGACATTCGCGGGGCAAAAGAGCTCTTTTTCACACTGGCGGCGCCATTGACACCTTGACCTCGGCCGCGCTTTCTGTTTAGATATACGGAGCAAAGCTCTCCCACCGCGATGAGCTCCTCCGCTTTTTCACCGGGCAAACGACCCCGTTGCCCCATTCCCCGCCGCGCGCTCCTCAGCGGCCTCGCCCTGTTGCTCAGTGCAGCCCCGCCAGCCTCTGCAGATTCGGAAAACGCGGCCTCTTCCGCCCCTCCTGTCCCTTCCGGCTCACCGACAGCCGCTGAAGCTGCGGTGGCGCACGCTTCTTCGCCGACAGTCGCCAACATCTCCGCCGATGAAGCACTCATCACCGCCGCCTCTGCGGGCGACGTGAGTGGCATAGAGAAGGCCCTCAAAGCCGGAGCCTCCCCAAACGCCACAGACGCCTCGGGGATCAGCGCGCTGCATCACGCCCTGCGTGCGGGAGCCACCCCACATGCCGAGGCCGACGATGCGGAAGGCCCGCTTGCGCCGCCGGCCTTTCGTGATGACATCGCCTGCGTGAAAGCTCTTCTGGATGCCGGGGCGGATCCCAACAGCTGCGATCCCAAAGGCTTCACGCCACTGCACGCGTGTGCCGTGCGCGACAATGTCGACACAGCACGTATTCTGCTCGTCCAAGGCGCTGACATTCAGGCACGAGACACCTCGCTGAACACCCCTCTGCACGTCGCCTGCACGTGGGGGAGCAGCGGGATCGTTGACTTGCTGCTGGATGCCGGGGTCGACATCAACGCGGCGGCTCACAACGGCGTTACTCCTCTGCACGCAGCCCAGATGTGGGCGACGGATGGGAACTTGGCCTGCCATCTGCTGGATCGCGGGGCCAACCCGGCCCCCTCTGCCCCCTGCGTCTTTGGCTCACCGCTGCACATGGCCGTGCAAGGCGAATCAGAAAATCTGGTCAAGCGCCTCTTGAACGCGGGCGTTCCCGTCAACGCCGCGGATCCCGACGGCAATACACCCCTGCACGCAGCGGCCGCCATCGGAAGCGTTGCCAGGGTCCGCCTGCTGCTGGAGCACGGTGCAGACATCAATCTCCGCAACCACAAGGGCGAGAGCGCGGCCGATGTTGTTTGCACGCGATGCCGACGCCTGCTGCCGGAGCTGCGCGCCGAGCGGGCGAAGCTCGTGCGCGAGCTGCTGAATAAGGCGCAGGGCCTCAGTTCCGCGAAAAGCGCGGGCGAAGCGCCGTGCCCACCAGCACCAGCAGAGACAGAAGCGCGTACACAATCAAGCGCTCCATAATCTCCGAGCGCCACGCATCCAGCAGGCGGTTGACCTCGGCGGCCTTGAGGAGAGCGCTCGCAACACCCGTCTGCGGGCTCCAGGATGAGCTGAAGCCCCCGCCCAGATCTATCGGGCTCGAGAGGATCTCCGCAAGGCGATGAACGGTATCACCCGACGGGACGATCGAGCTGAGCAATCCGCCGAAGGGCAGGCCGTAGGGGCAGCCGAGCACACCGGCCACGCACATGAGTGCGTAGCACAGCAGCAGGAAGACAACCGGACGGTTGGGATTGCCTCGCCGCATGAAGAGGTCGAGCAGCAACACCGTCGCCAGCAGAGAATAGAGCAGCATCATGCTGAAATCGAGAATGATGAGCAGCGGCAGGTTCCAGTGCTTGAGCACGCTGATCACTCCCTTGCTCTGCCCCCAGATACTGTCAGGCACCGGGTGTTCCACATAAAGCCAGGTGCAGAGCGAGCCAATCAGCATGGCCAGCACCAGGAAGAGGCAGGAGGGGAAGAGCCCCGGGACCTGAAGGACGTGGGGAATCAGCGGCAGGCAGCGGCTGCGGTGCACGGGAAGACTCCAGCACGGCAGCAGGATATCCGCCACGGCCGCAAAGCCCATGTAGCCGAGGGCAAAGATGAGCTGAGCTTCCGCATACGTAGGTGCCGAGGCCGACAGCCACATGGCGACGAAAACCGCCAGCGGCGCGAGACTCAGCAGGCGCACGCTGCGCGAGCAGTTTTCGGCGGGAGGGGCATAGCCGCGCCGCGCCAGCTCCAGAAAGAGCAGGACAAGCAGGGCGACGTCGATGCCGCCGAGGACGTAGATCTCCGCATCCAGGAGGGGGAAGCGGAAGTGAATCTGGCTCATGGCTGCCGCGTATGAGATCGCGGCAATGAGGAATCCGCCGTAGATGCAGTAGCGGAAAAAGGGCGCTACGCAGGCCGTGAACATGAAGAAGGCCGTCGTGACGAGCCCCCCCATCGAGCAGATCAGCAGGTACTGGGCATACCAGGCGCCCTTCGTGTAATCCGTGCTCTCAGACAGGCTCTTCAGCGCGCCCTCCGACTGAAAATACGAGGTTTCAACGAAGGACTCTCCCATGGTGGAAGACGTCATGAAGATCGCCGCCAACAGGAGAGCCGTCAGCAAAATCTGCACGGCCACGGAGAGCCAGATGCCCCGCACGATACTCCGCGAGCTCAGCGGGGTGAGCTTCATGAAGTTTGTCCCGCGAATGCGCGTGTCAGCGCTGACACTCTGCGAGGCTCGCATGGGAATCACCAGCATGAGCATCAGCGGTGCGCTGACCGTCAGAGCGGTCTCACGGCTCTCCGTCACGACAAGGCAGAAGAGCGGGAGGATGAAGTAGATGGCCAGAAAGATGGGGCTGCGCCACGTCTGGCGCAAATCTTTGATGAGCGCCGGCGGCAGATAATCCGAAAAGTTACGAGTGCTCATGGCGATGATGAAGGATGTTGACAAAGGTCTCTTCCAGTGTGCGGCGGCGCGGCGTAAACGACACGATGGGATAAAGCGCCACCAAGCGGCGCAGTTCGGCGGCGAGCAGGGTCTCAACCGAGGGCGACGTCACAGACGCCCCATCTTCCTCGCCGGCTGCGGCCCGCGCGGCATCCGGGACACCCGGGGCGGATTCCGTCGCCGAGGCAGCTCCCCGTTCCTTGGACTCGGGAACAAAGACGGCCCGCACGCATTGGCGAGCCTGCCCGGGCAGAGAGGGCAGCGTCGAGGCGCTCTTCCAGAGCGGGCTCGCGGCCAGATCGGCCGCCAGTGCCGCCGCTCCCTCGATCAGCTCGATCACGACGGTCTGCGCAGAGCTCGCGACGCCGCTCTCCATCTCCAGCTGTTGCTGTGATCCGCTGCCGATGATGCGGCCGGCATCCATGAAGATCATCTCATCGCACATCTCTGCCAGCTCCGAGAGAATGTGCGAGCTGATGAGCAGCGTCTTGCCCTCAGCCTTGAGCTTCTGCACCATCTGCTTGAACTCCAGACGGGCCTGGGGATCCAGCCCGGCGGCGGGCTCATCCATCACCAGAAGATCCGGGTTGCCGATGAGCGTTCTCGCCAGACAAAGCCGCTGGCGCTGCCCCTTGGAGAGGCGATTGATGCGGCGGCTTCGCAGCTCCGTGAGGCCGCAGAACTCCAGCACGCGGTTCACCTCGCTGATGCGGCGCTCTCCCGTCAGGCGGTAGGCGCGGGCGTAATAATCGATGAAATCGCGAATCGTTGTGTGCGGCACCGCCTCAAAGTCATCGGGCATCCAGCCGATGCGGGCAATCACCTTCTCGGGATAGCTGAGCAAATCCACACCATCGACCTCCACGGAGCCCTCGTCGGGCAAGTCCTGTGTCGTGATGATGCGCATCGCCGTGGTCTTGCCGGCACCGTTTGCCCCGATGAGACCGACGGCACATCCGCGCCCCAGCGTGAAGCTGACGTGATCCAAGGCCTTGACGGGGCCGAAGGAGCGCACCAGCCCCGAGACGCGCAGGAAGGGTAGCTCTTCCGATGGGGAGCCTGGCGGCACCGCAGCGCTCGCCAAGTTTCCCCGCAAGGCTTGAGCTTGCTGTTCTGTCTGTTTCGTGAGAGTCATGGTATCACAGTCCGAACACAGAGGCATGCGCTCATCATAAAAAAAACGGACATTGAAGTCAAGCGGCGCGAGCGGAGCGCCCGCCCCTTCTCTGTCATACCGAGATCTCTTCTCCCTCCTATCCCACGCGTGAATCTCTACCGCGCCACACTGAAGCTTGTTGATGGGAACTCATTTCGTATGGAGCAATGGACGAGCCTCCTCTCTGATACTTTTCGGAGGCGTAGCCATGGGGATGGCGACGGACTCGGTTCAGGAGGCAGGGGCGGAGTGGTCCAAGGAGCCGCCCCTGCTGCACTTCAGGCTCTCCTCTCGGGCGTTTATTCCCAAGCAGCTCAGGCATGAGAAGCCGAGCAGGCCCTCTCGCCAGTTGGCGTTGGGCGGAGAAGGCTCCGCTCGAGAGCGGCGAGCCTTCCGAACACAAAACACCCCGCAGGCCATCACCTGCGGGGTATGAGAAAAGGCGTTGAAGTCAACTCTATGCGATCTCGCGCGCATACCCGAGTCTGCCGTTGCGGCACGTCTCTTCGGGCGGAACGCGGTGCAGGGCGCGTCAGCGCATGTCGAGAACGGGAACCAGAAGCGGCTCCTCGGGGCCCGTGTAGCGCGAGAGCGGGCGGAAGAGCGTGTTGTCCTCCAGCTGCTCGAGGATCTGAGCCACCCAGCCGGCCGAGCGAGCAATGGCGAAGACCGTCGTGAACATGCGCGTCGGGATACCCAAGCTGTAATATACCGTCGCGGAGTAAAAGTCCACGTTGGCATTCAGGTTTTTACGCGCGCGCATGATCTTGGCGATCATGTCGCTCATGCGAATCCACTTGGGCTCGCCGATGGTCTGCGTCAGGCGGATAGCGATGCGGCGAAGCTGCGGCGCGCGGGGGTCGAGCGTCTTGTAGACGCGGTGGCCCATGCCGAAGATCTTTTCCTTGTTCGCCAGCTTCTGGTTGATATAGGCCTCGACGTTGTCCTCGTCACCGATCTCCTTGAGCATCTCGATAACGGCTTCGTTGGCGCCGCCGTGAAGCGGCCCCTTGAGCGTGCCGATGGCCGAGGTGATGGCCGAGTACATGTCCGAGAGGGTCGACGCCGTCACGCGGGCCGAGAAGGTGGAGGCGTTCATGCCGTGGTCGGCATGCAGAATGTAACCCACATCGAGAATGTGCGCCTCGTTCGGGTCGGGCTCCTTGCCCTTGAGCAGCCAAAGGAAGTGGGCCGCCTCGTCGAGATCCGTGCGGATGGGGGGCAGATCGAGCCCCTCGCAGATGCGGTAGTAATACGCCGCCATCACGGGAATCTTGGCGATGAGCGAAAGCCCGATCTCCTTCATCTGGCTCGGGTCCTTCGTGCGGTCGTCGTACATGCCCAGCATCGACACGGCTGTGCGCAGGGCGCTCATCGGGCGAGCCGTCTTCGTCGCCGTCTTGAAGAAATCGAGGATCGGCTGGGGCAGCTCGCGGTCATTGCGCAAGCGCTGCTGGAGCCCGTGGAGCTCTTCGCGGTTCGGCAGGCGTTTGTTGAGGAGCAGATAGATGATCTCCGGGAAGGTGCAGAGATCCACCAAGTCTTCAATCTCGTAGCCGCAGTACAGGAGGCGGCCCTCCTCGCCGCGCACGTCGCTGAGCGCGGTCTCGTTGGCGATCACGCCCTTGAGCCCCTTGGCGAGAATCGGCTGTGTCGGTTGCTGCTTATCGGTCATTCTGTATGCAAAATGGGGTTGATGGAGCCGGCGCAGGCCGGTCCGAGTGATTTCAGGATGCTGCGTTCAGGAAGCTGTGTGAGGACTCCGCGCGGAGCTCTCTCAGCCCAGGGTGTACCAAGCGTCGTGAAGCTCGCTGAAGGACTTGAGCTCGATGTCCGAGCGAGCCTCCAGCCAGGACTTCACCGCCTGGCGCTGCACCTCATTGGTCTGCGTGGGATCCGCCGCCGTCACAATGATCACGCAGCCCTCATCCGTCATGCTGCCCTCGCACTCGAGGCCGTTGGCCTCGATGCAGTCATTGACGAGCGACTGCAGAAACTGTCCGCACTCGGCAGACTCCACATCACCCTTGTAGTCAAAGGTGAACTCAAAGCAAAGCTCACGGAACTCGCCGACGCGGTACTTCTTTCTGAGTCTCTTTTTCATAACGGCAAAATGTATACTCGATTCAACGCGCTTTGTCAAGTACGGAATTCACCCCCTGCGCCGGCCCGTCCGCTTGCGCCGGCCGCGATTCCGTGCTACAATCAGCTCATGAGTGAGGATCAGAACGCGCAGGGTGTTCCCTTTTTCTGCGAGGCTGTGGCCGCCGGCTTTCCGAGTCCGGCGGAGGGGGATCTGAAAGGGAGTTTGGATCTCAACGAGCTCTGCATCAGCAATCCCCCCGCCACCTACTTTGTCCGTGCGCGCGGCGAGAGCATGCGCGACGCCGGCATCAGCGACGGGGATATCCTCATTGTTGACCGCAGCCTCGAGGCGCGCTCCGGCTCCATCGTGATCGCCTCTCTCCAAGGCGAATTCACCGTCAAAACTCTGGATCTGCGCGGCGGGCACGCCCGTCTGCTCCCGGCCAACCCGGATTATGCCCCGATTGACATCACGCCCGAACTCGGCGCCGAGTTTTTTGGCGTTGTCACCTACGTGATTCGGCGCCTGCACCACTGAAGCCGCCTTTCTCTCGCAACCCGCCATCACGCCCGCCTCGCGCATTCCTCCTTCCGTCCGCTTTCTCCGCCGCCTTTCGATCGCATATGGCGGTGGCGGCGGCTACCAACGGCAGCATCCCATCCCCCTAGGTTCGGGAGACAGCGCTTGACTTAGCGCTCCGGCCCTTAGCGAATACCCAGCTTGCGGCGCAGGAATCGCCGAATCGGCTCATCCCAGAGGGCGGAGCTCAGCCAAGCCAGCAGCAGCGAGGCGGTCACCACCAGCAGCACGGCCGGCCAGGCATCAGCCCATTCGCGCACGCCGGTGCCCAGCAGCCAGGCGTAAAAGAGATACATGACCGGGTAATGAACGGCATAGAGGGGGTATGAAAGCCGCCCGAGCACCCGGCACAGGGCTGCGGACCAAGCGAAGGAGGGGCGGGATGACGCCCCTGCCAGCAACACGCAGGGAAAGGCCAGAGCGATGCAGGCGAACTCGTACAGCCCATTGATGTGCAGACCCCTCCAGGCCGGAAGAGCCGGCACGGCGAAGAGCAGCGGCAGGAGCAGGCAGCCCCATTCAAAACCGCCGCGGCGCCGCAGGCCCCCGGGTGCCGGACGGTAGAGACGCGCCATGAGCATGCCCGCGGTGAAGGGAAAGAAGAGCCGCAGCAGAGCTCCCGGCACGTTTGTGCCGGCGAAGGTCCAGCCCACGCTGATCATGCCGTAGCCCGAGGCATCGCTGAGGGCGTACCGGCAGAGTCCGGCACCCAGCAGAGCGACCAAGAGCGCCAGCACCCGCGTCGGCAGGCGGAACAGCAGCATCCCGTAAACGGCATTGGCCAGATACTCGAAAAAGAGCGACCAAGCAGGGCCGTTGAGCGGGAAGATCTCGCCGTTGCCCCGCACGTCAAAGCCCGCGCCCGGCCAGGCCGGGATAAAGAGGCAGGCGCAGAAAAAGGCCATGGCCACCATCGACCACGGTGCCGCCGCGCCCTCCGCTGCCATGGCGTTTTGAATGCCGAAACTCAGCAGACCAAAGCAGGCGGCGATGATCATCATGGGATGCAGTCGCACGAGGCGCCGCAGAAAAAAGGCCCCGGTGCTCATGCCGCGCCCCAGGCGATCGTCGTAGGCGTAGCTCATCACGAAGCCTGAGAGCATGAAGAAGAAGTCCACAGCGAGGTAGCCGTGATTGAGCACGGTAATCACGGCACCGTTGTTGGCCACGGCGTCGATCCCCTCGAAGACGTGGTAGATCACCACCAGAAGTGCCGCCACCCCGCGCAAGCCGTCCAGAAGTTCGTAGTGGGGCTTGGAGGCAAGCGTCGGCGAAGGCTGGGATGCAGACATGGAGAGACAGGGGGACGTGGGGGAATCGCACAGGGCGAAAGCGCAGAGAGGCGATCGGAGAGTGCCGAAAACGGGGACAAGGGGGCGGAATCAGAGAGGGGGCGTGGGAGGCGCTGTACAGAGAGGAGGGGGGGGTGGGGGGAGCGGTAGTGCTCCCCTTCTGCAAGACTCCCGGATTCATCTCTTCGAACGAATGCGAGCAGCGAGCTCCTTCGCTTTCTCGCGAGGTACGAGTCCTCTCTCACTCGGCGAGACATCTGCCGGCAGCTCGCCATCGGCAGAGCCCAGCGCTTGATCCGCTCGCGCCAATAGCTTCTCCACAAAGCGCTTCTGCTCCTCGTACCACTGGTTCGGGTCGAGGCTCCCATTCCACGGGTGAGCGGCAGATGACGAAGCCTCTCTGCCCTGCTTCGCCGCTTCTCTGGCTGCGCGTTGGGCACTGCGCTTGGAGCCCGGCTTGACACTCCCCTTCGGCCTCCCGCGCCTGCGCTCCGGCGGATCCGGCGGTTCGGCGTCCGCGAAGGCCCGCTCAAGGGCTCTCGTTGCCGTCGCGGCCCAGCCGCGCAGCGTTTTCGGAGAAATGTTGAGGTTCTTCGAGAGCTCGCGAACGATATCGGGATCAGACGAAGCGAGAATCATCGCGGCGATCTGAATGCGATAGCCCGTCGAGCAAAAGGCGTCACCGGCTTCCCCCGGAGCGGGAAGACCGTCAAACACGGGTCGGTATTTCATGATGGAGAAGGAGAGAGAAAGAAAGGAGAAAGGGAAAGGAGTTCGCCGGAGCCGCACTCGAATGTCCGCACTCGGATGAAGAGACGTCCTCGATGAGACAAGGCTGCCGCACGTGCAACTCATGATAGCGGTTACGCGGACAACAATCAAGTATTTTCTGGGCCTCTCCGGTCCGGGGGCGAAGCTTTCTGAACGGTGCTCGCCGGGGCGAGCGTCGGGCGTCCGAGCTCGTCTATCAGAGGACCGCGTCTCTCGGGACGGCCCGGGGATCATTTCCGCCTTTACAAGCAGGGCGCGCTCCCTTATAGTGGGGGTATGGATCATTGCAAGGTTTCTGACAATATGCAGGAGCTCATCGAGCTGGCTCTCCGGGAAGATTTCGGCGACGGAGATGTGACGTCTGAGTATTTTGTGCCGGCGGATCTCTGCGCCCGCGCGCTGATGCGCCCGCGCACCAAAGGGGTGCTCTCCGGCGTCAAGGTGGCGGAGGCCGTCTTCCGCGCCGTGGATCCCACGCTGCATATTGAGATCTGCCTGCATGACGGGGAAGAGGTGGCTCCCGGTGCCGTCGTGATGGTGATTGAGGGCAAGGCCCGCTCCATTCTGGGTGCCGAGCGCACGGCGCTCAACTTCATCCAGCGCCTCTCCGGCGTGGCCACGATGACGCACAAGTACGTCAAGGCCATCGCCCACACCGGCTGCAAGCTGCTCGACACGCGCAAGACGACCCCGGGCTACCGACTGCTCGAGAAGGCGGCCGTGGTGCACGGCGGCGGCAACAACCACCGTATGGGCCTCTATGATCGCGCCATGGTGAAGGACAATCACCTGATGACGGACGGCGACACGCAGCACCTTCAGGCCTGCATCCGCAAGCTCAAAGCCGACAAGCCGAACGTTGAGGTTGAGCTCGAGGCGGACAACCTCGATCAGGTGGCGAGCTTCCTGAAGCTCGAAGGTGTCGATTACATCTTGCTCGACAACATGAGCTGCGAAGATATGCGCCGCGCCGTCGAGATGCGCGGGCCGGGTCGCAAGCCCTATTTCGAGGCCTCCGGCGGTCTGACGCTGGAGACGGCTCCGGCTGCGGCTGAGACGGGAGTGGATTTCATGAGCTTCGGCTGCCTGACGCATTCCGTGCCCTCGCTCGACCTCGGTCTCGACTTCACGGTGACCCGCTGACGCGGGACTTTCGAAACCTGATGAAGGAGCTCTCCCCAAGCGAGTCTCTGCTGGTGCTCAACCTGATTCCCGGGCTGGGCTCGGTGCGCATTCGCGCGCTGCTGGAGTGCTTCGGCTCGGCGGAGATGGTGCTGGCGGCCCCGCAGCAGCTTCTGGAGAGGGTGCCACGCATGGGCCCGAAGCTCGCCGCGGCCGTGGCCTCGTGGCAGCAGTGCACCGACTGGCAGCGCGAATGCGCCTGCGCCGCCGACTGCGGCGTGCGCATCGTCACGCTGCTCGACGAGGACTATCCGCCCGTTCTGCGGCGAATGGCCGACCCTCCCGTCGTGCTCTACGTGCGCGGAGAGTGGCGCTCCGATGACGATGAGCGGGCCGTCTCCATCGTCGGCTCGCGACAGGCCACCCCCTACGGCATGACGCAGGCTCGCCGCTTCGGCCGCGAGCTGGCGGATGCCGGAAGCTGCATCATCTCGGGCCTGGCCCGCGGCATCGACACCGCCGCCCACTGGGGAGCTCTGGATGCCGGCGGGCGCACCATTGCCGTGCTGGGCAACGGCCTCAGCCGCATCTTTCCGCCGGAGAATGCCGAGCTGGCCAATCGCATCATCAGCGGCCACGGAGCCCTCGTCAGCGAATTCCCGATGAACATGGCCCCGAGCCGCACCAGCTTCCCCCAGCGCAACCGCATTGTCGCGGCCTGGAGCCGAGCCACCCTCGTCGTTGAAGCTCCGCAGCGCAGCGGCGCCCTGCACACCGCGAGGCTCGCCGGCGAATACGGGCGCAGCGTCTTTGCCGTGCCCGGCCCTGCCGACAGCGTTACCTCGGCCGGCTGTCACGACCTCATCCGCGACGGGGCCATTCTCTGCTGCCGCGCATCGGAGCTGGCGGCCGATATGAACTGGGTCGCCCGCCCGGCCTCGGGGCTCGGCTCGGCCTTACGGGCCGCATCACCACGCTCCTCCGCCTTTCGTGCCGTCGCCTCGCGAGAGGGCGCCTCCAGCGGGCTTCACCCCCACGCTCGGCGTCTCGCGGGCCAAACAACGGAAACGGGCCCGGTGCAACCCTGCCTGATCGCTCCCGGCGACGAAGGCCGCGAGATTCTTGAGGCTGTGCGAGCCGGGCATGAAACGCTCGACCAGCTCTGCGCTGCGCTGGGGCAGCCTGCCTCAGCCTTGACACCCCTGCTGATGCAGCTAGTCATTGCGCGCAGGCTCATGCCGCAGCCTGGCGGCCGCTACGTCGCGGTTGGTTGAGTCTCCTCGACCTGCGATGACGCAACGAGGATCTACTGCGGGAGGATTGCAGGCTTGATTCCGCCTGCCCATCTGCTACAATGGAAGCGTGCCCACCCTGCGCCAACTCCTGGTTACCTCCCTGAATCGCCTGCGCGAGACGGGGACACAGAGCCTCGCTGTCGACGACGAGGCCCGGGTCATTTTGCGTGATTGGATGCTCCGCGCGCACGAAGCGCGGCGCCGCGGGGCAGCACCGACCTCGGATTCTGCCGAGCCTGTGACCGTTCTGGCCCCGATGACGGCTCCGAGCGCCACTGCTCCCTTTGCAGCAGCGCCAGCTGCCGCGGCTCCCGCCGGTCGGCCTTCCGCAGCCGGCGGGCCCCACCCCATGGTCGAGACCATGGCACAGCCCTTGACAGAGCCCTCAAGAGGGTCTACTGCCATAAACGACGCTCCGGCGCCGAGCGACTCCCGCCAACATGGCGCGCCCTCCTCTCCGCCACGCATTCGCCCCGAGGAGCCCTGTCTGGAGTGTAGCGAAGCCCAAGCCGAGACGCCGAAATTCCCCGCGCCCGACACCGAGCGGCAGAGCCCGCCACACCGCGATGTCCCCGTTCCCCAAACCGTTGAGGAGAAGCTCGCGTACCTGCGCGAGCGCGCGGCTCACTGGGCAGCGGTGAAGCGCCTCGGCAGCCTGCGGGACATCATGGTCTTCGCCACCGGCAACCCGCACGCGCGCCTCATGCTCGTCGGCGAAGCCCCCGGCCATGACGAGGAAGAGCAACGCGAGCCCTTTGTGGGCCCCGCCGGGCGAAAGCTCAACGACATCCTCCGCGCCATGGGTTTGCAGCGCGCGGACGTCTACATCTCGAACATCTGCAAATACCGCCCCTCGACCGGGCCCCGACAGGGCACGGGCAACCGACCGCCGGATGAACGCGAAATCGCGGCCTGCCTGCCCATCATCCTCGCCGAGATTCGCGCCATTCGCCCCGCCTGCATCGTCTGCCTCGGCGGAACGGCCGCCAAGGGCTTGCTCGGAAGCGCCGGCAGTGTCTCCTCGCTGCGCGGCCACTGGCAGGAGTGTCAGGGTGTCCCCGTGCGCGTCACCTACCACCCGAGCTACCTGCTGCGCAACGAGTCTCGCTCCGCGCGCCGCGCCGTGTGGGAGGACATGTTGGCCGTCATGGTCAAGCTCGGCATGCCCATCAGCGAGCGCCAGCAACGTTACTTTCTGTAATCCGCCATGAGTCTGCTTCGTATTCACCGAACCCCTGCCCTCCTGCTCGCGGCCGGACTCGCCGCCCTCAACACCGGATGCAGCTCGCGCCCAAGCCCAGCGGACGTGCTGCGCGAGGCCAATGAGGGCAACACCGCAGCGCAATACCGCTACGGGATCTGGGCGCTGACGGGCACCAAGCTCAAAGCCAACCCGCAGGCGGCCGTGCTCTGGCTGCGGCTGGCTGCGGCCGATCTGCATCCCGAGGCCAACACCGTGCTGGGCATCTGCCACCTCATCGGCAAGGGCACAGACAAGGATGAGAAGCTCGGGCTGAGCTACCTCAAAACGGGCGCGCGACTGGGCAATGCCCCCGCCTGCCTCACACTCGCCTATTTCTCGCAGATCAAGGGCAAAGAGGGCGATATGGTGCAGTGGATTCGGCGCGCGGCCGAACTGGGCGACCTCCCGAGCGAAACCTACATCGCCGCGAACATCCTCAGGGGTGAAGATCTCGGTCTCAGCCCGGCGGAGCGCATCGACTACCTGCGCTACGCCGCCATGGACGGCATGCCCGAGGCGAGCTATGCCCTTTTTCTCTACAATCTACAGGGCATCGGCCTGCCGCGCAATGCCGAGCTCGCCACCGGGTGGCTCGAATTGGCGGCGGAACAGGGATACAGCCCGGCCAAGCGCATCATTCGCCGCCTCAACCGAGGGGATCTCGAGCTCTGAGCCCCGCAGCTCGGCGCGGTTGCATCCGCAGACTCTTTTTCGGAGAGAATATTCAAGCGCCGCAAGCCTCCAATAATCAGCTATCTGCGACGATTTTACAGCTCAGAACCCAGCTGTCGGTGCCGTTTTTTGACAAAAAGTTCATTTTTTTGCAGAAAAAGCTTGACTCCATCGAAAGTCGCTGCTATAATCCGGCCGTACCCGCTAGGGTGCGAGAGATAAACAAATCGCGGGATGGAGCAGCCCGGTAGCTCGTCAGGCTCATAACCTGAAGGCCGCAGGTTCAAATCCTGCTCCCGCAACTCCGAGAACCCACACTCAGCCGAGTGTGGGTTCTTTGCTTCTTCAGGACTCAGTTGCGTGCAAGATCGAGCGGGTATAAGGGTTGCGCGCGTCCTCCGAAAAAGGGGTCAAGCGCAAAGTGTGTGGAAACCGCCCGTTGAGCCACCTAGAGTACCGCC
>URLZ01000024.1 GCA_900548895.1 uncultured Akkermansia sp.
GAACCGTGGTTCTATGACTGAGAATCATATGTCCTAACCCCTAGACGATGGGGACTTTCTACGTGAACCGGGACTCGAACCCGGGACCAATAGATTAAAAGTCTACTGCTCTACCAACTGAGCTATTCACGCATGTGCCATACGGCAGCAAGCGGAGTTTATCGAATGAGCAGCGCCTTGTCAAGCAGAAATCGGGGGAAGAGCGACATTTGGCTCCGTTTTCTGTGACCTCGGGTCCGGCAGAGGTGCCGCGAACGCCACATTTCCGCCGAAAAACAGCTTCCCCCTTCGAGAGAATCTCTCCGAAGGGGGAAGCGGAAGCCGCTCCGTCGCTTCCCGGAAGGGGAGGCTGGGGCGGCGGTATAAAAAGGTCGTTACGCTTCGGTGCGGGCAGCAGCCTCGCGGAGGTTCTTGCCGACCTTGAACTTCACCACGCGGCGGGCGGGAATCGGAACGTCCTTGCCCGGGTCTTTGGGGTTGCGGCCGATCTTGGCTTTGACTTCTTTGACCACGAATGTGCCGAAGTTGCGCAGCACGACGCGGTCACCGTTACCCAAGGCTTCGGTGATCATTTCAATCGCACGCTGAATGACGTCGAGGACGTCGTTCTGGGTGAGGTTGTTGCGGGTCTCGGCGCAAATCTTGTTCACCAGCTCTCGTTTCGTTATCGTATTGGCCATAGTTACAGTAAATGTATGGAAGCTGAGGGGAATATACCGCATTTCCGCGCTTTTGTCGCGCAAAAAAAGCAAAGGACGCGCATTTTTTTGAGTTTCAAGCAGTGAAAACAAAGTTATGTTCTCTTGGGCTCTCTTTGGGGTTGACGCGCGCCGCATTTCAGGCGAAACTCGTCTCCCGATGGCCAACCAGTACACGATTGAGCTCTCCGCCGACGATGCCGCCGCCCTGAAGAAAAAGCTGCAGCAGCGCCCGGGCTACGAAGCCCGCGAGCGCGAGTACGCCCTCTTCTGCTTCGAGGGACCGCGGGTCAATGTCGCCTATTACCCGAAGCGCCGCCGCCTGCTGGTGCAGGGGGCGGGGTCCGACGAGTTTCTGGAGTTCGTGATGCTGGTGAACCCCGGCGAGGGGGTGCTGCATGCGGCGGCGAAGCGCGAGGCTCTGCTCGACGCCTCCCCCCACTTCGGGGTGGATGAGAGCGGCAAGGGCGATTATTTCGGCCCGCTGGTGGTGGCCGGCGTGTTCTCCGATGAGCGCACGGCGCCGGCGCTGCTCAAGATCGGCTGCCGCGACAGCAAGCAGATCGGCGACGATCGACGCATTCACGCCATGGCGGAGAAAATCCGTGCGCTGCCCGGGGTGGCCTGGGAGGTTGTCTGCGTGGGCCCGCACCGCTACAATGAGCTTTACACCCAGTTCGGCAACCTCAACCGCCTGCTGGCTTGGTGCCACGCTCGCGTCATCGCGGCACTGCACGAGAAGGTGCCGTCCTGCCCGCGGGCGCTGAGCGATCAGTTCGCCAACGAGTGGGTGCTCAAGCGCGCCCTCGGCCAGCGGCACGTGCCCGTGCAGCTCGAGCAGAGGCCCCGCGCGGAGAGCGATGTGGCCGTGGCGGCGGCCTCCATCCTCGCGCGCGACCGCTTCGTGCAATGGATGCAGCGCACGGCTGAAGCGGCGGCCTGCGAGCTGCCGCTGGGCTGCGCGCCCCACGTGGTGAAGGCCGCGCGCGCCTTCGTGGCACGACACGGCGAGGAGCGTCTGGCCGACGTCGCCAAGCTGCATTTCAAGGTGACGGCGAAGGTGCTCGGGCACCAAGCCTGAGGTGCCGGGTGCGTCGGCCAGCGAGTGCAAAACTGCGGCACCGGGCCGCGGCGCCGAACCGCGGTATCTGACGCGCGGCATCAGGGGCAGATCAGATCTCGGCGAGTCTCGGGCTGTGCAAGCTGCCGTGAGCCGATACGGGCGATTGACGCGGGTGGCGTTACGCGGGCTCGCACTACGCCGACGGAGTGGCCCCACGCGCGGCATCGCTCGGCGAGGTGGCGGACTGCGGGGCATCGGCTTGGTCAGAGACGGATTGTGCAGCCTGGGCTTGGTCTGCATCCATTCGCTCAGCATCAGCCGGAGCGTCAGCTTGCGGTGCGTCGGGGGACGGGGCCTCAGCTTGAGGTGCAGCGGCTTGAGGCGTGTCGGCTGGCGGCTCCGACGGGCCCGTCTGCCCGTGCAGCCATTCGCAGAAGCGCTGCGCCCAGGCCAGCGAGATGCCCGGGATGGCGGCGATATCTTCGGCGCTGCGGGCGCGGATGCCGGGGATGCTGTGGAAGCGCGCCAGCAGGAGCTCCTTGCGGCGGGGCGTCATGCCGGGGTAGGCGTCGAGACGGCTTTCGCGCACGCGCTTGCGCACGAGCAGCTCATTGTAGTTGTTCGCGAAGCGGTGCGCTTCATCGCGCAGGCGCTGCAGGAGCTTGAGCGCGCCTGAGTCGTGATCGAGGATGAGCGGCTCGCTGCGGTCGGGGAAGTAGACTTCCTCATCGCGCTTGGCGAGGCCGATGACGGGCATGTCGCCCAGCCCGACTTCGCGCAGCACGTCGAGCGCGACGTGAAGCTGCCCCTTGCCGCCGTCGACGACGACGAGGTCGGGCACCTTGATGGGCGCGCGCCCCTGCTCGCTGAGGCGGCGGAGCCATTCGTAGGTCCCGACGTCGGCCGGTTTGTCGAAGAGCGCGCTGCTCTCGTTGACGATGCGCGAGTAGCGGCGGCGGACGACTTCGAGCATCGAGGCAAAGTCGTTCTGCCCGTCGACGCCGCGGATGCGGTAGCGGCGGTAGGCGGCGTTGTCCGGCCGCCCGTTGGTGAAGCGCACCATCGAGGCGACGATGTGGTTGCCCGAGAGGTTCGAGATGTCGAAGCACTCCATGATGGCGGGCGGGCGCTTCATGCCGAGGGCTTCAGCGAGCTCGGCGAGGTCGCGATCCGGGTCGACGGTGCCGGGGAGGTCGGCAAAGCGGCGCGCGAAGCGGCGCGCGGGCTCGAGGGTGCGGATGATGTTTTCGCGGATGTCGCGCAGGCGCGCGGCTTTCTCGAACTCGAGGGCCTCGGCGGCGGCGTTCATCTCCGCGCTCAGGGCGTCGAGGTGCTCCTTGCGACCGCGCCCCTCCAGCAGGCCGAGCGCCGCCTCGAACTGTGCGCGGTAGTCCTCCGCGCTGATGCGGCCGATGCAGGGCGCCGAGCAGTGGCGAATGACGTCATCGTGGCAGTGGCGGTACTGCTCTTCGCCGGGGTTGCGGCAGTTGCAGGTGCGCAGGCGGAAGCGGTGGTTGAGCCACTCGACGGTCTCCTTGAGGGCCGTGGCGTGCACGAAGGGGCCCAGATAGCGCGCCCCGTCGTCCTTGCGCAGCCGCGCTAGTGTGAAGCGCGGCAGCGGCTCCTGCCGCGTGGCCCGCAGCAGCAAATAGCGCTTGTCGTCGCGCAGCTGCACGTTGTAGTGCGGGCGGTACTCCTTGATGAGCTTCTGCTCGAGGATGAGGGACTCTTGGTCGCTGCGCACCTCGTAGTAATCGAAGTCCTCAATGGCGGCGATGAGCGCGCGCGTCTTGCCGTTCTCCAGCGTGGCGCGCGACGGGGAGAAATAGTTCGCCAAGCGGCGGTGGAGGTCTTTGGCCTTGCCGACGTAGATGATGCCGCCGCCCTCGCCCTTCATCAGGTAGACGCCCGGGCAGTGCGGCGTCTGGCGCCACTTGGCCTTGAGATCGACTCGAGCCATGGCTTCAGCGGTGGAGCAGCCAGCGCACGCGCGCGAGGTTGAGCCCCTCGCTGATGAGGTTCACGGGGTTGCGGCGCAGGTAGTGGCGCTCGTAGATGCGCGTGTGGTGCAGGGTTTCGGCGGGCTGGCGCTGCTCGTGCTCGGCAATCACGCTCAGGATCTGGTTCCAGAGGTTGTAGCGCTCGCAGATGAGGCGGCGCGCCTCGCGGATGGCCGGCAGGCGCTTCTCATACTCGTTGTTGTCGATGGCGCTGCGGATGATCTCCAGAGCGGCGGGCGGGTCGTCGAGCGGAATGGGGATGTAGCTCTGCGGCGGCAGTACGCAGCCGATCTTCGGGTCTCCGGCGTAAAAAGTCAGGCAGAGGCTCAGAATGGCATCGGGCAGCTTCTCCGTCCAGTGGTAGGCCTGGCACTGGTTCTCGATGGCGATGTGGTAGCGGTAGTCATCGAGGGCGTCGTACTTGTTCTCGAGCGGGCGGAAGCCCCGGCCGAAGCGTTCAAGGCGCGGCTCGTGCGCCTCGATGTACTCGATGAACTCCATGCGCTTGCGGTGCAGGGTGTGCGTGCAGCGCTTGGTCGAGAAGATGCAGGAGAGATCCTTGCTCTTGGGGAACTCGTGGCAGGCCCTGTTCTCCAGCGGGCTGCGGTTGTTGAGCCAGACGATGGCGCCTGAGCCGCGGCGGTAGCCCGGGTGACGCAGCACCTGCGGGTCGTGTGTCGTGAGCACGTAGGCAAACTGTCGCGTGTAGCAGGGCGGGTAGATCTTGATGCTGTCGGGCTCCTGCGTGACGAGGATGGTGTGCGAGGCCGGGCAGGCCAGATCTTCATAGTGCCTCCAGCGGGGCAGTTCGTCGTAGACGGCCAACCAGTCGTATTCGCGGCAGTCGGGGTCGCTGACAAACTCGACGCCGTCCCACTCCATCGGAGAGGGGAAAAACAGGCCATGGAACTGGGGAAGACTCCAAGTAGTGAGGATTTTAACGCGCACGGCAGTGATGGGGGGCAGGGCGATGATGAGGGCAGGGACTTTCTGCTGGCTCGGGCATCACTGCGGGTCGACCCAGCGGCCGCGCTCTTTGATGAGGGCGACGAGGCGGTCGACGGCATCGTCCTGCGGGATGTTGATGGCGACGGGCGTGTGGCCGACGTAGAGGTTGATCTTGTTCGGCGCTCCGCCGACGTAGCCGAAGTCGGCATCGCTCATCTCGCCCGGGCCGTTGACGATGCAGCCCATGACGGCGATCTTCACGCCCTTGAGGTGCGAGGTCGCGGCGCGGATGCGGGCGGCGGCCTCCTGAATGTTGTAGTGCGTGCGCCCGCAGGAGGGGCAGGAGACGTACTCGGCCTTCGTCAGGCGAACGCCCGAGGCCTGAAGGATGTTGAAGGCGAGTTTCGCCGCCTTCTCGGGATCGCTCTCCGTGCGCACGAGAACGGCGTTGCCGATGCCGTCACAGAGCAGCGAGCCGATATTGAGGCCGCCGGCCATGGGGGCGGAGAGGTTCTGAGGCAGCCCGAGGCTGTCCTTGAGCAGAATGCTGTGGCGCGTCGGGATGAGGGCGGCGAGCAGGCGGAAGGCCTGAACGACGGGCATGTCCACACCGTCGGCCACGGTGACGAGCGTGGCCGGGGCCTCGGCCAAGGCGGCGACGGCAGCGGGGTCGCGCGGGTCGACGGAGACAGGCGCGGCGTCCTCGAGGCTCAGCTCGGGCATGAGGTCCTTCATCTGTGCGGGGTCGAGCGCCTTGAAGGCCGCGCGGGGCAGCACGACGCGCACGGGCTCGTTCCAGCCGAGCGTGACGCCGCCGCGGGTGATGACGTCGGCCTTGCGCTTGCGGTAGCTGAAGGGGTCGAAGGGGGCGGAGGCCGGCTCGGGGAAGTCGGAGGAGGGGTGCTCGACGCCGGGCTGGAAGGGCGCGGCGAGTTCAAAGCCCGGCGCCACCTCGTGCACGGCGTCCTCCGTGAGCGAGACGCGCAGGGTGTCGCCGATGCCGTCGGCGAGCAGCGAGCCGATGCCGATGGCGCTCTTGATGCGGGCATCCTCGCCCTCGCCAGCCTCGGTCACGCCGAGGTGCACCGGGTAGTTCCAGTCCTCTCCGGCCTCTTCCAGACGCTTGATGAGCAGGCGGTAGGCCTGAATCATGACCTTGACGTTCGAGGACTTCATCGAAAAGACGAGCTGGTGGTAGCCGAGGTCTCGCGCAACGCGCGCAAACTCCAGAGCGCTCTCCACCATGCCCTCGGGCGTGTCGCCGTAGCGGTTGAGGATGCGATCCGAGAGCGAGCCGTGGTTGGCGCCGATGCGCATGGCGCGCCCGTGCTCCTTGCAGAAGAGGACGAGGGGGGTGAAGGCGAGGCGCACGCGCTCGAGCTCCTCCTCGTACTCGGCGTCGGTGTAGTCGCGCTCGACGAACTTCTTTTTGTCGATGAAGTTGCCGGGGTTGATGCGAATTTTTTCGACCCACTTGGCGGCCTCCATGGCGGCATCGGGCTTGAAGTGGATGTCGGCCACGAGCGGCACGTAGCAGCCGGCGGCGTGGAGCTCGCGGGCGATGTTTTCCAGATTGGCGGCGTAGACCTTGGTCTGGGCCGTGAGGCGGATGATCTCGCAGCCCGCCTCAGCGAGGGCAAGCGCTTCGCGCACGCAGCTTGCCGTGTCCAGCGTGTCGCTCGTGAGCATGGACTGAATGCGGATGGGGTTGTTGCCGCCGAGGCGGAGGTTGCCGACGGTGACTTCGCGGCTGATGCGGCGCGTGTAGCGGTACAGGCTCGGGCAATGCTGGAGGGGCATGGGACGAATTTACTCCTGACTCCGCTGGATTTCAAGTCTGAATCGCGCGCACGCGCCTTTTTATGTTGACTTCAGGGGCGTTTGGTTTTACAGTGAGCGAGAAAGTAGTGAACTGCACGCCATGTCCAAATACACCCTTCCTCTCTCTGTGATCCCGGTGGCTCTGCTGGGTATCCTCAACTCCTGCGTCTACGTGGATCAGATGATCCCCGACATGCCCTACCGAGGCAAGCCCGCGAAGGTCGCACCGCAGCACGGTGCCCAGCCCGCAGCCCATCCCGTGGCGCCGGCGGTGCAGACGCCCGCGGCGCCGACGCATCCGGCCGCGCATGCAACGCCGACTCCCGCCCCGTCGCACCCTGCCGTCGCTCCCGTGCCGACCAAGCCTTCGACGCACGTGACGCAGCCTCAGCCGCCGAAGCCCGCGACGACGAAGCCTGCGAGTTCCCCCAAGCCGGTGACGGCGCCGAAACCGAGCGAGGCGCCCAAGCCGCAGAACAAGCCCTCGCTGCTGCCGGATACCCCGACGCACAAGCCGGCTGATGCCGGCAAGTCGAGCACGGAGACGCTGCCCGTGGCCAAGCAGGTGCCCGGCGATCCCACGCGCGTGTACAATCCCTACAACCCGAGCCGCACGATTCGCATCCTCGACAAGAACGGCAACCGCTGGCCGAGCGGCAAGCGGCTCAAGATCAAGAATCAGGACAAATATTTCCTCGTTCCGTGACGCCTGACCATTCCTCTGTTTGTCCCACGGCGCCCTTTCGCTGCGCGGCGGTGCTCGGCCCGGGGCTTTTGGGCGGGTCGATTGCGCTGGCGGTGGCCCGCCACTTGCCGGGCTGCGAGCTGCGTCTCTGGGCGCGGCGCGAGCAGCCGCTCGAACTGGCGCGCAGCCTCGGCATCACCGAGCATACGTACCGCGATCCGCTGGAGGCGGCTCGCGGGGCGGATCTCATTGTGTTGGCGACGCCCATCGGGGTCTTTGAGGATCTGTCCCGCCACATGCTGCCGGCGATTGCGCCCGAGGCCGTGGTGACGGATGTGGGCTCGGTGAAGGCCTATGTGCACCGCACGACGGGGCAGTTCCTGACGGAGCGCGGCCGCTGTTTCATCGGCTCGCACCCCATGGCCGGGGCTGAGACGCAGGGGCTGGAGAATGCTCGTGCCGAGCTGCTGGAGGGCGCCACGGTGGTGATCACCAATGAGCACGCGGCCCCCGATGAGCGCCGGCTGCGACTCGAGGCCTTCTGGCAGGCGCTGGGCTGCTCGACCTACGAGATGGAGGCCGTGACGCACGACCGCACGGTGGCGCGCATCTCGCATACCCCGCACATTCTCGCGGGGCTCTGCGCCCGCCACGCCTACCTGAGCGATGTGCCGCTCAAGGACATGCAGCGTCTGGCCTCCTCGGGCTTCCGCGACACGACGCGCGTCTGCTCGGGCCCGCCGGCGATGTGGGCGGACATCCTCTGGGAGAACGATGTGGCCATTCGCCAATCGCTGAGTGACACGATGGCGGATTTGCGCACGCTGATGGATCTGCTGGAGAATCAGGATCGCGAGGGCGTGCGCGAATGGCTTGAGAAGGCGAAGCTCGCCCGTGAAGTCATCCGCAGCTCGCCGGCCGCCGAGTCACCGGAGTCTTCCGTAGCCCCGGTGGCTTCGGAGACTTCTGACGCGCGGGGCGAGGCCTGAGCTCTCGCGCCCCGCTGCCCCTGTGAGTGCCCGCACGTCGACGGCGTCCGCCGGCGGCGCGGGCTCCATCCTGACCTGCGAGCCGGGTGTGCGTTCCTTTGCTCTTGACTCAAGCCCCCTGTGCAACCCTTTGCCTCATGCGGCTGCACGGGACCGCCGTGCGCCCTAGGCTGCTCTTTTTGCGGGTGCTCTGTGCCCTGAAGGGGAGAGGATGGTGAGCGCAAGCCCTGGAGCGGCTTTGCTCCTCGTCGCGCAGGGGCCTTCGCGCCACATGCGTCCGCGGCGCTCGGGGGGCGTTCATTTTACCCCGCAACGCCTCCGCCCGTCGGCATTTGCCGCACGACTTGCATCTATCGGCGTTTTGCGCTGCGTGAGATGCCGCGTCTCACGGCGTCCGCATGATCAAAAACACCCGACCGGGGAGATCCCCGATCGGGTGTTTCGTTGAGCGGAGCCGGGGCCCGGAGGCCCGAGTCAGCCGCGCGTTCAGCTGAGGGTGGTGATGTAGTAACCGGCGATGACGGCGGTGCCGATGACGCCGGCAACATTCGGACCCATGGCGTGCATGAGCAGGAAGTTGCTGCGATCAGCCTGCTGGCCGATGTTATGCGAGACGCGCGCGGCCATCGGCACGGCGGAGACGCCGGCGGAACCGATGAGCGGGTTGATGGGGTTCTTGCGCCAGCCGGGAATCAGGTTCATGATCTGGGCGGCGAGCAGACCGCAGATGGTCGCCACGGCGAAGGCCACGACGCCGAGGATGATGATCTTGAGCGTCTGCCACTCCAGGAAGCGCGAGCCCTGCATGGTGAGGCCGACGGAGACACCCAGCAGAATCGTGGTGATGTTCATCAGCTCATTCTGCGCGCAGGAGACGAGTCGCTCGGTCACCTTGCATTCGCGCAGGAAGTTGCCGAACATCAGCATGCCGAGCAGCGGGGCGGCATCCGGGCAGAGCAGGATGGTGACGATGGTCACGGAGAAGCAGAAGAAGAGCTTCTCGCCCTTGGAGACCTGTCGCAGAGACTTCATCTTGATCTTGCGCTGGGCCTTCGTGGTGCACAGCTTCATGAAGGGCGGCTGAATCATCGGCACGAGCGCCATGTAGGTGTAGGCCGCCACGGCAATGGCACCCAGCAGCTCCGGAGCCAGCTTGCTGGCCAGGAAGATGGAGGTGGGGCCGTCCGCACCGCCGATGATGCCGATGGCCGAGGCCTGCCCGCGGGTGAAGCCCAGGAACAGGGCCGCGAGGAAGGTGAAGGCCACGCCGCCCTGCGCTGCAGCGCCCAGCAGCAGAGCCTTGGGAGAGGCCAGCAGCGGGCCGAAGTCCGTCAGCGCACCCACGCCGAGGAAGATGAGCGGCGGGAAGAGCTCGGCGCGAATGCCGAGGCCGATCCAGTCAAAGAGACCGCCGTGCAGACCGACGATGGCGTACTCCGAGGTCTTCTGACCCTCGAAGTTCAGCACGCCCTTCTGCACCTTGCCCTCCTCTTTGACGGCCGGGCTGGCCACCATGGGCTCGTTCATCTTGGCGACGTACTCGGCTGCGACTTCGGGCGAGACGCCCTCGGGGACAGCAACGGGGCTCTCGGCCATCTCGGCCATCTTGATGGTCAGGATGCCGACGTCGCGGATCTTCTGGGTGGTGACTTTGCCGTCCTGAATCGCGACGACCTCCTTGTTGGCCTGGGTGATGACCATGCCGTTGTCGGGGATGTTCGCGATGAGGGCGCCGAAGGCGATCGGCACCATCAGGAGCGGCTCGAACTGCTTGGCGACGCCCAGATAGAGCATCACCAGCACCACACCCCACATGGTGTACATCTGCCAAGTCATCTGGAAGAGACCGATGCCCGACAGGAACTCCGCAAAGGATGTAATTAGTTCTTGCATGTTATATGAGAGAAATGTTGCTGATTTCCCCGCCGCGGGGGCGGCGGGGCCGACTCACCGATCTCAACCGATGTAGGCGAGGACCTGGCCTTCAGCCACGGTGTCGCCGGGAGTCACGGCAAAGGAGGTGAGGGTGCCGTCGCAGGGAGCATAGATGAGCGTGTCCATCTTCATGGCCTCGAGGGTCAGAATCTGGTCACCCTCCTTGACGGCGGTGCCGGGCTGCACGTCGAGGGAGACAACCTTGCCGCTCAGCGGGCTCGGGACGGGCTTGCCGGAGCCGGCAGCAGCGGCCGGGGCCGGAGCGGGGGCAGGAGCAGGGGCAGGAGCAGGGGCAGGAGCAGGGGCAGGAGCAGGGGCCGCGGCTACGGGAGCCGGCGCCACGGGGGCCGGAGCGGGAGCGACGGGAGCGGGTGCGGGAGCGGCGGCGGGGGTGTCGCCGAGGGTTTCAACGGTGACGTCAAAGGTCTGGCCGGCTACGGTAATGCGGAGTTGTTTCATGATGGGAATGGTGTGGTAAGTGTTGTGTTTGGAGTGTGAGTAGGGGGGGTATGTTGAACCTCACTTCCTCACGGGGAAGTGAGAGCTCATGTGAAGAGCCCGGCCGCTCTGCGCGTAGCTGGGGTTCACGGGTTTGATGTCGAGGATGCGGGCCTCGGAGCCGACGGTGACTTTGATGGCGGCGGCGATGGCGGCGACAATCTCGGGTGTCAGGCTGCTGCGCGCGGCATTGAAGATGCCGGCGGCCAGCGCGGCCACCTGCACGGCGGAGAGTTCTCCGGGTGCAGGGGCTGCGGCCGGGGCAGGCGCCGGAGCAGGGGCGGGGGCAGGTGCCTGCGGCTTCGGGGCGGCAGCGGCGAGCTGCGCCTTGGCGGCATCTTCCCTCTGCTTGCGGCGCGCGTCCAAGCGCTTGGCCACGGATCCCGAGATCGTCAGCAGGATGCTCAGGAAGCCGAGGCAGCAGAACACCACGAGCATGCCTGTGATCTGATACATCAGATCACCCGTCGTGAGGGCGACGATTGCGAGTGTGGTATCGGTCATGTTGCAGTGGTTGAGTTAGAGCGGCATGTTGCCGTGCTTCTTCGCGGGGCGGGGCTCACGCTTGCCGAGCAGGGTGCGCAGCGTCAGCGCGATGCGGGCGCGCGTCTCCTTCGGGTTGATGATTTCCGTGAGCTGGTCGGAGGCAGCAGCGGCGTAGGGGTTGTAGAAGGTGTTGACGTATTCGTCGAGCAGCTCCTTCTCGCGGGCGGCGCGGGCCGCCGGATCCTCGATGGCCTTCAGCTCGCGGCCATAGAGCACCGGCACGGCACCCTGAGCGCCCATGACGGCGATCTCGGCGCAGGGCCAGGCGAAGACGGCGTCGGCGCCCAGATCCTTGCAGCACATGGCGATGTAGGCGCCGCCGTAGGCCTTGCGGGTGATGAGGGTGATCTTGGGAACGGTGGCCGAGGAGTAGGCAAAAATCATCTTGGCGCCGTGGCGGATGATGCCGCCGCGCTCCTGCTGCTTGCCGGGCAGGAAGCCGGGCACGTCGACCAGGTTGATGACGGGCACGTTGAAGCAGTCGCAGCAGCGGATGAAGCGCGCCGCCTTGTCCGAGGCGTCGATGTCGAGGCAGCCGGCCTTGACGGCGGGCTGGTTGGCGATGATGCCCACGACGACGCCGCAGATGCGGGCAAAGCCGACGATGACGTTGCCGGCGAAGTTGGCCTGCACCTCCATGAAGCTGTCCTCATCGACGAGGTGGTCGATGACGCGCTTCATGTCCATGGGCGTGCTGTTGCTCTCGGGGATGATGTCGTTCATGCCCTCATCGTCGGCGATGTTGAGCGGGCAGCTGAGGTCGTGCGGGGGATCCTGCGTGTTGTTGCTCGGCAGGTAGGAGAGCAGTTTCTTGGCGATCTCGATGGCCTCGGCATCGCTGTTGGCCACGAAGTGAGCGTTGCCGGAGACGGAGGCGTGAACATCCGCACCGCCGATCTCCTCCATCGTGCACTTCTCATAGGTGACCTGCTCGATGACCTTCGGGCCGGTGATGTACATGCCGGCGGCCCCGCCGCGGCGGATGATGATGAAGTCCGTCAGCGCGGGCGAGTAGGCCGCACCGCCGGCGCAGGGGCCGAGGATGAGCGAGATCTGGGGGACGACGCCGGAGGCGGCGACGTTGTTGTAGAAGACGTTGGCGAAGCCCGAGAGCGCCTCGACGCCCTCCTGCAGGCGAGCGCCGCCCGAGTCATTCATCTGGATGACGGGCACGCCGGCCTTGAGCGCGTAGCGCTGAGCGTCGCAGATCTTCATCGCGTGCATGTAGCCCAGCGAGCCGCCCTGTGCCATGAAGTCGGCGGAGACGGCGGCCACGGGGCGGCCGTCCACCAGGCCGAAGCCCGAGACAATGCCCTCGCCGGGGATGTACTTGTTCTGCATGCCGAAGTTGGTGCAGTGGTGGCGGGTGTGCATGCCAATCTCCGTGAAGGAGCCGCTGTCAAAGAGAGCGTCGACGCGCTCGCGCGCCGTCCAGTCGCCCTTTTCGTGGCGCTTGGCGATTTTTTCCTCCCCGCCGGAGAGGATGACCTTCCGGCGACGGGCCTCGAGTTCTTCAAGCAATTTGGGATTGATAGCCATAAGATGTCAGACGATGTTATCCGGCTCGCGCAGAGGGGGCTCGGCCTGCTCCCGAGGGAGGTGGACCGGGCACGCCTCTGCGGCTTTCACGGGCGGCAGAGGCTGTTTCGGCGCGAGGCTGCGGGGTTGTCGCAGAGAGAGTTACCCCACCCTACGCAGCGGGATTCTAGCACGTGTGCTTCGCATTGTGAAGTAAATTCGGCGTCTTTTCCATGTTTTTTGCGTCAGGCGGCGCCGAGATGTCGCTCGGAGTGACTGCTGCTCGCGGGGCGTTGGGGGGCGGGGCTCAGGCCTGCACGGTGATGCGCGGGGTGAGGATGCAGCGGCGGTAGTGGCCGGGGGCGACGTGGGTGCGCGGCCAGACGATGCAGTCCTCGAGCACGCAGCCGTCGGGGATGGCGGCGTCGCGGCCGACGGCGCAGTCCTCGCTCAGATCGGCGCCCGGGGCGATGCGGGCGCTGGGGGCGATGCGCTCGCGTCCGGGGGTGTTCAGCACGGTGTCGAGGTAGCTCTTGGGGTCGCCGATTTCGTGCCAGTTGGCCCAGTCGAAGACGGCGCCGGCGACGCGGCCTTCGCGGATGAGTTGCAGCCAGACGGGGACGATGGAGAAGAGGTCTTCGGGCGGGAAGAGCTCGGCGACGGCGGGCTCCATGATGTAGACGCCGGCAAACTGGTGGGTGCCGGGGTCGATGCCGAGGGCGTGGCGCATGTCAGTGATGAGGCCGGTGGAGGCATCGAAGCCGACGTTGCGCTTGCCGTCGACGCTGCGCAGGGCGAGGGTGACGAGGGCGCCGCTGCGGCGGTGGGCGGCGAGGAGGTCGGCGACGGGGATGTCGGTGAGGATGTCGCCGTTGTGGACGAGGAGGGGCTCGTCGCGCGAGATCATCGGCAGGATGCGCTTGATGCCGCCGCCCGAGTCCAGCGGCTCTTCCTCTTCGCTGAATCGCACGCGGCAGCCTCGGTACTCGGGCTCGGGGAAGGCGCGCTCCCACATGATGGGCAGGGCGGAGATGTTGACGATGAAGTCCCGGATGCCGCAGCGAATGTAGTGATCCATGCTGTGCTGGATGAGCGGCTTTTGCAGGACGGGCATGAGGGGCTTGGGCAGGATGTGCGTGAGGGGGGCGAGGCGGGTGCCCAGGCCGGCGCCGAGGATGAAGGCTTGCATGGGCGCGATTCTAGCGCGCCGCCGCGCGCCGGTCAAGTGCTCAGGCGTCGGTGGCCGGACGCCGAGCCGCCGCGAGGCGGAGGTGGGGCCAGCGGATTCGGGGAGGTAGGGTAGCTGATTCAGGGAGGACAGGGGAGGAGAAATGCCGGGAGGTAGGGACACGCCCCTGAACAGCAGGGGCCGGGGAAGTCGGGGAGCCGGGGTGAGGATTCAGGTAGGGCAGGGCGCGAGGCTGATAGGCGGAGCCTGTCCATGAACCGCGCGGACTGTGGGAGTCAGGGAGCTCGGGCCGGAGCGGGGGAGCGTGGGCGGGCGCCGGGAAGGCGGTAATCGTTTGGTGCTCGTTTGGTGCTCGTTCGGGCTCAGTTGACCCGAGCTCGGGCTGAGCGCGGAGCTCACCAGAGCTGGGGCAGGGGCCAGGTGACGGCGACGATGCCCATGATGAGGTTGGCCACGGCGTGCATGACGATGACGGGCATGAGCTGCCGGGTGCGCACGACGAGCAGGTAGGCGATGCTGCCGTAGATGAAGGCGCCGGGGTAGTCGGCGGTGACGTGCACGAGCATGAAGCCGAGGGTGGTGATGAGGTAGGCCGGCCAGCTGTGGCTCCCCAGCGGCACGTCCTGCGGGAAGTCTCGGTTGATGCACCAGCGCATGAGGAAGCCGCGCCAGAAGAGCTCTTCAACGAAGGGAACGACGACGGCGGCGCGCGCGAAGCGCAGGGCGTATTCAAGGGGAACGGCGGCGGAGTCGGCGCCGAAGACGCCCGCGGGGTCAAAGCCGCCTTCATCGGGCACGAGTCCGGCGACATAGGGGATGAGCCAGATGGCGATGCCGACGACGCCGCAGAGGGCGCCGAGGAGCCAGGTGGCGGGGCTGCCGTCGCGCGGCAGGCTGCGGCGCACGCGCCAGAGATAGCCGGCGCAGACGAGGGTCTGCACCGGGTAAATCCACATCTCGGGCGCGCGCCGCCACCAAGGGGCGGAGGGGTGATCCCAGCTCAGGGTCCCCTCCGCGACAAAGAGCAGCAGGTTGAAGGCGATGAAGATGACGAAGGGCAGCACGCAGCTGCGGTAGAGCTCGGCGTCGCTCTGCTGCGCGGGTGCCGTGGCCATGTCTCTCCTTCGCGGTTACCTCCTGCTCGGGGTTTCTGAAGCTCTGCTCGCCGGGCCTCAGGCCTCGGGCCGCAGGCTGTCGCAGAAGCGCGCCATCTTGTCGCAGGCCTGCTCCAGCTGGTTGAAGCCCGTCGCGTAGCAGCAGCGCAGGTAGCCCTCGCCGCAGCTGCCGAAGGCCGTGCCCGGCACGGCGGCTACGCGAGCGTCACTGAGCAGGCGCACGGCGAAGTCCTTGGAGCTGAGGCCGAAGCGCTTGATGCTCGGGAAGGTGTAGAAGGCGCCGCCGGGCAGGTGGCAGTCCATGCCCATGTCATTGAAGCGCTTGACGATGTAGTCGCGGCGCATGTGGTAGCTGTCGCGCATTTCCTCCATGGCCTCGCGGCCGTTGCGGAGAGCCTCGATACCGGCCTCCTGCGAGGTGATGGTCGGGCAGATCATCGTGTAGGAGTGCACCTTGCACATCAGCTCGATGAGCTCGCGCGGGCCGCAGGCGTAGCCGAGGCGGAAGCCCGTCATGGCAAAGGCCTTCGAGAAGCCGTGCAGCAGCAGGGTGCGCTCTTTCATGCCGGGCAGCGAGGCGATGCTGACGTGCTTCTCGCCGTCGTAGCGCAGCTCCGAGTAGATCTCGTCCGTGAGCACCACGAGATTGTGGCGGATGCAGATGTCCGCGATGGCCTTGAGCGTTTCCACCGGGGCGATGGAGCCCGTCGGGTTCGTCGGGAAGTTGAGCATCAGCACCTTGGTGCGCGGCGTGATGGCGGCCTCCAGCTTCGCGGGGTTGAGGGCGAAGAGGTCGTCAATGCTCGTCTCCACCGGCACGGCTTTGCCGTAGGCCATGAGGACGGTGGGGGCGTAGCTCACATAGGCGGGTTCGTGGTAGAGCACCTCGTCGCCGGGGTTGATGAGGCAGCGCAGAGCCAGATCAATGGCCTCGCTGACGCCGACCGTGGGCAAGATCTCACAGGTGGGGTCGTAGCTGACACCGAAGAAGTCCTCCACGTAGTCGGCGATGGCGCAGCGCAGCGTCTCGAGGCCGAAGTTGCTCGTGTAGGTCGTGTGCCCCTTCTCCAGAGAGAAGATGGCGGCCTCGCGGATGTTCCAGGGGGTGACGAAATCGGGTTCGCCGACGCCCAGCGAGATGATGTCCTTGCTGCCGGTGACGAGATCGAAGAATTCGCGGATGCCCGAGCGCGGCAGGTCGACGACCTGGCGAGAGAGTGTGTGGTTCCAGTCCATGGCTCAGGCTCAGGGAGCGACGCTCAGGCGCTCGTGTTTGGGTTCTTCCTCAAAGAGCAGGCCGTTGAGCTTGTAGGTCTTGAGGCGGAAGTGCGTGGCGGTGGAGAGCACGCCCTCGAGGCTGGAGAGCTTTTCGCTCACAAAGCGCGCCACCTCCATGAGGTTTTTGGCCTCGACGAGCACCAGCAGGTCAAAGCCGCCGGAGATGAGGTAACAGGTCTTGACTTCGTCAAAGCGGGCGATGCGCTTGGCCAGATGGTTGAAGCCGCCGCCGCGCTCAGGCGTGCAGCGCACTTCGATGAAGGCGGAGACGCCCTCAGCATCATCGTTGAGGATGACCTGGTAGCCCACGATGCGCCCCTCCTGCTCCAGAGCAGCTCGCGTGGCAACCACTTCAGAGACGCTCACACCCAGGCGGTCGGCTATCTGCTGGTCGCTCAGACGGGCGTCCGTTTCCAATAATTTCAGAAGGGATTCCTGTGTCATGCGCTGCTGATGTTACCACAGCTGCCGGCGGTGTCAAGCCTGCAGAGCGCCATGGGTTGGGGAAAATGGTGGACAAAGGAGCGGGGGCGTGCTAAAACTGTCTGACGATGCCGAAGTCTTCAAAGGGGGCGCTTCTGCTGGTGCCGGCGGCTGCGTTGCTGGTGCTGCTGGTGGCGGTGGTGGATTCCGGGCTGGAGACCCAGCCGCGGGAGGAGGCGCCGCGCGCCGAGGAGGCTCTGTTGCTCGGCGCCGGCCGGGCTGTGCAGGGGGGCGCGGCGGCGAATCAGGTGCTCACCGTGCCCGATGCCCGGGGCGTGGCCTCGGGGGCAGAGACGGGCGCGGGTGCGTCTCCCGGAACGCCGGGTGCGTCGGCGCATGGCGCTGCAACTGCTGCGGGGAACGCCGCTGCCGGTGCGGGGGCTTCGGA
This sequence comes from uncultured Akkermansia sp., assembly GCA_900548895.1. Lineage (GTDB taxonomy): Bacteria > Verrucomicrobiota > Verrucomicrobiia > Verrucomicrobiales > Akkermansiaceae > Akkermansia > Akkermansia intestinavium. Next base: position 17,155 of record URLZ01000024.1, read on the forward strand.
TTCGGGGGAGGCTGCGCCTGAAGGGGAGGCCGGCGGAGCCGCCGAGGCTCCGGCGGATATGGCGCGGGCGCTCACCTGTTACCACATGGCCTGTTTGTTTCTGGAGAATGAGCACCACAGTGATGTGTCTCAGGTGCCGGCTCTCTTGAAGGAGTCGTGGGAGAACGGCTACGCCCCGGCTGCCGTCAAGCTGCTCGACGTCTATGAGGGCAAACACAAGGGTCTCAAGGCCAGTCCGGCCGAGGCGCTGGCGCTGACGGAGTCCATTGCGGCGGACGAGACCGGGGCGGCCCGCGATCACGCTCGCCGCTTGCTGCAACTCGAGGTGCTCTATCGCCTGGCCTTTTATTTCGAAAAGGGCTTTGCCGGGGAGGCTCTGCCGCGGCGGGCCTTCGTCTACATGAAGAAGGCGGCGGATCGGGGGCTCTTCAAGGCGCAGGCGGAGCTCGCGCGCTATCGGATGCGCGGCATCGGCTGCACGCCTGCACCGCAGGAGGCCATTCGCCTGCTGCTGGAGCTGCATCGCACGGCGCCGGATACACCGAATTTGTATTATTACCTCGGCTACATGTGCTCGCAGGGCCTGGGGCTCAAGCAGCCCTTGCCGGCCAAGGCCGTGCAGTTTTACAAGGAGGGGCTGCGCCATCGGGATCCGAACGCCGTGAACAATCTCGGGGCTCTCTATGAGCGCGGCACGCGCTATACGCCGCGAAACAATGACCTGGCGCTCAAGCTCTATCGCCTCGCCGCCTCGATGGGCAACCGCGAGGCCTCTGCCAACTTGCAGCGTTTGGAGTTCCGCACGCGCCTCAAGGGCGGCACGCACGAGACGAGTGCTGCTCAGCGCATCAACAACGGGTTGCAGCGTCTGATCCGCGCCCTGCCTCTGGAGCAACAGAGCAAGGACGGGACGATCCGCTGGCTTCAGGACTACAGCGCCCGCTACCTCTCGCCGGAATCATGAGTCCGCACGCCCCGGAGAGCGGAGGCGTGACCACCGCCGCGTCGGCCCCCGATTTTGCGGAGGATGCAGAGGCGTCGGCTCCGGCGACGACTGTCGATGGCGGGGGCTGCGCCGAGGAGACATTCGCTGACGCGCCGGGCGGTGGCTCGGCTGGTGGAGAGGCGGCCCTCGGGGCCCTTCGGGTGGCTGCGGCTCAGCTGGGCTTTTCCGCGCTGGGCGTGGCGGCTCCGGATGCACCGCAGGGCGAGACGCTTCGACGCTGGTTGCAGGAGGGCTGCCATGCCGGCATGAGCTGGATGGAGCGGCACTTGGAGGCGCGTCTGAACCCGCAGCTGGTGCTGCCCGGGGTGCGCAGCGTGGTGATGCTCACCTACGAGTATGCGCGCGAGGACGCTTTTCGCGGCGGCGGGCACATTGCGCGCTACGCGCAGGGGGAGGACTATCACAAGCTGCTGGCCGCGAAACTGGCGGATCTCGATGAGACGCTGCAATTCTACGGGGGGCGCCAGCGCGGCTTTACGGACTCCGGGCCGATCTCCGAGCGCTTTTTTGCCCGCTTGGCGGGGCTGGGCTGGCTGGGGCGCCACGGGTTGCTGCTGCGCGAGCGCGGCGGCTCCTACTGTTTTCTGGCCAGCTTGCTCACGACGCTGGAGCTGCCGCAGAGCACCCCGCAGCCCAACCGCTGCGGCCGCTGCCACCGCTGCGAAGAGGCCTGCCCGACGGGGGCTCTGCGCGACGGCATCTGCGACGCCCGTCGCTGCCTGTCGTACTGGACGATCGAGGCCCGCGAGCCGATGCCGGCGTCCATCGAGTCGGCGCAGCGAGAGCGCCTCTACGGCTGCGATATCTGCCAAGAGGTCTGCCCGTGGAATCGCCCGCGCCCGGCCGTCGAAGGGTCGCTCCCGCCGACGGATCCGCACCTGCTGATGCCGGCGCGCCTGAGCGGGGCTCAGCGCGCCGATCTCGCCGCGCTGAGCGATGCGGACTTCGAGGCCTTTTTCCGCCTCTCCCCCATCCGCCGCATCGGCGCCGAGCACTGGCGGCGCAATCTGCGGGGCCCCGGCGAGGTGGGCGGGCCGGGCGACACGGCTCCCGAGGCTCCCGGCCCTGCATGACGCGAAAAAGCTTTCTCCTGCCGCAGAACGCCATTGCTCTCACAGCGATAGCGTGCTAGACTGCGCGCGTATGGATGGATTCACCATGATTCTGGCTCAGTATGCTCCCTACGTGACCGAGAGCAGTTTCTACGTAGGCGGTGGCGGCGGCTCCTACTTCTCCGGCATGAATCTTCTCGGCCTCGTGTTGATTCTCGGGGCCGGCCTCATCGGCTTTATCGTGCAGCAGCGCATGCTGTCCCACATGCGGCGCTTCTCCGCCGAGCGCGCTCCCATGACGGGGGCTGAGGTGGCGCGCCGCATGCTGGAGGAGAACGGCATTCACGACGTGCGCGTCATTAGCACGCCCGGGCAGCTCACCGATCACTACAACCCGATGGACAAGACGGTCAACCTCAGCGAGAGCGTCTACAACGAGGCGACCGTGGCCGCCATGGCGGTGGCGGCGCACGAGTGCGGGCACGCCGTGCAGCACGCGACGGCCTATTCGTGGCTGACCATGCGCTCGGCTTTGGTGCCGCTCGTCAACATCGGCTCCCACCTGGGGCAGATTGTGCTGCTCATCGGCCTCGTCATGCTGGGCGTGAGCCACAACCCGACCGTGGCGTGGATCGGCCTCGCGCTCTTCGGCACGACGACGCTCTTCACGCTGGTGACGCTTCCGGTGGAGTTTGACGCGTCGCTGCGCGCGCTCCGCTGGCTGAAAAATACCGGCCTCGCCGATCGGGCCATGCACGGGCAGGCCACCACGGCGCTGCGCTGGGCCGCGATGACCTACGTGGCGGCGGCGCTCTCGTCCATCGCCATGCTCGTGTATTATGCGCTCATCATTCTGCGCCAGACGGGCGGGCGCAACAACGAATGAGTTTTGTCCCGCGCTGGGGTACGAGCTCTGAGCCTGCGTGCTCCGGCATGCACCCTGCACGAGTGTGTTCCCCGTCTGAGCGAGTACGCCTGAGCCGCGCTCTCGGTCTGCTCTCTACAGGGCAGGGATCAGGGCTTCCCCTCGGGGAGAGCGTGGAGTTTGCCTCGAAAGGTGGCCCTTGGATGCCGCAGCTCCGAAGGCACGGCACCGGAAGGCGAGGAGAAAAGTTATGGCCCTGAGCCATCGACGAGAGCAATTGATTGAAGCCGTGCGCCTCAAACTCGGCGGCACGGCGACGACCGGCGCGGCTGAGCTGGCGCTGGGTACCGTGCTGCGTGCCCTGACGGACGGCTTGCGCCGCGACGGCGAGGTGCGACTCTCGGGCTTCGGCAGCTTCCGCATCAAAGAGCGTGCCTCGCGCCGCCTGCTGCTGCCGGGCAGCGACACGGCCATGTGCCTGCCCGCCCGCCGCATTGTCTCCTTCACCCCCTCCCCCCGCTTGCAAAGCCGTACCGCTTCAGCGTCTGCCGATGCGGCGGACGGCGCCCGCGGGGCCGATGCAGCAGAAGAGGCGCACCCCGCACGTGCGGCCGGGGCGGCCGGAGCAGATGATGCGGTGCCGGGGACCTCGTCTCCCGAGGGTGACCGTCGCGCCTGAGGCGTCCTCGGCTTCAGCCTGTTCCGGAAAAGATGATTTTTCCGGTGAGGAGAAGGTGGTCTGCGGGTGCGGTGGGGTGAAACTGCCGGAAGCCTGAGGAGCGAAGCGTTAATCCGCTGTGCTGTGGCGCGACGTGGAGGGTGGCGTTGGTGAGCGGTGCGGCGCGATGATGGACTCCCGCGCTGTCCAAGTCGCTGACAGATCGGGCTCGGCGGCGGGAAATTTGCGCGGAGGGCTCAGAATGGACTTCACAGCGGAGCCAAGATGGGGCATAATGGGTGCGTGAGCTTGCCGATTCGGAAGATCTGCCGCTTTGCCCTGCTGCCGCTGCTGTTGCTGGCGACGGGCTGCGATGACTCGTCGCGCGAGGAAGATCGCGCCCGCGCCGCACGCTTCACGACCTCCACCAAGCCCGCGCCCAACCCGCAGCGCGAGTCTCTCAACGACCTCATCCGCAAGGACCACATTGACCCCGGCGTGCGGCAGGGCGGACCGCGCTTTGAGCTCTACAGCGAATACAAGGGCGAGGACATCCGGCAGGTCACCGGCGTATCGGGGCGCAAGCTGCTGCTGGTGTTCACGGCGCCTTGGTGCCGGCACTCGGCGAACATGCGTCGCGCGCTGCGCGAGCTGGCCGAATCCGAGCGCGGCAACGTTCAGGTCGTCGAAGTCAATGCCGACGAGTATTCCGATCTCGCCAACCGCTTCGGCATCACCGCCGTCCCCACGACCGTCCTCTACACCGAGGGCGTGAAGCTCCGAACCTTCCGCGGGGCGTACTCCACCGAGGTCATCCGCCGCTATCTGAGGCAGGTCTTCGCCGCTGAAGACGGCGCTGATGACTCGACGCGCTGACGGAACCGCGTCACCTCTTTCCTCCAGCTCTTTTCATTAACCACCATCGATATCAGTATGAGATTTCTGACAGGTTTGCAGCCCAGCGGTCAACTCCACATCGGCAACTACTTCGGCGCCATTGAGCCCGCCGTGAGGCTTCAGGAGCGCGGCGAGGGTTTTTACTTCATCGCCAACTACCACGCCATGACGACCATGGAGAGCGCCGCCAAGCTCCGCGAGAACACGCGCGCGCTGGCGGTGGACTTCCTCGCCTGCGGTCTCGACCCGGAAAAGTCCGTCTTTTTCTCCCAGTCCGCCGTGCCCGAGGTCAACGAGCTTGCCTGGATCCTCTCCACCGTCTGCCCTATGGGTCTTCTGGAGCGCTGCCACTCCTACAAGGAGAAGATGGCCAAGGGCTTCGCCGCCACGCACGCCCTCTTCGCCTACCCCGCGCTGATGGCCGCCGATATCCTGCTCTACGGGGCGGATGCCGTCCCCGTCGGCAAGGATCAGAAGCAGCACCTCGAGGTGACGCGCGACCTGGCCGGCAAGATGAATGACGCCTTCGGTGCCGATCTCTTCAAGCTCCCCGAGCCCATCATTAACGAAGTAACGGCCGTCGTGCCCGGTCTCGACGGCCAGAAGATGAGCAAGAGCTACGGCAACACGCTGCCGATCTTCGGCGAAGAGAAGGCCATCCGCAAGCTCATCAACAAAAAGGTCGTGACCGACGCGACGCCGCTGGAGGCTCCGAAGCCGACGGAGGGCTCCATCATCCTCGCGCTCTACAAGCTCTTCGCCACGCCTGAGCAGTATCAGGCGATGCTGGACGCCTACCACACGGGCGGTGTGGGCTACGGACAGTTCAAGAAGGACCTCTTTGAGGCCTACTGGGAGTTTTTCCGCGGCCCCCGCGAGAAGCGCGAGCACATCCTCGCCCACCCCGAGTACGTCGAAGACGTGCTGAAGAGTGGCGCAGCCCGCGCTCGTGAGGAGGCATCCGCCACCCTGACGCGCGTGCGCGAGGCCGTCGGCCTCATCTGGTACTGATGCCTCGCCGGCTTCGCGAAGGGCCGGCTCGGCATCGAGGGCCCTTGCCTGCCGACGTTCGCCGCTGCCTGTCGTGGCGCCTGTCGTTGCACCGTCCGGTGCTGCCGCTCGTTGACGCGGGGCGGGGCCGTTGCTTGTCAGCTCCGTCGGTTGTCGGAGCCTGAGCTCGGCGCTCGGTCCCGCGCCGCTGGTCCGTCTTCCGAATCCTCTCCTTCACCCGTCAACCTCTCCCCACCACCTGCGACCATGCGAATCTCCTCCCTGCTCATCGCTCTGTCTCTCAGCGCTCTGCCGGCTGCGGCGAATCTTCTCGGCGACATCAAGGCCGATGAGGATAAGCGCAGCGTGGCCAAAGCGGCCAAGAGCTGTGCCGATCTGCGCCCCGGTGACAAAAAGGGGGACTACCTGCTGGCGGAGGATCTCGCCGGGCAGAAGTGGGAGCTGAGCTTCAACTACAGCAAGAAGCGCCGCTTGGAGTCGCTGCTCTTCGAGGGCGACCAGAGCTTTCCGCAGGAGGGCTACGAGGATCTCGTCAAGGCCTTTTACCTCTACTGCGAGGAGGCCATCAGCAAGCACTTCGGCGTCGCCGGGGCCACGCCTCTCAACACGCCCGCCTGGGATTTGGGGCGCGGCGTCAAGAGCGGCGAATTTGCGCCCATGCACGCTTACGCCGTGCGCAATGAGGTGATGCTGACCATCGGCGTGGTGCGCCGCAAGGATCGCAGCTACGCCGTCGCCTTCCGCCTCTCGCCCTACGCGCAGACGGCCATGGGCAGCACCGGGGCCGACAACACGCACGGCCGCGCCGAGGAGTGGCAGCGCATCCCTCTGCTGGACAGCTACCCGGCCGGCAAGCAGTTTCTGGCGGACCGCGGGCTGCTGCCGAAGCCTCCGGTGGTCGATGAGACTGGGACGTCTTCCGAAGGAGGCGAGATCGGCGAGACGACGCCTGACTCGGCCTTGGCAGACAACGGTGGCTCAGAGTCTCAGCCCGATGCCGACGGCGCCGGTGACCGCGAGCCCGGTCCCGATGGCGGCGGGGCCGTTGCTCAGTCCGGCACGGACGCCGACGGAAACGTCGGTGCAGGCGGACAGGGGGCGTCTCCTGCCGCCGTTGCTCAAGGCGGGGCCGGGTCTGCGGGTAGCGGCGGAGTCGATGCTGCAGGTGCCGCGGTGCCCTCGATTCCTGAAGATGCGGATTTGAGTCCCGAGGAGCACCGGCTCCTCAGTTCCCTCAATTACTTGAAGGCCGGAAGTCGGCTAGAGTTCGCGGCCGCCCAGCTGCGCTCGCTGGCCGATGCCGGCGACCTGCGGGCTTGCTACGCTCTCGCCCTCTGTTATGAACAGGGCAAGGGCGTGCCCAAGGACGGAGACGAGGCCGTGAAGCTGCTCTACCGGGCTGCCGCCGGCGGCTACGCTCTGGCGATGGTGCGCTACGGCGAGGAGTACGGCAAGGCCTGCGAAGCCCTGCGGCTCGACGAGGCGCAGGCTCGGGCCCTCGCGGACAAGGCGGCGGCGGACGCCGATGAAATCGCCACGGTTTCGCTGCGCTACAACTACGCTGTCATGCTGCGCTACGGCTACGGCACACGCAAGGACGTCGCGCTCGCGCGGGAGCTGCTCCGCGAGTTGGCTGATCTCGGCGACAGCGAGGCCGCCGAGTTGCTCAAAAACTGCGAGTAGACTAGAGCAGGCTGCCTTCGATTACTCCATACACAACACACGTCAGACACACAGCACACACGCCGCTCCACTACACGTTGTATCGCCACATTACCGCCGCATGCAAGCAGCTTCGCGGCAGACGATCACGCGGTCCGCACGGCACGCATCCCCCTTCACACACATGCGCGACGAACACGTCGTTGCCTTCCTCTCACGCTACATGAAACAGACCAGAAAAACCGGACTTGTCGTATTGTATAACCACAACTACGAAAACAACATCGATCTCATCTTCAATCTCTATCGTCCGAATTTCTCCACTATTAGGCAACTGATGCCATTTTATCGGGGCGATCGAGAGGGCGTTATCAGCGTCTTCGGCAACTCCTTCGTTTTTCAGACCTATATTGCTCAAGCTCGGCGTGAGCTTCAGCAGATGCCCTGCGATGACATCCTCATCATCGGTGACGACCTTCTTCTCAACCCGGAACTGGATGAGTTCAATATTCATGAGAAGTTGAACATCACTCCCGGAGCCTTTTACATTGACAAAGTAGAGAACATCTGCTCGGGTGAGTTCTCGCGGCCCCTCGACGAGGCTGACAAGTTCTCATGCACACCGCCCGGACTTGATCAAAGCGCGAATCGCTGGGTTCCAAGCTACGATGAAGCCTTCACCATTCTCCGGTCCAAGGGTCTCATTGACTCTTGCCGCCTCAGAAAATACAAGCCCTTCTACCCGCTCTTTCGCAGCCCATTGCTTGGTGGTGGAAATGCGTACAAGAACTACAGGATTTTCAAAGCGCGCGTTTACCATTTTCTCAAAATGCTGCGCTACCGGATCAAGCCAACGACCTTCGCCTATCCCTGCGTTTTCGGGTACTCTGATCTGATCTTGATTCCGAAAGAGAAGCTCGACCTGTTCTGCCGCTATCTTGAAACTTTTGCCACTTGGGGTATGTTTGTTGAAATGGCTATACCGACAGCCATGATGCTCATGCCCGACACTCAGGTGTGTCATGCCGACAATCATCGCTACCGAACGGGTAATGTCTGGTACCCCTTCGACCCCAAGCATTACGAACGCATCAACTCGACGATAGATAAGCTGTTCCACGCATGCAACGGGGACATCAGCCGCTTGCCTGAAGAGTACCCGCGAGAATACCTCTATCTGCACCCCGTCAAACTGTCCCGCTTCAAAGCGAAGTCAACGAACTCAGCACGCTGAAGGCCATCCACTTGAGATAGAGCGTCTGATATCTTGTCAGAGGCCGGGGACGTAGGAGTGAGCAGCCTCTCGGGAAGCTCGCACTTACCTCTTCTGCGCGAAGCCTCGCCCCGTTGCCTGCGACAGCTCGCGGATCCACGCACTCTGCGGTAAACACGCCGCCTCCTCCGCCGTGAAGGGCATGCGCGGGCGCCAGTTGGTGCCGCCCTCCGTGCCCGGGGTGTTGAGCCGCACCGGGTAATCGAAGAGCTCCGTCCACATCAGCGCCGCGTACGACGAGCGGCAGGAGAAGAGTGCGCGGTAGAGCACATCCTTCACCTCCGGATCCCAGGGGCGGGTGAACGCCGCCGCATCCTGCCCCGCAAAGTCCGCCAGCCAGCCCAGCACGCGCCCGCAGTCGCGGCCGACGCGCAACCGCTCGCGCAGCTTGTCGGAGGGCAGGTGGATATCGCGGCGAGCCTCCTCGGCCGCGGCCACGTGGTGATACCACTCATTCCAGTCGTTGCACAGCGGCGGAAAATCGTGCGTGGCATAGGTGGCAAAGGAGCAGGGGTTGTAGGTGCTGCCCGGGGTGATGCGATCCGCCACCACCTCCCAGTGCGGAATCTTGAAGCCGGCGATGCGCAGGCGCGAGAGATCCGGGCGCACGTAGTCCGGCACGCAGCCGAGGTCTTCGCCCACCACGCGCACGCCCGGCGCTGCCTTGAGCAGGTTGCTCAGCAGGTAGTCCCCCTGCATGAGGTTGGAGCGGCGATCCGCCCAAGTCCAGTCCGGCCTCGGGCGGAAGCCCGGGCGCCGGCCGCCGCAGCGAGCAGCCGCCTCATCGGGCGAGAGGTACAGGAACTCGTCATTGCGATCCGGCATCCACGGGAAGGCGTAGATGCGGTAAAAGCCCAGCACGTGGTCGATGCGGTACATGCTGAAGATCTCCGCGAGCTTGCGGATGCGGCGGTTCCACCAGCTGAAGCCGTCCGAGGCCATCACATCCCAGCGATAGAGCGGGATACCCCAGTTCTGGCCCCACTTGGCCGTGAAGGGATCATCAGCAAAATTGCCCTCGGCCGGCGCCCCGCCGCTCCAGCTCATGTCAAACAGGTGGCGCTCGAAAAACACATCGGCACTCGCTGCCGAAATGCCGATGGGCACATCCCCCATCAGCAGAACCCCGCGCGCATCGGCCAGCTCGCGCGCCTGCTTCCACTGGCGTGCGCAGAGCCACTGCAGCCACTGCTGGTAGTTCATCTGCTCCAGCGTGCTGCCGCCGAACATCACCGAGCGGCGAATCACGTCCGTGTTCTGCATCGGCCACTTCCACCACTCCGAGGTTCGAAAGGCGATGCTGGCCACCTTGTAAACTGCGAAATCCTCCAGCCAGCGCCCCTCGGCATCAACCCATGCCTGAAAGGCCAGGCGCTCCGACTCGAGAGCATCATCCTCCTTGAAGTTGCGCCACGCTCGGCGCAGCAGCTCCTTTTTGTAGGTGCGCACGCGCGCGTAATCCGTCAGATCGCGGCCGCCCGGCAGCTGGCGCGGCGGCATGTTCTCGGGATAGGGCGGCAGAGGCAGAGGCATGCCGGGCACGCGCTCCAGCGCCAGATACAGCGGCTCGAGCGCCACCGAGCTGATGGCCGAGTAGGGAGAGGGCGCATCGCTGTCCCCCAGCGCATTAACGGGCAGCAGCTGCAGGAAACCGACCCCGTGATCCGCCGCCCAGTTGATCCATTCCTCCAGAGCTGCCAGATCACCGATGCCCCCGTCGCCCTTGCGACGGAGTGAAAAAAGCGGAAGCAAAACGCCCGTCAATCTTTCAGATGCCATGGAGCAAGGCTAGCACAGAGCCGGGGTGAAATCAATATCAAAACAAGCAAAAGAGCGGGCGCGCGCGCAGGGGCCGTCGGAGTGCGTGAATTTATTGCGCGAAGCAGCCTTTTTTTCTTGATTTTAGTTCAAGGGTGTGATAGTAGCAGACGGAACACGGAGGGCGGCTTCCGGCACCCCGTCGGGAACAGGCGGCGCAGCGCTCCGAACGAACCGAACAGAAAAACACCCTATCGCTTCTCCCTCAATATAGAAAGCACAACATTATGGCGACTTCTCCCAAAAAAACTTCAGACAAAAACACGGCCAAGGCACCTGCGAAAGCTCCCGCCAAGGCAGCGCCGAAAAAGAAGGCGGCATCGAAGAGCTCGAGCAGCAAAGTTGCAGCTCAGGAGCCGGCTGAAGAGACGGCCGCAGCCGGAGTGAAGGCGCCGGCACCCGCTGCCGCAGCCAAGCCCGCCACCAAGCCTGCAGCCAAGCCGGCCTCAGCGCGCGCCGCCGCGCCGAAGAGCAAGAGCACCCCCGCCGCCTCTGCGGGCAGCAAGGGCGCCGCCGATGCCCCGGCTCAGGCTCCGGTGCGCGAGACGCTCACGCCCGAAGAGCGCGAGCGCAGCCGCAAGCTCAAGGCGACCATTGAACTGCTGAAGGCCGATCCCGAGTGGCCGGCCTTTCTTGAGGAGCAGCGCGAGGCCCTGCTGCACCTGCGCGATGATCTGGCCCCCAACGTGCACAACGTCACGCGCGAGCACCTGCGCAGCGGCGCGTCGAACCTCTCCTCCTCCTCCGGCCAGCACATCGGCGATGCCGGCAGTGATGCCGAGGTGCGCGCCCTGACCATCAGCCTGCTCGACAAGGATCGCGAGCAGCTCTTCGAGATCGACGCCGCGCTCGAGCGCATCCGCCGCGGCACCTACGGCATCTGCGAGATCTCGCTGGAGCCCATTCCCAAGGGCCGCCTGCGCGCCCGCCCCTTCTGCCGCCTCACCGTGAAATGTCAGGAGGAGTACGAGAAAAAATACGGCTCTTACGCCACCTACCGCTCCAAGAATCAGGGATCCGTCGGGTTTGCCGGTCTACAAAATGACACCGATGATGCAATTTCACTTGACGATGGCGAAGAATAATGTAAAATAGGCGCCCGCAAGTCAACATATCAGCAATTATGCCTAGAGATATCATCATTCTGGAATGCACTGAGGCCAAGGCCGAGGGTAAGACCCCGTCCCGCTACGTGACCACTCGCAACAAGAAGAGCCCCCGCACCCCGGGCCGCCTCGAGAAGGTGAAGTACAACCCCTTCCTCAAGCGCCGCACTCTTCACCGCGAGATGCGCTAAACTTCAACGCCTACAAGACCATGATTACCGAATTCAAGAGCGTCGAGCGCCGTATTCGCTTCCGCACCTGCAACAAGACCATGCCGCGTCGCCGCATCGACATCCCCGCCGGTGCCGTCGACATGTGCAACCCCGAGTTCCTTTCCAAGTTCACCTCTGAGACGGGCAAGATTCTTCCCCGCCGCGTGACGGGTGTCTCCGCCAAGATGCACCGCAAGATCACGCGCGAAATTCGCCGCGCCCGTGCCGTGAACCTGCTCCCCTGATGTCCTCACCTTCCGAGGAGTTCTCGACGGCGGATTGTCGTTGATTATAAGGGAGCTTGACAGGCCCTGAGCCTGCAAGCTCCCTTCCGTTTTTTATCTCACACGTGCCATGCAAGATCTCAAAGATACCCAGAACGAGTACGACAGCAGGCAGATATCCATTGACCGCGTCGGCGTCAAGGACATCCGCTACCCCATCATTGTGTGCGACAAAGAGCACCGCACGCAGTCGACCGTCGCCACCATCGCCCTGATGGTCGATCTGCCCGAGAGATACAAGGGCACGCACATGAGCCGCTTCATCGAGGCGCTGCACGAGCATCGGCGCTTCCTCGACGTGCACTCGGCCGTCCGCCTGCCCGATCGCCTGCTGCGCAAGCTTTCCGCCCAGCGCGCGCACGTCGAAATCGACTTCCCCTTCTTCCGCCTCAAAAAGGCTCCCGTCACGGGCCTTGAGGGGATGATGGACTATCAGGTGCGCTTCGTCATCGACGCCGCCAAGGGCCTCGGCAACACCTTCACGCTCACCATCAAGGTGCCCGTCACGACGCTCTGCCCCTGCTCCAAGGCCATGAGCGAGCGCGGGGCCCACAACCAGCGCGGCATCGTCACCTACTCCGTGCAGTTCTCCGGCCGCGCCGTCTGGATTGAGGATCTCATCGACCTCATCGAGGGCTGCGCAAGCTGCCAGCTCTACAGCTTGCTCAAGCGCCCGGATGAAAAATACGTCACGGATCACGCCTACGAGCACCCGGCCTTCGTCGAGGATCTCGTGCGCAACGTGGCCGTTGCCACCGAGCATTACAACGCCTTCAAGTGGTACCGAGTCGAGGCCGAGAACTTCGAGTCCATCCACAACCACAACGCCTACGCCTGCGTCGAACGCACGCTCAGCTGAAGGCTCTTTTATCCCTTGCGCCCCTGACTCAGCTGTCGGCTCTCGTGAGAGGCTCTCACGTGGCTCCCCATGCCCGGCTGAGGGGAACCTCCACCACCTTTGAGCGGCGCGCTCCGGCGCGCCGCTTTTTTTGCGCCTCGTTGGCCTCACGGCGTTGCTCCCTCGCTCCGGGGCTCGGCTGCTCGATCGCGCCCTGCGATCTCATCCCTGATTCTCGGAGCATGGGACACCTCACCGAGGCTCACGGAGGGGAGGGCCGTGAGGGATCAGATGCCCTGGCGATCATAGAGCTCGCGGTAGAGCGGGCAGCTCTCGTAGAGCTCATCGTGGGTGCCGTCGCCGATGATGCCCCCGGCGTCAAAGACGAGAATGCGCTGCGCGTGGCGTATCGTGCTGAAGCGGTGCGCCACAATGAGCGTCGTGCGGCCCTGCGAGAGGCGCTCCAGCGCCTGCTGCACATCGCGCTCGCTCTCGGCATCCAGCGACGCCGTCGCTTCGTCCAGAATGAGCACGGGAGCGTCCTTGATGAAGGCGCGAGCGATCGCCACGCGCTGCCGCTGGCCGCCCGAAAGACCGCTGCCGCCGTCGCTCAGCTCCGTTTCCATCCCCTGCGGAAGCTGGCTGAGGAAGGGCGTCACCGCCGCGGCATCGGTCGCCGCCTGCAACTCCTGCTCCGTCGCCGTCTCGCGACCCAGCATGATGTTCTCGCGCACCGTGCCGGCGAAGAGCAGCGCTTGCTGCCCCACGAAGGCAATCTGCTCGCGCAGCTCGTGCTTCGTGACCGAGCGCAGATCCAGCCCGTCGAGCTCGACCGCGCCCTCACTCACATCGTAGAAGCGGGGAATGAGGCTCGCGAAGGTCGTCTTGCCTGCGCCGCTCGGCCCCACGAGGCCGACAATCTGCCCGGCCGGGATGACGAGATCCACATCGCGCAGCACCGGCCGCTCGGCACCGTCGTAGCGGAAGCTGACGTGGCGGAAGCGGATCTCGCCGCGCAACGGCTGCTCAAAATGCCGCGGCGCCGCCGGATCCGGCATGCTGTTCGGCTCATCGAGAATCTCGCTGAGGCGAATCAGGGCACCCTGAGCCTCATTGAGGCGATTGAAGGCCAAGCCCGCGCGCTTGATCGAATCGAAGAGGAAGAAGAGCGCGGCCGCCATCGCCATAAAGGTCGTCAGGTCCATGCCGCAGCGCCGTCCCTGCACGAGCAGCACCGCCAGCGCAAGCGAAGTCACCGTCTCCATCACCGGCAGCAGCGCCTTCTGGTATTTCACCAGCTTGAGGCTCGTGCGGCAGAGGTTCTCCGACGCGTAGCGGAAGTCGTCAATCTGCTGCTGCTCCAGCCCGTAGGCGCGCACCTCGCGCTGCACCTCCAGATTCTGCTGGAGGAGGGAGTTGAGCTCGCCGAGATTGGCCTGAGCCTGCTGCGCTTTGCGCATGATGCGCTTGCCGAACACAATGATGGGCGTCACCGCCAGCGCGATGAAGATCAGGTTGGCCAGAAAGAGTAGGGCATGCCCCGTCTGAATGAGCAGCCAGATGAAGGCTCCCAGCGCACAGATCGTCGTCACCGGCTGTTTGACCAGATCGTTCGCAATGCTCGTCAGCACCGATTGGACACTCTGCGTATCATTCACCAGACGGCTCATCACGTCGCCCTTTCGGTGGCGCTCCAGGAAGGAGAGCGGCAGCACCTGCACGTAGTGAAAGGCAGCCATGCGGAGCATCTCGAGAATGCGAAGCCCGGCCAGATTCACCGTTACGGCATTCAGCCAGAGGAAGCCACCGCGCAGCACGAAGACCGCTGGGATGCTCGCGCAGGCGAGCAGCAGAAGAGACGAGGGGTTGAGCTCCTGCAGGGCAGGGAACTGCTCGAGCAGGATCGGCAGCGTGCCGTCCGCAGGCGGGAAGACAACGGGGAACACGTAGCGCAGCAGCAGCGGCACGCCCAAGCCGCTGGTAGCGGCCGAGAAAAAGCCCGTGAGCAGCACCAGCAGCATCAGCCGCCAGTTCGGCAGCACGAAACGCCGTGCAAAGGATATCAGACGTTTGATCATGTCGACACCTCCTTTTGTCGATTCTCCGCCTTTTCGTCGCCTGCGGCCTCGTCTCGGGCCGGAGAAGGAGCCCCGGGTGCAGCGCATCCCTCGGGCGACGCCGCGCAGGACGCTCCCGCATTGCGCACCTGCTCGTCGTAGAGGTGGCGGTAGAGCACGCAGTTGGTGTAGAGCTCGCCGTGGCTGCCGTCCGCCACAATGCGGCCTTGGTCGAACACCAGAATGCGCTGCGCCATGCGAATTGTGCTGAAGCGGTGCGCGATGACGAAAGTCGTGTGCCCGCGCGCCAGTCGCTCCAGCGATTGCTGAATGGTCGCTTCGCTGCGCATATCAAGCGCAGAGGTCGCCTCATCGAGAATCAGCACCGGGGCATTTTTCAGGAAGGCGCGCGCGATGGACACGCGCTGCTTCTGCCCGCCGGAGAGCCCGCCGCCGCCCTCGGCCAGCATGAACTCGAAGCCCTCGGGCTTCTCGCGGACAATCCCGTCCACGCAAGCCTCGTGCGCCGCCGTCTCAACCTCGGCATCCGTCGCGCCGCGGCGGCCCACACGGATGTTCTCGCGGATCGTCGCGCGGAAGAGTGAGGAGAACTGAGAAACCAAGCCGATGTGGCGCGTGCGCTCCTCTCGCGTCAGGCGGCGCACATCCACCCCGTCCATCAGCACGGAGCCCTCCTGCACATCGTAAAAGCGGCAGATCAGATTGATGAAGGTCGTCTTGCCCGAGCCGCTCGGCCCGACGAGAGCCACCACCTGCCCGGCCGGCACGTGCACCGTCACATCGCGCAGCACCGGTGTTTCGCCGTCGTAGGAGAAACTCACGTGCTCAAAATCCACGCGGCCGGGAGCCCCCTCGGGCAGGCTCAGCGGGTGCTCGGGTTCGGGCGTGGAGTCGTAGGCCTTGAAGACCGACATCACGGCCTCGACGGCCACCGACAGCAACTGGCACTGATTCAGCACGGCACCGAGGCGCTTGAGCGGATCATAGCAGTAATAAAACGCCACGGCAATGGCCGTGAACTGCTCGAGTGTCAGGTGGTCGCGGCTCCCCTGATAAAGAGCAAAGGCGAGGGCCGCCGAGCTCACCACCTCGATGGCCGGCGAAAGCCCCTGCTGCCAGGCGGCGACGCGCATCAGTTGGCCGTTGAGCTTGCGGATGATCGCCCGGAGGCGATTCTCCTGCCGCTCTTCGAGATTGAAGGCTCGAATCTCGCGCTGGGATGAGAGCGTCTCCTCCACCGTCTGCGTGATCACGCTGAAGCTCGTGAGCATCTTGCGCATCTGGCGCACCACGCGCTTGCCCACCAGGCGCACCAGCGGAATGAAGAGCGCGGCAATGAGCAGATTGCCCAGCAGCATCGCACTCTCCTCGCTCGAGACCGCGGCATAGATGAGGTAGGCCGTCGCCGCCGCGAGCGTCAGCGGCTGAATGACTAGGTCGTTGAGCACGATACTCATCTGCATCTGCACCTGCTGGGTGTACTGCATCACCTTGGTCATCAGATCACCGCGGCGATTCTGATCGAGGTAGGAGAAGGAGATCCACTGCAAATGCGCAAAGAGCTCCACGCGCATGCGGTTGAGCATCTTCATGCCGGCGAGCGTCAGCAGATAGGTGTTGAAGTAGGTGCCGACGCCCCGCAGCACCATGGCCGCGGGAATAGACAGCGCCGCCGCCCACAGCAGCAGATCCGCCGTGTTCGACGCCGGAAAGGTGGAGTGCAGCCAGTCGGCAAGCCACTCCGGTGGCGGAGCCTGCCCGAAGACAATCGGAAAGGCCTTCTGCAACAGCAGCGGCAGCAGAAAGCCCGCGCTCGCCCCGACGATGCCGGCGAAAATCGCCAGCACCACGATCGGAAGCACCGGGCGCACGTACCGGCTGAGAACCGGGGCGAAAACGGCCCACATCGATGTCTTGCTCCGGCTGCTCATGAGTTGGGGAGAGCCTATCATACCGGCGAGCTGAAGTCAAACGATTTCGACACCCGCCGAGTCCAAAATGAGACGCCCTTTGCGCGGAGGGACGCTGTCCTCGCTGCTCGAAAGCTTGTTCGGCTGAGTCTTGGGCTCACCCTTCGGCAGCGCCCCCGGCCGACATGGAGGCATAGAGGCCGGGAGCTCCCCGTGCAGAGCCCTGCCTTGGGGCGGCTTGGCAACGCCCCCACCCCGCACCCTCTCCCTCGCGCGCAGTGTTTTGGCGTTCTCGAGTTTTCACTCATCCGCCGGCAGAGCTGGGGGAGTCCCTCGGCGGGAACTGCCTGAAGCGGCGCAAGCCGGGTGCGAGAGCCGATGGCCGCCCGGCGAATCAGGGAGGATGCAGACGGATGAAGATGACGCCGACGGACGGGGCCGAGCGCAGGCAGAAAACCTCAGGCCGCCGGCACCTTCACGCCGCAGCTGCGGAGATAGGAGCGCAGCGTGCGCACGATAATCCGCGCCGTCTCCTTTTCATCCTGCACCGAGTGCGAGGATTCGACAATGAACTCCTCGCGGCCCGGAAGATGGCTCGACCAGTAGGGCACCACGCCATCCGAGCTGCGCTCCAGCGTCTTACCCTTGTCCCACCCGATGACCGAGCAGATGCGCGTGGGGCGCACGCGCAGCGGCTGGAGCCCTTGGATGGACCAGCTGTCCGGCGACAGCTGCCCGACGCTCGTGAACCAGCTCTTGACCTTCTCCGGGTTCGTCAGCAGCGTATTCTGTTGCAGCGTCGCAATGCCCACCAACTCCGTGATCAGATTCTCCGGCAAGCGCACCAGATTGCGCAGGAAGGTCACCACCCCGTAGTCGGCGATGGGCGAGCCTCGGTGCGGCGTCGCCAGATAAATCACCAGCCCCGCCTTGATGGGCTCGAAGAAGAAGATCCGGCGCAGCTGCTCGAACTCCGGCTGCTTGAAGGGCTGCGTCACATAGCGGGCATTGAGGTAGGGTGTGATATCGCGCTGGGTCGCCTTGCTTGCATCGCGCAGAATGAGCCAAGGCTGCTCGCACTGATTGTAGTGCGTGATCAGTCCGCCCATCGAGTGGCCGATGAGCACCAGCCTGTCCCAGTTTTTGTTGCGGTGGTGCGGGTCGAGCACCTCGCGCGTGTGGCGCAGATCTCGGCGCAGGCGTGCCGCCGTAATCGTCCACGCCACACCCGTCGGGTAGTTGTAGTACCAGAACTGATAGTGGCGGCGGATATCGGGATCACACATCAGGCGGTTGACGAGATTCGAGAAAGTCGCCGCGCTCGACATCAGACCGTGCGTGAGGATGACGGGAATCTTGTCCGGGTCATAGGTCTCCATGCACGAAAGCCCCGTGACGTCGCGCAGCTCCTGCGGACGCAGCAGACCGAGGAAGCGCCACTCCTTCAGGCGCGTCAAATTCCAGTAAATCTCAAGCCCCGCCGAGAAATCAGCCGACAGGCGATAATTCACCCGGCCGACGCGCAAGCTCTCCCGATCATTGCGCGGGTAGAGCCTCATCACAGGCATAGCCTTCGCATCACGGGGAAACTCCAGCACCGCCGTGAGCATATTGACCGTGCCGCTCGCCTTCACCGGCACGCGCCCCGGCAACCTCTGAGCCCTATCGGCCGGGATAATGCCCACCAGAGGAACGCCGAGCGCGCAGATTTTGTAGTGCTCACGCAGTTCCGAGAAGCTGACGTCAGCCGCCGGCACAATATCCTCGTACACCTCGGCGAGGGGTTTCCCCTGCGCTTCATCGCGCGCTTCCAGATGCGAGAGGTAGAAACGGGCGTTGGCGTCGTGGTGCAGCAAATCGTGCCGCAGACGGCGCAGCAGCAAGAGCAGCCGGTCATTGTAGCGCGTCAGCGCTTCGCGGCGCTCAGACTCGCTCAGATCGCTGCGGCTCAGCATGGCCCAGTCGGAGCGTAATTGCTCCATGAGCCCTACATCCGAGAGCTCATCGCGATCCACCGACGGCTCCTCCGCCGGGGGGACAAGCGGCGTCGAACACCCCGCCAACATCAGCCATGCCATCACGAGGCAGAGCAGCGGTGTCAAGCATCGTTGCGTGCGCGTGGTAAGTGTCATGCGGACATCATAATCTAAACAGATATAAAGTCAAGCACGATCGCCACCCGTTGGGCGTACCGCACACGGACAAAAATCCGCACCATAAATCGAGCGAGAAAGGGACATGCGCAG
>URLZ01000025.1 GCA_900548895.1 uncultured Akkermansia sp.
ATATAGGCCTCTATTCTCGCATGCCTGCCTAGAATGGTTTTCGTTGAGAGCTTACCTCGTGAGAGGCTGCGCGGAGGGGAAGGGGGTGCCGTTCGGGTTCTGTAAGCCAGATTCTGTCCACCCTTGCGGGCTGTGTGGCCATTTTTCTCGCGCTCGGCTCGCGGAGAGCCGGGCGTGCCCCGCCGAGGCGGGGTGCAACTATTACCCGGGGATGAGCGGGCAGGCGACCCTTCCCCTGTTTGTCTTGCATCGCGCGGGGTTTGCCGTGCCTCCCTCGTTGCCTCAGGAGCGGTGGGCTCTTACCCCACCTTTTCACCCTTACCCTTGCGGGCGGTTTGTTTTCTGTGGCACTTTCCGTCCACCCGGCCTTGAAGCCGGGCGTCTCCCGCTTTCACGGGACGCGCTGCCTTGTGATGTCCGGACTTTCCTCTGCCGGGCTCAGCGCCCGACAGCGACCACCCGAACCCGAACGGCAGAGCAAGCCTACACGCATCGCCGCCCGATTGCAAGCTCAAAGTGATACCGATTTGCGCAAAAAAGGAGGCCGCGGGATCGCCGCGGCCTCCGTCATGACTCGGCAAAGCCCGAGCCGCTGACTCAGTAGTTAATGCCCTTGGCGGCGAGCTTGGCGCGCAGCTTGTCGCTGTGCTGAGAGCGCAGGATGTCGCGCATGCTGCGGCGCACCAGCACGTAGCTCACGTTCTCGGCGTCAATGCGCCCGCCGGCCGGCGCCCAAGTCTCAACCGCATCGTCGAGATTCACCAGCCCCTTGCCGATGTAGAAGCTCAGCACCTCATCGCCATTGAAGCGCGCCGCCTGAATGCAGGCGCGCGTGCGGTGCTCGCGGCTGGTGAACATCGGGTACTTGCGCTCCAGCTCCTGCAGGCGGCTCAGATCATCATCGGCGGCCGCCGAGTTCCACTCCAGCTCGGCGCGGTGGCGCGAGACCCAGGAGCGCGACGGCGGGAAGGGCCAGTTCTCCGAGCAAATGTGCAGCCCTGAAACGCGGTGACCGGACAGCTCCGCACTCACCTCGAGCGCGTGGTCGATCGTCTCGTAGTCGATGTAGGCCTCGCGATAGAGGCGCCGCGTCTCGCTGGCCTTTCCGTGGTGATCCTTCACCTCATCCTTTTCCTCATAGTACTCGGCGGGGTGATAGTGCTCGCGCACCTCGCGGTCAAAGAGGCGCCAGTGAAGCTCAGAGCCGTCGGCCGAGTAATCCGGCTGTTGACCCATCGCGTCGATGAGCTCGGACTGGCTGCGCCCGAGCATCACCTGAGCGTGGTTTTCGAGCGAGGAGAGGTTGGGGCTGCAGGCCGCGCCGAGCAGGACCAGCGCACCGAGGCAGGAGAGGCGGAGAGATTGAACGATCTTCATGCACGGATATTCTGCCAGAGCGCGAAGGCCGTCGCAAGCAAATTCTGCCCGATCAGACGTCTGCAAGGCGGTGCCATCGAGGCCCGAGCGACTGACAATGGGGCCGCCGGCCGGTGTCACCAAGGCGTCGGAGACGGCCGGCCCCAGCTCGGCATGAAAAAAGCCCCCTCCCGCATGAGGCCGGGAGGGGGGCTGAAGGCGTCGGGGCTCCTTTGATTGCGGCTCAGGATGTTCGCTTCCGCTCGGAGGTGCCCGGTGAGGGGCAGGGCCCTCAGTAGGGGCCTCAGTGCTGCTGAGTCGTCGACGGGGCATGCGTCGGGCGCTCATAGACGCCGCGCGTCTGGCCGTCCCAAGCCACGGCCTCCACGCGCGTCGCCTCCTCCGGGAAGGCCACGCGCGTCGTCTTGCCGCTCGCATCGCCGGTGCCGGGCAGAGCAATTCGGATGAGCTTGTTGCCGGCGTAGGTGTAGTAGGCCACCACGTTCTTCCACGCGCCATTGTCAATGGTGATGCTGTCCGTGCCGGGCGTCACGCCGATATTGGCGCTGCCCTGAACAGGCAGGCGGTTGCGGAAGGCATCGAGGCTGTGCGAGGAAATCAGGTAAATGACCGGGCTGGCCGGCGCCTTGTACTTTTTACCGTATTCGCGAGCCTGGGCGATCATCTCGGGCGTGATGGTGATGCGGCCGTCGCCGTAGTCGCCGATGGCGCGGTCCACCTCCTTGAGCAGGCCGACCTTCTCGAAGTAGGGGATCAGGTTCTCGCCCGCCACGTCGCAGGCGTAGCAGCAGAAGCGCACCTGGCTCTCACCCGGCGTGAGTTTGGGCTCGCTCGGGTCGAGGCGCAGCTTCTCACAGAGGTCGGGGTAAAAATCCTTGTTGCTGCCCATGCCGGCCATGTTGTAGTAGAGCTCGAGCTGCCAGAAGGGGACGATGGAGACGAAAACGTCGCCTCCCTTCGCATAATCGCGCAGGTTGGAGGGCCCCATCTGGAAGCGGAAGGGCTCTCCGTTGATAATGGCTCCCTGGAAGAAGGTGTTGAAGCAGCCGCAGACCATGTTGCCGTCAATCGAGGCCGAGGGATTGTCCTCGAGCGGAAGCTGGCCGGGCGTGTACTTGTAGCGGGCCCGCATGGAGAAGATGTTGTTGGTCGTCTCGCCGGTGCCGTGCCAGCGCAGGCCGGGGTTAATCTGGTTGACGTGGCCGAACTCGTGAGCGATGGCCCAGTAGTCCAGCTTGTTCACGTCCGTGACGGCTCCCATGCTGTCCTTGCTGTAGTAGGCGCCGAGGCCGTCCGCGTGCATGAAGCCGCCGATGCCGTTGCGGCCCATCATGTGGTTGCCGTACCAGCGCTTGTACTTGAAGAGACCCAGCGTGCGGAACTGGTCGCCGATGAGGTCATCGTAGATGGCCAGCAGGGGCTCGGGATTCGTCGGGCAGTGCTTGAGCAGGCCCTCCTTGTTGTAGACCAGATGCGTGTAGTCGGTGACGATGTCGAGATACTCGCTGCCGGGATTGCGCAGCAGCTGCTGCCAGCGCTTCGCGCCGTCACCCTTGCGGTAGACGCCGTTGTCCGTGCCGCCGGTGATGGTGATGTCGACGGGCTTGCCCTGACCGTCGGGCGTGAAGTAGCTGATGTAGACGAGGCCCTCGTGCGGCAGCGTGACGGTGTTGTCGCCGACCTGGAGCGGGATGGAGGTTTCGGCGTTCACCGTTTTGTCCTCAAAGGAGTGGATGAGCAGGTGAATCGGGGCGGCGGGCTGCCCGTTGACGCGAACGCGGAGCGTCTCGCCCTTGCGGCCGAAGATGCCTGTGGCGTTCTCGAAGCGGTCGTAGTTGCGCGATTTGTACTCCTGAGCGAGAGCTCCGATGTCCTTGAAGGCTCGCGCGGTGATCTGCACTTCAGCGGCCGGCGCCTGAGCGACGGCTGGCTCCTGCGCGCAGAGGCCCGGAGTGAGGGTCCCGACGGTGAGTGCCACGGCACTGAGCAGAGTGATGGTGTTCATAATCGATTGGTGTTTGTGTTGGTTGGGTTGTGTTGGGAAAGGGAAAAAGCGGGACGGAAGGAGGTGGTGACGAGGAAAGGGTGTGGAGGCTGCCGGAGACGCAGGCTGAGTCTTTGTGGGGGGCGGAGACTGGGGGGGCAGGGGATAGGAGAACGTGGGGGCGAGCCAGTGGCCGTGCGGAGTCCGGTGAAGGGTGGAGCTGATGACGGCAGAGCGGGGGTCAGCCGATGTCGGGGGAGGCCGGAAGGCCGCCGGAGGGCGTGGCTGCGGGCTGGGACGGAACGGTGGAGGGGAGGGTGGTGCCGGACCCCGGCGCGGTCGGAGCCTCGGAGGGCTGCTCAGATGCCGAGGCAGGGGCCGGCACCGCAGCGGGAGCCGAGGGCATGGCGGGGCCGACGGAGGTCGCGGAAGAGGCTGCGGGAGTAGCGGGGGCGGCAGGGGCGTCTGCGGGCGAAGCGGGGCCGGCAGACGGCTGAATCACCGAGCTTGGAGAACTTGACACACCGGCGCCGCTCGGCCCAACAGCGCTCGGCTGAGCGGCGGCTTGCTGGGGTGCTGCTCCCGTGACGGGGGCGGTCGACGGCGCCACCGGGGCGGAGAAGCCGGGCAGGGGAAGGAGGGGAGAAGTCGCGGACGGCTGTGTCGCGCTCGGAGTGCCCGCCGTGCCGGTCGGGGCTGCGGTGCGCGGCGTGAAGCCCGTGCCGCCGGCCTCGGCTGATGCCGCAGCAGCGCCGACCTCGCCGCGCGGGCGCGGGCTGGCCTGCGGCGTTTCGGCCGGGGCGCCGATGAGCGTCGAGAGCGCCCGCGTGCTGCCCGGGCGCTGCGCCTCGAGATCCGCCAGCATCGAGGGCATCCAAGGCATGATGAGTACGCTCATCGTCATGAAGGCGCCGAAGAGAATCGTGAAACCCAGCAGCATGCGCTCCGTCGTCGCCGGCTTCACTTGCACGGGGATAGTGCTGCACCCGGCATCCCAGCCGGTGATGCCGCGGCGGCGCAGGCGCCAGAGGGCGAGCAGACCGGTGAGCGGAATGAGCGGGAAAATCATCAGGCCGCAGCCCAGCGCAAAGACGAGCGCGGCACGAGCCGTGCCGCGCAGAACGCTGAGCTTCTCCGCCTCGCCGAAGATGCTCAGGCGGATGCCCATGAGAGCCTTGCCGGGCGTCGTACCGAAGCGCGACAGCAGCAGGCCCTCCAGCAACAGGCACGGAAGCCAGATGTAGAAGGAGCCCGGCAGCAGTCGCTCATCATAGGGGACGCCAAGGTAGTAGATGATGAGATAGACGACGATGATGTAGAGCGCGTAATCCACCATGCGCGCCATGAAGCGAGCGCCGGGTGAGGGAAGGTAGACGCGCCTCGGATGATCACCGAGAAGGGAGGCGAGGTCTTTGGCCGGCAGAGGGGGCAGCACCGGTTCGCCGGGTTGCCCCTCCCTCGGCCGAGCCTCCTCGTCTCGGCGTCCGTCGGCCGCATCGCGGCGCCGGCTCGGCTCCTCTGGCTCGTCCCCGAAGGCGGAAAAATCGCCGCCGTGGGCGCCCGCGAAATCGTCGCCGCCCCTGCGGCTCTTGGCTTCGGAGCCATCGGCCTCCTCCTCGGCGTTTTCTCGCTCAAAATTCTCGTCCTCTGCCTCAGCCGCGGGGGACTCCTGCAGCTCGTCAAGGAAGTCAGCCAGCGCCGGCAGGCGGCGCAGCGGCATCCAGCCCTTGCAGCCGGCGTGCCAGCCGGGCGTGTCGGGCGTGATTTCGCCCATCTGCACCAACGAGATGACGTCGGGCACGGTGGCCGGGCCGCAGCGGTGCTTGTCCTTGATCCAGTAGATATCCATAGTGTTCAGTCAGAAGGCGTAGCGGGGAGGGGGAGGAGAAAGGGAAAATCGGCAGGGGCGCCCGATCAGTTCGAGCGCAGCGCCTTGGAGGGATCCTGACGAGAGATGAACAGCGCCGGAATCGTCGCGGCGACGATGACCATCACGAAGGCCTTGAAGGCCTGGCGGAAGAACATCGCGTAGTCGTAGACCGCCGGCAGCTCAATGCCGTGCGCCTGCATGGGGAAGGGGTCGAGATTGAAGCTCGCCAGCATCGCCTGAATCTCCAGACGATAGTGCAGCACCAGCACGGCCAGGCCGACGCCCAACAGCGCCCCCATCAGGCCGATGATGACGCCCTGCCAGGCGAAGATGCCCACGATCTTGCTCGGCGTTGCGCCGATAGCCTGCAGAACGGCAATCTCGCGCTTGCGCTGCATGGAGACCGTGAACATGACGGCCATGATGCAGAAGCTCGCGATGAGGGAAATGATGGAGAGAACGAAGCTCAGCATCGTGCGCTCGTTGGCGATGAGACGGTGCCATTGCTCCAGACGGACGCTCCACGGCGCGACGTACCACTGCAGACCGAAGGGGTGCTCCGGCGTCGAGGCCCGGAGGTCGGGCAGGGCCCGCTCGATGTTCGCCACCACCTCATCGGGGTTGTTCGGATCCTTCAGGCGCAGGTTGAAGGTCTGAACCTTGTCCTCGCCACTGCCCGAGAAGCCGATGGCGTCCTGCGTAATCGTCAGCGGCAGGTAGAGGCCGGGGCCCGTGAGATTCTCCGGGAACTGGTAGATGGCGACCACCTCGAGATCGGTCGGCATGACCATCTCATTGATGCTCTTGGCCGCCTTGCCGTCCTCGCGGTCGCGATCGAGGGCATCGACGGCGGCGAGAGCCTCCTGCCAGGCCTTCTGATCTTCAGTGGTGTAGGGCGCGCCCTCGGGATGGCGGGCGGTGAGGTTCAGGAAGGTGTCGCGCAACTCCTGCTCGCCCGGGCGCAGTTTGTCATCCGTCAGCGCGTAGAGCATGCCGCTGAGCTGCGTCACCTTCGCCGGGTCGACGCGCAGACCCTCCCCCTCGGCCTCAGCTCCCTCAAAGAAGCTGTTGAGCGCCGCGCGCAGCTGCTGATCCTCCTGCAGGAGCAGCGGCTCCTGAATGAGCGCGTAGATGCGGGCGGCATCCTCCACACCACCGGCCAGCGGCGTGATCGTGACCGTGTCACCGATGCCGATGCCGAGCGATCGAGCCGCGGGCGCCGAGATGATGCAGAGCGGGTCCAGCCCCGCGCCGAGGTCGGCCTCGCCCTGAACAATCATGTTGCGCAGCGGCTCCATCTGCGAGGCGTTGGTCGGGTCGATCGAATGAAAGGTGATGGTTTGCAGCGTGTTGGCCACGCGGACGCTGGCCTGACCGTTGACTTGCGCGCTCACACCGGTGACGCCGGGGATGGCGGCAAGTTTCTGCTGGAGGGCGACGCGGTCGACCTGCTCACTGCTGATGGCGACGTTCTCACCGTTGTCCCAGAGGGAGACCTCGACGTGCGGCACGAAGGTCAGGAAGCGCTCGTCCATCTCCTTTTGCAGGCCGGCCATGACGGAGAGCACGACGATGAGCACCATGACGCCCAGCGCCACGCCGACGGTGCAGATCAGGGTGATGACAGAAAAAACAGTGCGCAGCGGATTGAGGTATCGCACTGCGAGCATCAGGCTCAGGTTCCGTCTCAAAATCTTCATGTCAGCCCCGCTAGTATGGGCGAAATTGCCCCGCGGTGCAAGCCTAAATGCTGGCATGCAGGCAACTTGTCGCGGCCGCGGTGCGGGGGCGTCTCCCGCGCCGACCCGAGCAGCGGTGGACGGCGCTGTGCACGCACCCTTCGGTCGGATGCACGGCCGGATGCTCGGCCGCTTGCGCGTGACGCATTATCCGCTTGCCTGAGGGAGGCGCTGTGATACAATACGCGCAATGGACGAACAACTCATCATCATCGGAGCCGGACCTGCCGGCTATACGGCGGCGCTCTACGCCGCGCGAGCCAATCTTTCACCGCTCGTTTTCACCGGCGATCAGATCGGCGGGCAGCTGACGACGACGACGGAGGTGGAGAACTTCCCGGGCTTCCCCGAGGGCATCATGGGCCCCGAACTCATGTACAACATGAGCGCGCAGGCGGAGAAGTTCGGCGCGCGCTACGCCTATGAGAGCGTCATCTCGGTCTCGCAGGAGGCCTGCACCGGACTCTTCGTCGTGACGACCTCGGCCGGCGCCTACAAGGCGAAGGCGGTGATCGTGGCGACGGGGGCCACGGCGCGCTACCTCGGCCTCGAGGGAGAGAAAGAGCTCGTCGGCCACGGCCTGACAGCCTGTGCAACCTGCGACGGCTCCTTTTACCGCGGCGTGCCCGTCTGCGTCGTGGGCGGCGGCGACAGCGCCTGCGAAGAGGCCTCCTTCCTGACGCGCTTTGCCTCAAAGGTGTACCTGATTCACCGCCGCGACCAGCTGCGCGCCAGCAAGGCCATGCAGCAGCGCGTGCTGGGCAACCCGCTCATCGAACCCGTCTGGAACAGCACGATTGCCGCCTATCACAAGGATGAGAGCGGCGAGCTCAGCTCCGTCACCCTCAAGGATACCGTGACCGGCGAGACGCGCGAGCTCGAGCTCAAGTGCGTCTTCATGGCCATCGGCCATCGCCCGAACAGCGCCTTCCTCGGCGACCTCGTCGACCGCGATGAGGCCGGTTTCATCATTCGCCCGACGGGCAGCACGGCCACGAAGACGCCCGGGCTCTTCGCCGCCGGCGACGTGGCCGATGCCGTCTACAAGCAGGCGATCTCCGCCGCGGGCATGGGCTGCTGGGCCGCTCTGGATGCCGAGCGCTACCTGCTCAGCCTCGGGGACTGAGCCTCGGCGGGGCGGCGGAGCCCCAAAACCCGCCGCCCGAGGCCGGTGCCGGCGCCTTCTGCCGCCGGCGCCGCTCCGCCTTGCCCGCGCCGCGCATACCTCCCGCGCCGCGAGCGCGCATTCCGAACCTTTGACTCTCCAGATCTCACATATGAAACAACTCCGACTCGTCATTTCATCTCTCCTGGCAGCTCCCCTGTTCTTCAGCTGCTCCTCCACCGAGCAGGTGGCCGCCGATGCCCTTGTGTACTACAACGCCAAGCAGTATGCCGAGGCCCTGCCTCTGCTGCGCGAGGCCGCAGAAGACGGCGATGCCGCCAGCCAGCTCCTGCTGGCCCGCTGCTACGACTTCAGCTACGGCGTCTCGCAGAACATGACGGAGGCTGCCAAGTGGTACCGCAAGGCCGCCGAGCAGGGCAACAGCGATGCTCAGGACAACCTCGGTACCTGTTACATTACCGGGCAGGGCGTCCCGCGCAATGAGCAGCAGGCCGCCCTGTGGTACAAAAAAGCTGCCTCGCAGGACAACGCCTACGCCCTCAACAACCTCGGTCTCTGCTACCGCAACGGTCAGGGTGTGCAGAAGGACGACGTGAGCGCCTTCCGCTGCTTCCAGCGCGCCGCTCAGCTCAACAACCGCAGCGGTCAGTACAACCTCGGCCGCTGCTATTACCTCGGCCTCGGCGTGCCGCGCGACGAGCAGGCTGCGCGCTTCTGGATCTCCAAGGCCGCGGCAGCCGGGCACGCCGATGCCCGCGCCTTCATGGCCGATCATCAGTGGTGAGCCCTGAATGCCGGGGCGCGGGGCAGGGGCTCCCGCTTCCGTGGAGCTCCGCCCGCTGCTCCTCCTGCCGAGCTGCGGCGTTTCCGCAGCTCGGTGGCTCTGAGCCCCGCTGCTTCTGAGCCCCGCTGCGGATGTGCACCGAAGCCTCCGCGAGCGGCGGTGTAGCCTCGGCGCTCCTGTCTCAGCCTCCGTCATTACCTTTTCCCCCGACCCGACGCTGCCTCGGCGCATCGGGGCGGGTGCTTTCGTTGCTCCTTGCGGACATCTTCTCGGCGTCCCGTTGCTGCACCCTTGGCGTCGCCTTGTCGCCCCCTTTGGTCACCCCTTTGGCTGTCCCCCTCACCGGGCGAGAGTGAACGCCCCCGGCGGAACTGTCGCGAAAAAAGACTTCCGCAGCTGCCCGCCGTGGTGTAGAATCCGCCCGTATGGAGAGCGAATCGACGGAAAAACACTCCTGGCGTGCCTTCTGGAGTCTCGTGGTCATTCAGTCCATGAACTCCCTGAATGAGAAAACCGTGCAGTTTCTGCTCATCGCCTTGGGTATCTGGATGTCCGTGCGCCTGCAATACCCGCTTTCGCTGCTCTGCGTGCTGCCCTTCGTCCTCTTCTCGCCGCTGGGCGGCTGGCTCGCGGATCGCTACAGCCGCACGCGCATTCTGCAGAGCATGGTGCTCCTGCAGGTCTTCGTGCTCATCACCATGACGGTCGGGCTCTTCCTGCAAAACCTCACGCTGACCGTCATCGGCTTCGGGGGCTTCTGCGTGCAGGCCATGTTCTTCAGCCCCGCCAAAAAGGGTTTGGTCAAAGACATGGTCGGCTCGCAGCACATCGGCATGGCCAGCGGTATCCTCGAAATCAGCTCGATGATGGCGCTGCTCATCGGCCAGATCGGTGCGCTGTGGATGGTCTACACCCTGCTGCGCCACTGGGGCAGCGAGGCCGGTTGGCAGGCCGCCGCCTGGCCCTGCGCCGGCTGCATGCTCGCGGCCGTTCTCGTCTTTCTGCTCAGCCTCACCATCCCGAATTACCCGCCCACCGGGAAGCGCCCCTTCCGCCTGAGCATCTGCGTGGAGCATTTTACTCAGCTTCGAATGCTCTGGCGCAACAAGGTGCTGCGGTGCAGCGAAGTGGGCATCGGCTACTTCTGGTTCATCGCCGGGGTGATGATGCTCATCGTGCTCCAGATGGCGGAAGAGGCTCACCCCACCACTGGGGAGGGCGACTTCATGCAGGTGCTCGGCCAGCAGAAGGACTCGGCCCTGCTCTTCGCCTGGCTGAGCGGCGGCTCCATTCTCGGCGGCGTGCTCGCCTCCCTCATCTGCCTGAAGCGTATCCACACTTGGATTGCCCAGGTCGGCGGCGTCGGCATGACGCTCGGCTGCGTGCTGCTGGCCGTGCAGCCCTACGGCTCCCCGCTCTTTTTGCCCACCCTGGCCCTGACGGGCTTCATGGCGGCGGGCTACCTCGTGCCGCTCAATGCTCTGCTTCAGGACCGCGCCGACAACGACAAGCGCGGTGACGTCATCGCTGCCGGCAACCTCGTCGACTGCTTCCTCGGCATCATGGCCGTGCTCGTGCAGCAGGCCATGAGCAATGCCGGACTGAGCGCCGCCTGGCAGTGCGGCATCATGGCCGTCCTCAGTGCCGCCGTGGCCCTCTTCATCATCCGCACCATGCGGCGGCTGGCCTGAAGCTCGCTCCTGCCGGATTCGCGCTCCGTTTCGACATCCCCCTGAACGGCTCGGTGGGGGGACTTCATAAGCGCAGAAAATCAATCCCCATGCCGCGAATACGGCTTGCCAGCCCGCTCGCTGTCTGCTAGAATGAGCCCCGCCGATGCTCCACCGATGAAGACGCTGCCCCTCACCCTCCTCGTTCTGCCGCTGCTTGCGGGGTGCAGCCTCCATCAGCGCCTCGATAACATCTCCTCGGCCCTCGATGCTCAGTATCACAGCCTCGACGTCTGGGAAGAGTTGCCCGTGCGCACCATCACTTGGAATCAGGCGGTGGACATGATGACGCGCAACAACCTCGATATTCTGCGCCTCGATCAGCGCATCGCCAGCGCCGAGCGTGAAGAGATCAGCGTTTACACGGATCTGATTCCGGGCGTCTCCTACTACGGCTACCTCACCGCGGCCATCAAGGATCTCGCCAGCTCGGAGAGCTTGGATGACTTCCAGCAGAACATCAACGTCACCTTCAACCTGCCCTCGCTCACCCGCGTTGGCTACGACGTCTACGCCTCCAAGGCATCCACCTATGCGGCCATCAAGGCTCGCGAGGGAAAGATTCGTGAAAACGTCTCCGCGCTCTATCTGGCCATCCGACAGCGCGAGGTGGCTCAGCGTACGGCGGCTCTGGACAAGGAGACGCCCGACCGCAAGGACGAGGCGCTGCAACAGGCTCAGGCCGGCGAGGCCGACGCCGAATACTGGAACAAAGTCTCCTCCCTCCTCGGCAACCGCGATGCCCGCTGGGAGATTCTGCCCTCATCCGTCCCGAAGCTGCGCTGGGAGGACTACCGCGATCGTCTGGAGACGCTCGACCCCCTCGTCGCCACGAAGTGGGCGCTTGAACTGGAGAAGTCCCGCCTCGGCATTTACGGGGTGGCGCTTCAGCTCATGCCCACCATCAACACCTCGCTCTACAGCCCCTCGCTCTTCTCCTCCACCGGCGGCACCTACTCCGGCACCTTCCTGAGCGGTGAGGATACGCGCCTCAACCTCAGCCTCAGCTACTCGCTGGACACCAAGCTCACGCAGTGGAATCGCTATCAGGACAGCAAGGCCGAGTACGAGCGCACCAAGAAAACCGTCTCCTTTGAGATGATGGACCGCAAGGTCAAGCTGGCCAAACTGCGCCGCAGCGTCGATGAATACTTCCACTGGCGCAGCTATATGGAGAAGCGCATCGCCTTCCTCCGCAGCCAAGAGGCGAATGCCGGCACCGACTACATCGAGCGCGAGCGCACCCTTCGCGAGATGCAGCGCGAACTGCTCACGCAGGAGGCCGCCTCGCTGGAATCCGAGGCTGCCATCATTCTGGAGTACGGCCTGCCGCCCTTTACCACGCCGCCCGCCAAGTCCTCAAAGACCACAAAGCCAGCTCAAGCCTCGCGAACGGCGCGCTGAGGCTGCCGTCGCCTGAGATCGGCCTGCGTGCTGCCTCCATGGCCGGGTAGGGCAGGGGGGCTCCCTGTTGAGAGGGCGTCTTCCGCAGGTATTCCTCATGTCGCCTGGTTCAGCCCGCGAGTCGGATTCAAATCAACCGACGCGGGTTGGGCGCTGAGCCGACCGGATGGCAATTTCAAACCGGGCCGGGAAGCCTGAGCCGCATTCCCTGCTGTCTATGTCGGCAGCCCGGGCGACACACGCAGCGACTCGGGGAAGGCAGGCTCTCTGGGGAGCAGTCACCCCGGGATGGTACCCATTCAGAGGCAGCAGCGCTCGCAGTCGCGCAGCAGCACCTCCATCACCGGAACGTCGTAATAGCCGCAGTCCTTCAGGCGGGCGGCTTGGCGACGCAGCTCCCCCTGCAAGCGGCGCAGGCGCTGCATGGACTCACGCACCTCCTCGCCGCGGGACGCCGCGATCGCTCCGGCCTGCGCATCGATCCGGCGCCGCAAATTCTCCAAGCGCGTCACCGCCGGAGAGAGCCCCTGAACCGCCGCTTGGGCGCTCGGCTTGTCCTGCACCTTGCGCACGAGATAGAGCACATCCTCCAAGCGATCACCCATCTCCTCCAGCAGCTCCGCCTGTTGGGACAGCGCTGTCTCGCTCCCCACGGCATCCGAGCCGAAATCCAAAACCTTGTACTTGGCGAACACCTTCAACAGGCGATCGGATCCGTAGGCGTTCACCTCCGTAATGCGCGCCACCAGCGCCATGTAGTTCTGTGAAATGCGCACCAGATCGCTCAGTTGGTGCGACATGCGCTGCGCCTGATCCGCATTGGCCGGCGGCAGATCCTCCAGCGAGCGGAGCAGCGTCAGCATCTGCTCCATACTCACGTTGAGCTGATCCGCCGCCCGATCTGCCGAGGCGAGATCCGTCACCGCCCTGAGCTGGCTGTCAATTAGACGGGCTTGGTCGAGCAGGCGATTGCAGAGCGCCTCCAGCGCAGCTCCGCTCTCAGACGCGACGGGATCCTGCTTGCTCTTCGACGCTGGCAGGCGCGTTTTGGAGGCCGACGCCGCGGCCTTCGGTGCTGAGATCGACGCTGAGATCGACGCCGCGGACTCCGTCACCGCGAAGGCATGCGACGACGCGCCCGAAGACCCCATCGGCCCTTCGATCGGCAACGCTTGCAACGCGACACTGACCCACAGCACACTCACCATACCCTTCGTCATTCTACCGCCGGGGCCCCCTGCCTGTCAAGGCTGCATGACGTCAAAAAGCGCTCGATCCCGAGGGCCGCGGCGCCTCCCTCATCCCCGCTATCCGGCGGCCACCGCACTGCCGCGCTCGCATGACTCTCTCCGAGGGCGCGGCCGCCTGCCGTCTGACGTGAGACGGAGCGGGGCAAAGCCCGGAGCCGCGCATTGACAAGAAAGCGGCTGCGTGCTATCATGCGCCCTCCTCAGGCACTCCTCAGGCATATGACATTTTACGAAGAACTGGAATGGCGAGGGCTGGTCAATCAAATCTCCAGCCCCGAACTCATCGACAAGCTCAACAAGGGCGGGCTCACCTTCTACATCGGCACGGATCCCACTGCCGACAGCCTGCACCTCGGGCACTACTCCAGCTTCCTCATCACCCGCCGCATGCAAGCCGCCGGGCACCACCCCATCCTGCTCGTCGGCCTCGCCACCGGCCTCATCGGCGACCCCCGCGGCACCGTCGAGCGCGAGATTCAGCAAAAGGACGTCGTCTTCCGCAACTATGAGAGCCTCAAGGCTCAGGTCGAAAAACTCTTTGGTTTTGAAGTCGTCAACAACTACGACTGGATCAACGAGATGAACGTCATCGACTTCTTCCGCAACTACGGTAAGTTCATCAACGTCGGCTACATGCTCACCAAGGACCACGTGCGCCGCCAGATGGAGAACGGCATCTCCTACGCCGAGTTCTCCTACATGCTCATTCAGGCCATCGACTTCAAACACCTGCACGAGACGCGCGGCGTCGACCTCCAAGTCGCCGGCAGCGACCAGTGGGGCAACATCACTACCGGCATCGAGCTCATCCGCAAAACCACCGGCGAAGAGGTCTACGGCTTCACCATGCCCCTCGTCACGGACTCGCAGGGCAACAAGTTCGGCAAGAGCGAAGGCAACGCCCTCTGGCTCGATAAAAACCGCACCTCGCCCTACGAGCTCTACCAGTTCCTGATCAACACTGAGGACGCCTGCGTCATCTCCTACCTCAAGCGCCTCACCTTCCTCACCCCCGAGCAGATCATGGCCATCGAGGCCGAGCACAGCGCCCACCCGGAGCAGCGCCTCGCGCAGAAGGCCCTCGCCCGTGAGATCATCACGGACCTGCACGGCGAGGAAGAGTATCGGCACGCCGTCGACATCAGCGAAAAACTCTTCGCCGGCGATTTCGCCTCCCTCAGCCTGCGCGACATCCGCGCCGGCATGAAAAACGTCCCCCGCGTCACCCTCACCCCGGGCGATCTCGTCGAGGTGCTGGTGAGCAGCAAGGTGTGCAGCTCCAAGCGCGAGGCTCGCGAGTTCATCGCCAACGGAGCCATCTCCCTCAACGGCAACGTCGTGAAAGATCCCGCCTACTACGTCAACCCGGAAATGGCGCTGGAAGGCGAGGTCGTCATCATCCGCCGCGGCAAAAAGAAGTTCTTCATGGGCGAATTCGCCTGAGTCCTCAGTCCCCCGCGGAACCTCCCACCTCCTCCCCCTTCCGCCCGCACCCGCTTATGCTGCCCGTGAGCTTTCAGCCCGCCATGTCCCGTTGCCGAACCTTGACGCTGGCCCTCTGCGCCTTCGCCCTCTGCGCCTTCGCCCTCTGCGCCTTCGCCCTCGGCGGCAGCGCAGCGGCGGGTGACGCTCTCCCCGGTGCTCCGGGAGAGCCCGCTGAGGCGGCCTCCTCGGCGGCGACCGAGCAGCCGGAGTCGTCGGCGAAACCGGGGAATCAGGTGGAGCTGGGGAATCAGGAAGAGCCGGGAGCGCAGGGGGAGCCGGAGAAGGGCGCAGGGAAGGGCGCTGTTGCGGTGCGCTTCGGCGAAAAACTCCGCGACCGCGCCTCGCTCATCCACCCCGTTCCCCATCTCGCTCTGCCGCAGCAGCACTCTGCGGCGGCCGTGGAGCGCCGAGCCTGCGCGCTCTCCGCCGCAGCCTTCGAGCGTCGGCAGGTCACCCTGAGCGTCCTCGGCGAGCTCTACAGCCTCTCGCGTCGGAATCGCCACCGCCGCAGCCCCGAGATATGGGGCGTCTGCGCTGAGTCTGCCGAGATCCTCCATTGCCCGGACTCCATCACCGCCACCCTGCGGCGGCTGGCGGACCCGGAACTTCCCTCGCATCTCCACCGACGCCTGTTGCAGCAGCTGGATCGCGCCTGCGAACGCGAGCGCCTCAACGCTCTGGCCCTGCGCCAGTACATCGAGCTGCTCCCCGAGGAGTATCTCGACCTCCCGGAAACCATCGATCTGCTCCCCCTCGGCGCGCTCTTCCTGCGCACCGAGCTGCCCGTGGACGGCAGGCCGCTGAGCCCCGATCGACCCTCGCTGCCCACGGCTGACGACCTCTGCGCCGCGGCGCAGCAGGCTCTCGGCGCCCTGAAGCACGCGGACGATCGCGACAGCGCTGACGCCGCAGCACGTGCCCTGATGCCGCTGCTGCTCCTGCGAGCCTCCCTGCCGCAGGGAGCCGAAGGCGAGCCCCGCTGCTCTGCCCCTGCTGAAATCGCCGCCTTCAGACAAGCGGAAAACCTCACGCGCGAACTGCGCCGCCTCCTGCACCGAGCCGCCGGACAACAGTACTTCGGCTCGCCGTCCCTCGCCGCTGCCTCCTGCCTGCTCGACGTCCTCTGAGCCCCCGCGCCGCGCGGTTCGCCCCGCCTCTCCCTCAGGGCCTCCCTCAGCGTTCCGCGAGCTTGATTTGAGGCGCTTCACGCGGCTTTCCCTGAATCCTCCCGAGCGCAGCCCGGCTCTTAGCCTTGGCCGTTTCCTTTCAGGGCCCCATCTGATGCTCGGGCAGGGGCTACCTCTGGATCCATCCGAGACTCGATTTCGGACTTTTCCCGAAGGGCGGACTTCGCCGCACGGCGCGCGCGGGACTCGCCGCGGCAAGGCGGCCCTCGCTTTAAGGTTGCAATCCCTCGGGGCTGCTGCTATAATGCGCGCAACATCAGCATGGACGCCCGCCGCAAGACCCGAACGAACACTGCCCCGACCCGCGTGAGGTTCGGCGACCTGCTGTTTTTCATCCTTCCCCCGCTCGTCGTCATCGCCGCCTTCCTCGTTTGCGCCCTCGTTCCGCACGAGGGCCGAATCGCCGCGCTGGCGGCGCGCAGCGGTGCCCCCGCCTCTTCGGCGACCCCGCTTGCGGGAGCCTCGCCCAACGCCTCCACCGGGGCGGCAGCCGGCACCCCCTCTGCGGGAGTCACGGCGCCCGCGGCTTCCGGTGCCGCGGCCTCTTCCCGCATTGTGAAGACCGCCTTGGGAACGGCCATCGTGGCGTCGGATCTGCCGGCGGACCCCGACCCCAACGCGACGCTGCCCCCCTACGCGATTCCCGACGGCTTCGACAACCTGCTGCCTCCCGACACCCCGGCGAGCGCCAGCGCCACCGATGCGGCCTACCCGCTCAGCAACGCTACCGATGGCTCGGTGGAGAACGATGACACCGTCGCCCTCGCTCTGCCGGCGGAGGGAAAGCCGGCCTGGGCGGAGTGGACGCCGGCCCCCGGCAGCACCGCCGCCGTCTCGACTGTCGTCATCTACGGCGGCGGCTCGCAGAGCAAGCGAGGCAAGCTCTGCGGCGGTTTCCGCGTCGAGCTGACACTGGCCGACGGCAGCCGCCTGAGCCGCAACTTCTGCGAAGCGGGCTTCGCCCTTGAGGGCTATGAGGCATGGACGCTTCCCC
This sequence comes from uncultured Akkermansia sp., assembly GCA_900548895.1. GTDB lineage: Bacteria > Verrucomicrobiota > Verrucomicrobiia > Verrucomicrobiales > Akkermansiaceae > Akkermansia > Akkermansia intestinavium. The sequence goes on from URLZ01000025.1 coordinate 16,931, forward strand.
GCGCCGCCGACGTGCGCCGCCTGCGCATCAGCTCCCTTCGGAACAACAGACTCCTCGTGCTGCGCCAGGTGCAGCTCATCGGAGCCCTCCCGCAGCAGGCCCAGCCTGCAAACTCACCCGATCAGAACACACAACCATGAGCGAAGGTACACCCATCACCATGACACCGCAGGGACTGCGCGTGCCTGACTATCCCATCATCCCCCACATCATCGGCGACGGCTCCGGCCCCGACATCTGGCGCGCTGCGCAGCGCGTGATCGACGCCGCCGTGGCCAAGGCCTACGGTGACACCCGCCGCCTCGTCTGGAAGGAGGTGCTCGCCGGGCAGAAAGCGTTTGATCAGCTCAACACCTGGCTGCCTCAGGCGACGATGGACGCCTTCCGCGAGCTGCTCGTCGGCATCAAGGGCCCGCTGACCACGCCCGTCGGCGGCGGCATCCGCTCGCTCAACGTCGCCCTGCGCCAGGGGCTCGATCTCTACTGCTGCGTGCGCCCGGTGCGCTACTTCCGCGGCATCGAGACCCCGGTGAAGGACCCCTCGCTCGTCGACATGGTCATCTTCCGCGAGAACACCGAGGACATCTACGCGGGCATTGAGTTCCAGAGTGGCTCGGCCGACGCCTCGGTCTTCTTTGACTGGCTGTCAGACCGCTTCCCGCAGCTCGCCAACAAGGTGCGCTTCCCCGGCACCTCCGGCTTCGGTGTCAAGCCCGTCTCGCGCGAGGGCACGGAGCGCCTCGTGCGCGCCGCCATCAAGTACGCCATCGCGCATCACCGCCCGAGCGTCACGCTCGTGCACAAGGGCAACATCATGAAGTTCACCGAGGGCGCCTTCCGTGACTGGGGCTATGAGCTGGCCCGCCGCGAATTCGGCGCAACGCCCATCGGCAAGGGCCCTTGGTGCCGCCTGCCCGACGGCATCGTCATCAAGGACTGCATCTGCGACGCCTTCCTGCAGGAGATCCTCATTCACCCCAAGGATCACTCTGTCATCGCCACGCTCAACCTCAACGGCGACTACTGCTCCGATGCGCTGGCCGCTCAGGTGGGCGGCATCGGCATTGCCCCCGGCGCCAACATCAACTACAAGACCGGTCACGCCGTCTTTGAGGCGACGCACGGCACCGCCCCCGCCCTCGCCGGCAAGGACCTGGCCAACCCCTGCTCCTTCCTGCTCTCGGCGGAGATGATGCTGCGCTACATCGGCTGGGGCGAGGCGGCCGACCTCATCGTCGCGGCCATCGAGAAAGCCATCGCCGACAAAAAGGTCACCGCCGATCTGGCCGAGATGATTCCCGGCGCCGAGGCTCTGTCAACCAGTGCCTTCGGTGACGTGCTCATCGCCCGCCTCGGCTGACACACGCCTCCGGCCCGCAGCCGGTGCCCGCTCGCGAAAGGGCGGCGCGCCGGCCGCGGGCGGAGCCTTTCGCTGCGCTCGCCATGCCCGATCCTGCCTTTGTGCACGCGGCCTTCGCCTCCATCGCCGCGCGGTACGTCACGGCCAACCACGTGCTCTCGCTGGGCACGGACGTCCTCTGGCGCCGCCGCGCGCTGCAAATCATTGCGGAGTGGAGCCCCCGCAACCTTCTCGACATCGCCACCGGCACCGGCGACCTCGCCCTTGCCGTCCTGCGCGCCTTCCCCGAAACGGAGGTGCTCGGCACCGACTTCTGCCGCCCGATGCTTGACGTCGCCGTCAAGCGCGGGCTCAGCCGCGTGCTTGAGGCCGACGCCCTTCACCTCCCCCTGCCGGATCACAGCTACGACGCCGCCACCGTCGCCTTCGGCCTGCGCAACATGGCCGACTATGAGGCGGCGCTCCGCGAGTTCCGCCGCATCCTGCGCCCGGGCGGGCACCTCCTCGTCCTCGACTTCAGCATGCCCGAGGGCATCCTCGCCCCTCCCTACCGCTTTTACCTGCACCACATCCTGCCGCGCATCGCCGGCCTGATCACCGGCAACGCCGGCGCCTACGACTACTTGGGCGCCAGCATCGAGGCCTTCCCGCGCGGCAGCGCCTTCTGCGAGCTGCTGCAGCGCTGCGGCTACGGCATGGCCACGGCGCTCCCCCTCTCCGGCGGCATCGCCTCCATCTACACCGCCGAGGCCTGAGCGCGTCTGAGCTCATCTTGAGACGGAGGGACGGAAGCTTACTGCGTCGACGCCGAGTCGCCGTCAAAGATCTGCTGTCAAATCCCTGCCGTCAGAGTGCTCCATCGTCAAAGTGTTCCGATGTTGTTCCGATGCTGTTCCGATGCGGCAGTGCCGGAGCGGAGGCCGTCGGAATGGAGTCGGACCGAGCGGACGTAGTCTGAAGGGGAAAAGTCAGGCTGAGCGGACGTCTTGGGAGGCGATACGAACCCATCGGAAGCCCCATGCCCGGCGGTGCGGCTGCAGAGCGCGAGAAAAAGTGATACCCTGACAAAGTTTCCTATCGACAAACCGCGCTCAACAGGCTACCATAACCCGGACGGTGATTCACACGCCGGCAGTCCCCATACCTTTCACCGACAACTCAAGCATCATATGGCATTCAAGTTCAATTCTCCCCGTCGTTCTGACTCTGAGCAGAATCCCGCGTCTCCCTTTGCCGATCCCTCGATCCCCGATGATTGGGGAACCCCGGCCGGCGCCGCGCCGGCGACCCCCGCGACCGACAGCCCCTTCTTCGGCTCCGCTGAGCCCGCCGCCCAGCCCGCTGCCCCCTTCAGCAGCGAGTCCGTCGCCTCCTCGACGCGCAACGTCCTCAACTCCGACGTCTCCGTCGTGGGCAAGCTGCGCTTCACCGATGACCTCCTTGTTGACGGCACTGTTGAGGGTGAGATCTCCTCAGACGGCATTCTGACCGTCGGTGCCAACGCCATCATTCAGGCCGGCGACAGCAACAAGGTGGCCATCCGCACGCAGAGCGCCATCATCCGCGGCAAAGTCACGGGCGACATCGTGGTCTCCGACCGCGTCGAGCTCGCCTCCACCGCCGAGCTCGTCGGCGACGTCGTCGCAGCCCGCATCGCCATTCAGGAGGGCGCCGTCTTCATCGGCAACTGCCAGGTCGGCTCGGCCACCGTCGCCGCGGCCGCCCCCAAGAAAGCCGCCAAGAGCTCTCCCGCGAAGGAGGAGCAGACCAACCTTCTGGGCTGATCGAGCCCCGCTGAAACACAGCTATGCCGGAGTACAGGACGGAGCCTCTGATCGTCCCCTACGTCTCCGGTCTGCTGCCTGAAGGTGAGCGCAACCGCCGCGTTGCGCTCACCTCGTTTTCAAATCGGCACGAGACGCATCGCGTGCCCATGCGCGACATCATCTGTTACGAATGCGGCCGCAGCTCTCAGGTGCCCGCCGCTGCGCTCTCGGCCAACTGCATCCACTGCCACGCGCATCTGAACATGGCCGACGTCGAGCTGCGCTGCGGCAGCACGCGCTGCACCGTCAGCACGCTGGGAGACATCACCCTGCTCAGCGACGCCGTGCTCTCGCACCTCAACCTCACCTGCCGCGATCTCCACGTGCTCGGCAAGGGCGTCGGCGCCGTGCGCTGCTCGCGCAAAATGACGGTGCAGGGCAGCTTCCGCCAAGTCGGCAAGTTCCGCGTCCGTGAGCTTGAAGTCTGCCGCGGCGGCGAGCTGCGCTTTGAGACTCCCGTCGAGCTGGGGCAGGCCAGCATCAACGGCCTCGTCGTCGGAGACATCACTGCCGAGGGAGACGTGCGCATCCGCCGCCACGGCATCCTGCGCGGCCACTGCCATGCCGCCCGCCTCATCATTGAGCCCGGAGGACGTCAGGAGGATCTCCCAGAGCCCCGCTCCGCACCCGGCCCGCGCCCGTTCTGAGTGTCCATGCGGCGACGCTCCGTGCCCTCGCTTCGGACCGTGCTGGCGCATTGCGGCGCTCGTGTTGCTGCGCCCGTGCGGAAGCCGCGGCCAAGCCGTCCGGCGCCCGCTCGAGCGCAGACGCAGTGCCGACGGAACGCCGGCTGAACATCGCATGAACGTCGCCTGAGCCTCACCCGCAGCTCCCTTCGTCTCCGTCGGAAGGCCCGCCGCGGGCAAAAGCCTTTCGGCTCGCCCGACCGATTTTTCCCCGACTTCCCCCCGTCCCCTCGCCTTCGCTCACCGCCTCCGGGAACTACTCCGGCCTCACCCCTTCCGCTCATGGATATCCACATCACCGGCGCCTCGCAGAACACCCTGCGCCACATCAGCCTCACCCTCCCGGCCGGGCGCATCATCGCCCTCATGGGGCCCAGCGGCTCGGGCAAGAGCACTCTGGCCTACGACACCCTCTTTGCCGAATCGCGCCGCCGCTTCCTCGACTGCCTCTCCCCCGGGGCTCGCCGTCTGCTGGCGCGGCCCGAGAAGCCCCGCGTCGACGCCATCGACGGACTACCGCCCGCCCTCTGTCTCGAGCAAGGCCTCACCCGGGGCCCCGGCCGCAGCCTGCTCGGCACCCTCACCGAGGCCCTCGACTACCTGCGCATCCTCTACGCCGCCATCGGCATCCCGCACGATCCCGCCACCGGGCGCCGCCTCACCCGCCTCAGCCCCGATGAAATCAGCGCGAAGCTCGCGGAGTGCCCCGAGGGCACGCGCCTCACCCTGCTGGCCCCCCTCAGCCCCGCTTTTGCCCGCGACGCCGCCGGCAACATCCTGCAACTGTGCAAATCGGGCTACCTGCGCGTGCGCGTCGCCGGCAGCATCCGCGACCTCGATGAACTCGAAGAGCAGCCGCCGCAGGAGGGCGACATCTGCGAGCTCGTCATCGACCGCATCGTCGTCCGCCCCGGCAGCGACTCGCGCATCGCTGACTCCGTGCAAGCCGCCCTGCGCATCTGCTCCGAAGAGCTGCGCGCCATCATCCGCGAACCCGGCGGCGACGAACAACTGCGAAGCTACCACACCAGCTACCGCAACGAAGAAACCGGCTTCACCCTCCCGGACCTCAGCCCCCGCCTCTTCTCCCACTACTCCCCGCAGGGCGCCTGCCCGCGCTGCGAGGGGCTCGGCTTCATCGAAAACCCCGCCGGCGGCGACCCCGTCCTCTGCCCGGAATGCCGCGGCATGCGACTCAACCCCGTCGCCCTGGCCGTCACCCTCGACTTCGGCGGCCGGAGCCTCAGCCTCGGCGACTACAGCCGCCTGAGCATCGAGCAGAGCCGCAACCTGCTCGAGCAACTCGACATCCCCCCCGCCTTCCGCGCTCCCCTCGCACCCGCCCTCGACGAGCTGCGCAAGCGCCTCGACTGCCTCATCGAGCTCGGCCTCGGCTACCTCAGCCTCGACCGCGGCACCGGCACCCTCTCCGGCGGCGAGCTCCAGCGCGCCCGCCTCGCCGGGCAGATCGGCGGCGGCCTCTCCGGCGTGCTCTACATCCTCGATGAGCCCACTATCGGGCTGCATTCCCGCGAGACCGAGCGCCTCATCACCGCCCTCAAGCATCTGCGCGACAAAGGCAACACCATCCTCGTCATCGAGCACGACCCCCAGCTGCTCGCCGCCGCCGACTGGCTCGTCGAAATGGGCCCCGGCAGCGGGCCCGAAGGCGGCGCCATCCTCGCCGCCGGCAGCTACGAAGACATCCTCCGCAACCCCGACTCGCCCACCGGCGCTTGGCTCTCCGGGCGTCGCCGCATGCCCGAGTCCCGGCCGATCGACCTCGCCTCCTGCCCCCGCCTCACCCTGCGGCACGCCTGCGCCCGCAACCTCCGCGACGTCGAGCTCAGCCTCCCGCTCGGCGCCTTCAGCTGCCTTTGCGGCCCCGGCGGCTCCGGCAAGAGCACCCTCGTGCACGAATGCCTGCTGCCCGCCATCAAGGCCGGCGAAGCCGAGGGCTCCGAGAACATCAGCCACGTCATCCTCGCCGACCAGAGCCCGCTGGGCCAATCCCCACGCTCCACCCCCGCCTCGGCCACCGGCCTGCTCGACGTTTTGCGCCCCCTCTACGCCGCGCTTCCCCTCGCGCGCCAGCGCGGCTACAGCCCCGCGCGCTTCTCGCTCACCACCCGCGGCGGCCGCTGCGAGCGCTGCGGCGGCACCGGCCTCCTGCAGGTCGACATGAACTTTCTGGCCGACCTCTACACCCCCTGCGACGCCTGCCACGGCGCGCGCTACAACCGCGAGACCCTCGAAGTCACTTGGCGCGGCAAATCCATCGCTCAGGCCCTCGCCCTCAGCGTCCGCGAAGCGCTCGACTTCTTCGCCCCCATCCCCGCCGCCGCCGCCATCCTGCAAGCCCTCGATGAGCTCGGCCTCGGCTATCTGGCTCTGGATCGCAGCGTCACCACCCTGTCCGGCGGCGAAGCCCAGCGCATCAAACTCGCCACGCACCTCGCCAAGGCCCGCAGCCGCGGCAACCGGCGCGGCCGCGTCGAGCACAAGCTCTTCATTCTCGACGAGCCGACGACGGGCCTCCACTTCGGCGAAATCGAGCTGCTGCTGCGCGCCATCTACCGACTGCGCGATGCCGGACACAGCATCCTCTGCATCGAGCACAACCACAGCCTCATCGCGCGCGCCGACTACATCGTCGAGCTCGGCCCGGGCTCCGGAGAGCAGGGCGGGCAACTCCTCTATGCCGGCCCCCCGCGCCCCGAGGACCGCGAGCTCCCGAACCCCTGAACCCGCCCCGACGCTTCCCGAGCGCAAGTCGCCCGAAAGCTCGCTCCCAGCTCAGCCTGAGGCTTCGCCACCGGCTCGGGAGCGCGCCTTTTCAGCGCAAGGTGAGCTCGCCTCAATCTCTTCGCATCGCCCTGCGCGGACGGTCTGCTGACAGAAATCTGGCGAAAATGCCACACGCCCCGGCTTGACGCCGCGGCGCATCCCCTCTACAATCCAAACGGGGCGCCCGTTGTTTGCGCAGCGGGCGGCACCCCAACCTCTCTCATTCACCATGAAATACACCGACATCCACACCGGGCTCACCCCGTCTCAAGTCGAGGAAAGCCGCCGCCTGCACGGCAGCAACGAACTGACACCACCGAAGCGAGACGCCTGGTGGAAGCTGCTGCTCTCCAAGTTCACCGACCCGCTCATCATCATCCTGCTCGTCGCCGTCGTCATCTCCTTCATCCCCGTGCTGCTCGTCCCCGGGCACAGCTGGATTGAGAGCGCCGGCATCCTCGGCGCCGTGCTGCTGGCCACCACCGTCAGCTTCGTCAACGAATACCGCGCCAACAAGGAGTTCGACATCCTCAACAAGGTCAACGACGTCACCCCCGTGCGCGTCATGCGCGACGGCAAGCCCACCCTCATCCCCAAGAACGAGCTCGTCGTCGGCGACATCCTCATGCTGGAGACCGGGGCGGAAATCCCCGCTGACGCCGCCGTGCTCGAGGCCGTCGCCTTCCGCGTCAACCAATCCTCGCTCACCGGTGAATCCGAGCCCGTGCTCAAGCACAGCGTCTCGGCCGACAGCCCCGCCGAAGAGAGCCTCCCCGGCGCCTACCCCGACGACATTGTGCTGCGCGGCACCCTCGTCACCGAAGGCCACGCCGTCGTCTGCGTCACCCGTGTCGGCGACGCCACCGAAATCGGCAAAGTCGCCCGCGCCGCCACTGCGGACACCGGCGCCAAATCCCCTCTGGCCCTCCAGCTCGACGGGCTCTGCAAAGCCATCAGCATCGTCGGCTCCGCCCTCGCCTTCATCCTCTTCGCCGGCCTCGTCATTCAGGGCCACCTGCACGGCACCCTGCTGCTGAGTGAGGGGCAGTGGTACTTCTTCTTCGCCGCCATCGCCTCCCTCGCCGTCGCCCTGCTGCGCGTCTGGTACCCCATCCTCTGCGACCTGCTCGCCTACATGCGCATCAAGCTGCCGCGCCCCTCCCTCGTGCGAGCCGAAGGCAGCGCGCCGTGGATCAAGAGCATCGCAGCCGGCCTCATCCTCTTCGCCGTCCTCATGGTGCTGCTGTGCAACGGCGGCTACGTCGAGGCCAACCCCGGCAGCTGGCTGCCGGCCTCCGCCGCGGAGCAGCTCCTGCTCTACTTCATGATCGCCATCACGCTCATCGTCGTCTCCGTCCCCGAAGGCCTGCCCATGAGCGTCACCCTCAGCCTCGCCTACAGCATGCGCAAGATGGTGCGGCAGAACTGCCTCGTGCGCCGCATGGAAGCCTGTGAAACCATCGGCGCGGCCACCGTCATCTGCTCGGACAAGACCGGCACCCTCACGATGAACCGCATGAGCGTGCGCGAGGCCCTCTTCCCCGAGGTCAGCGAGAAAAAGGTCGAGGCCCCCGTCTTCCCCCTCATGGCTGAAGCCATTGCCGCCAACTCCACCGCCGACCTCGACGAGAAGGGCAACGTGCTCGGCAACGTCACCGAAGGCGCCATGCTGCTCTACCTGCGCGACAACGGCGTCAACTACGCCCCGCTGCGCGAGCAGGCTACACTGCTCTCCCAGCTGCCCTTCTCCACGCAGAACAAATTCATGGCCAGCTGCGTCGCTTCCCCCCTCAAGTGCGGGGCTCCCGTGCTCTACATCAAGGGCGCGCCGGAGATCATCATCGAGCGATGCAGCAGCGCCTTCGGCAGCCCCTGGGATGAAGAGACGCGTGCCCGCATCCGCGGCCGCATCGTCGAAGCCCAGCGCCGCGCCATGCGCGTGCTCGGCCTCGCCTGCCGCGAGCTGAGCGGCGAGGTGCCGCAGAGCCCCGACGCCATCAAGGACGCCGCCCAAGAGCTCACCTGGCTCGGCTGCTTCGTCATCCAGGATCCCGTGCGCCCCGACGTGCCGGACGCCGTCAAGACCTGCCTGCGCGCCGGCGTCGGCGTCAAGATCGTCACCGGCGACAACTTCGAGACCGCCTGCCAGATCGGCCGCGAAATCGGCCTGCTGCCCGAGGGCGAGCTGCCGCGCCACGCCGTCATGACCGGCACCGAGTTCGGCCAGCTCAGCGACAGCCGCCTCGAGGAGTGCGTCGACGACCTGCGCGTCCTCTCCCGCGCCAAGCCCATGGACAAGATGCGCCTCGTCAACACCCTGCAGAAAAAGAACCACGTCGTCGCCGTCACCGGTGACGGCACCAACGACGCCCCCGCGCTCAACCACGCCGACGTCGGCCTCTCCATGGGCATCACCGGCACCTCCGTCGCCAAGGAGGCCTCCGATATCGTGCTGCTCGACGACTCCTTCACGAGCATTACCCGCGCCGTCATGTGGGGGCGCTCGCTCTACCGCAACATCCAGAAGTTCATCGTCTTCCAGCTCACGGTCAACGTGGCAGCCTGCGGCATCGCCGCCCTCGGGCCCTTCACCGGCTGCGCCATGCCCCTGACGGTCACCCAGATGCTCTGGGTCAACCTCATCATGGACACCTTCGCCGCCCTCGCCCTCGCCACCGAGCCGCCGAGCGACGACGTCATGCACCGCAAGCCGCGCAACAAGATGGCCTTCATCATCACGCCCTCGATGTGGCTGTGGATCCTCAGCCTCGGCATCGCCTTCATCCTCGCGGCGGAGGTCTTCATCAACCTCCTCGGCAGCAGCGGCGGCGTGCTCGATGCCCGCGAGCTCACGATGCTCTTCACAGGCTTCGTGATGTTGCAGTTCTGGAACCTCTTCAACGCGCGCGTCTACGGCACGAACAAGAGCTTCCTGAGCGGACTCTGCACCAACCGCTCCTTCCTGCTCATTGCCCTCGTCATCCTCATCGGCCAGTTCCTCGCCGTCCAGTTCGGCGGCGAAGTCTTCCGCACCGTGCCGCTGAGCGCGACCGAATGGCTCATCCTCATCGTCGGTACCCTCCCCGTGCTGATCATCGGCGAGATCATCCGCTTCATCGAGCGCCTTCGCGCGACCGAGGAATGAAGCCCCGTTGAAGCCGTCACGCAGGGCCCTCGCCGCCTGAGGCGGGCAGGGCCCCGGCGTTCACCCGATCAAAACAAAACGGCGCTCCTGCCCTAAGGCAGGAGCGCCGCTGTTTCGTATTCATGCCTGCGCTGAGACTCGGAGCGTCTCGGTGAGCGCCGGCAAGAGTTTTCGAGGGTCCTTTGGGCGCCTCAGGGCATCGTCTCGTGCTGCCGCGTGATACCGATCGGTCGAGAGGGCCGCTCTGTGTGAGATGATCTCAGTCCTTCGCCGGCGCAGGCTTTGCGGAGGGCTCGTAGGGCACGGACTCCGGGGTGTAGGCGTAGCCCTTCGCGTCCTTGGTGATGCGGCCGACGCCGGGGAAGGGCAGGTGGGCCCCGGCCACCCTCTTGCCGGGGGCGGAGGCCAGATCGAGAACGCGCACGCGTGTCGCCACCGCTTGCCGGGGATCCATGTCATAGGTCGCGCAGACCTCCGGATGCGGCACCTGCACCGAGACGGCGTGCACAAGATCCGCCACGAGGTAGAGATCGCCCACCTCCAGCACGGTGTGACCGGGCGTGTGCCCCGGCGCCGCCAGCGCGCGGATGCCGGGCATCGGCTGCTGACCGTCGCGCAGCTCCTTCACGCGCTCGCCGTACGCCGCCAGCACGCGGCGCGCCAGATCACCGCCCGAGCCGGGCTCCTTCTCCCAGAAGGCGCGCTCCGGCGCCGAGACAAAAATCTCCGCCTTCGGGAATACCGCGCGGCCGTTCGCATCGATCAACCCGCCGATGTGATCCCCGTGCATATGCGTCAGCAGCACGGCGTCCACCTGCTCGGGGGCCACGCCCAGCTCGCGCAGACGCGCCGCGGTCTTGCCCACGCTGCCGCCGTTGCCGGTATCCACGAGAATGGTCTTGCCGTCCCCGCGCAGCAGAAAGGTGTTGATGGAGGCCGCCGCCTCGCGTCCGCCCGCCAGACGGATGAACTCCGCCTCCGGCAGCGTCGGGAACAGACGGATACTCATCGTCTTGGCCGTATCCTGAATCGGGGTCAACTCATAGGGCCCCGCCTGCGTGCCGGCCGCGGCGCCGAGAGCCGCCGCCAGCAGCGTGCATCCGCTCATCAAGAAATGTTTCATCGTTAATCTTGTGCTGATGGTTGGTGATATCTGAAGACGTGGTCGGCATCACACCGACCCTCCTCCTACCCTATACGCAGGAGGCCGCCACGGCAAGGATAAAATCTCCCGAAATTCCCCGAGATACCCGGAAATCTCCCGCGTATGCGGATATCACGGACGCCGCTCCTGCTCGGAGGGGGCGCACGGGGGGCTACCGGAAAGGGTGTCGGTGCGACCGCTTCCTCGGCGGCTTGACAGCGGGATGCTCTCCTGCGGTATGCGCTCCCGCGGGGTGCCCTGCCGCTGCATGCCCCCTGCCGGCGGGGCTCGGATCCACACCGAAGGAGCTTTGCCCTGCACGCAAAAAGCCGCCGGATCACCTGAGCGATCCGGCGGCCGGAGAGAGGCAGCTTCCTGTGAGACCTCAACTCTCGAAGAGCTCGCGCTGCTCCTTGAGCAGGGTGAACGCCTTGCGCAGCATCACACGCGTCTCATTGAGCAGGTTCAGATAGAGAATCGCCGTGCGCGTGTTCGACTCATCATCGCTGGCGCGCACCAAGTGGCGCGTAATTGCATCCGCAAACTCCGCACTCAGATCATCACCCTGGCTGATCAGCTGGTCGATGTTGTCAAATCGGCTCTCCTCCAGCATCTTGCAGAGATTGGGGAAGAGGCTGTCGAGGCGGCGGCCCATCTCCATCAGATCGGCTGCCTGTGCTTCGTTGAGACCCACGTGATTGTTGTCGATGTGCTTGAAGCTCGCTTTCACGATGCCGAGCAGGCTCTCGGAGAGAGCGATGCTGCTCTCATTGATGCGGAAGAGAATCTGCCCCTGCGGAGCCAGCGCGGCGCTCAGCCCGTGGAGGCTCGGCAGCACCATGTTCTCCTTCTCCGCCGTCACCGCGCGATTCATCTCGCGGGCCTTGCGGCGCAGGCGCTTGAGAGCATCGCGATCCTCGCGCAGCAGCGCCTGAATCGTCGCCTTGTAAATCCCCAGGCTGCGGCCCAGGCGGTTGGCGGACGTCTCGCCGATCTCGCGCAGCGTCTCCGTGCGGCTCAGATCCAGCACCTCAGCCTTATCGCGGCTGCGGCGCCCGTGCAGCACCGAGGACTTCACCAGCACGAAGCCGGCAACCAGAATCATCAGCGCCACGCCCCACATCCCGCCGTACATCATCACGCTGGCGGAAATGAACGCAGCCGTGCACGCCGCAATACCCGTCATGAACCAACCGCCGATCACCGTGAACACACCCGTGATGCGGTAGACCGCACTGTCGCGGCCCCAGGCGCGGTCAGCCAGCGACGAGCCCATCGCCACCATGAAGGTCACATAGGTCGTGGAGAGCGGCAGCTTGAGGGACGTCGCCAGCGAGATGAGCAGGGCAGACACCGTCAGGTTCACCGAGGCGCGCACCAAGTCGAAGGCCGCGCCGCTCTCGTCCTCCTCCAGCGGGCGGAAGCGTTCGCCGACGAAGCGGGCAATCGGCGCCGGCGTGATGCGGCAGATGAAGCGCGACGCATTGAGCGTGTAGCGCACGGCCAGGCGCGCCGTCAGGCAGGAGCCGAATCGCTCCTTGCCGCTGTTGTGCCCGGCGAGCTTCACCTCCGTCTCCGTCACCGTGCGCGCCTTCTTGGAGAAAAAGAGCGCACCGACCATGATCAGACCCGCGCCGATGAGGTAATAGAAATTGGCGTGCACCGGCTCGGCCAGCCCCCCCATCTTGAGCGTCTCCAGGCTACCGCCCTGAGCCACGAAATCGGAGGCAATGTGGTAGCTGGATTCCGCCGCCATGAAGACGCCAATGAAGTTCACGAGGTCATTGCCGGCGAAAGCGAGTGCCAGAGCGCCCGTGCCCGCGAAGACCGTCAGCTTGAGCGTGTTGACCTTCAGACCGTATTGGAGAACCGCGCAGAGCACCAGCCAGAAGGCGAAGGCCGCCGCCGTGGCCGTGGCGATGTGCGCATCGAGCAGCATCAGCGTCTCCTTGCTGATGATGGTGCTGCTCTTGAGGCCCTTGAACACCGCAAAGTAGGTGATGGCCGTCAGGGCCAGCGCACTCCAGATCGCGCCGACGTAGCGGTAGGCCTTCATGTAGTGGAAGCTGAAGAGCAGGCGGGAGATCCACATCACCACCGCGCCGCAGGTAAAGGCTACCACGACTGAGCAGAAGATACCCGAAATGATGCCGAGAGCCTTCGCTGAATTGATGTAGGCGCCGAGGTTGCCCGCGACGTCCTCGCCGCCGCGGTTCATCACGAAGAGCGCCACCGCAATGGCCGAGCCCAGCAACTCAAAGACCAGCGAGACCGTTGTCGAGGTCGGCAGACCGAAGGTGTTGAAGAGATCCAGCAGAATCACGTCCGTCAGCATGACGGCGAGAAAGAGAATCATCACCTCGTGAAAGGAGAACTGCGCCGGCATGAAAACGCCGCTGCGCGCAATCTCCATCATGCCGCCGGACACACTCGCACCCAGCACAATGCCCACCGCAGCCACCGCCAGCAGCGTGCTGCGCTTCGCCACGCGGCATCCCACCCCGGAATTGAGGAAGTTTGCCGCATCATTGGACACGCCCACGATCAGGTCAAAAATGGCCAGAAGCAGCAGGATGCCCAGCAATGCCATGTACATTTCGCTCATAACGCCGCCCTTTTATCACAAAAGCGAGCCCGGTGCACGCTCGGGAGCGTGAAGAAGAGGCCACACGTATTGTGGCTGTTATGACACAGAGCGAAAAGAGCGTTCCCGCTGCGCAGATGTTCGGGCAAAGGGGGAGAGAAGGCCCCGATGCGTCCCGGCGAGCGAGCCTGTCGAGCTCCTTCACGAGGGAAAAACACGGCGAAGCGCCTCAGGCGTGGGAAGGTCGGCGTCTCAGGGGACTCGCACGCCCCGCAGCTTCATCGGCGAGTCCGCGGCCTCAGCCTCACTGCGGGAGCAGGCGCACCACGCGGTCGGCTCGGGGCAGCGTCACCGTGACAGCCGTGCCCTGACCCTCGCGCGAGGCGATGCCGAGCGTGCCGCCGTGCTCGCGCACAATGTGGCGCACGATGAGAAGTCCGAGCCCGTTGCCGTGCTTCTTCGTCGTGTGAAAGGGCTCATACATGTTGCCCATGACCTCGTGAGAAATCCCCGTGCCCGTGTCCGAGATGCAGATCCGCACATCCGTGTCATTGTAGCCCGTGAGCACCAGAATGCAGCCGTCCGGGCCGGGAATGGACTGATAGGCATTGCGGATCAGATTGTAAAACACCTGAAAGAGCCGCTTCGGATCCGCCTCGATCAGCGGGAGATCGCGGCAGTAGGACTCCTGCACGGCAACGCCTCGCGGGGCGATCTCCGGCGCGAGCGTTGCGAGCACATTTTTGAGCACCTCATTCACCTGAACAGGCTCGCGCTGCAAGCGCCCCGGGCGCATCGATTGCAGGAAGTGGCGCAGCAGACCATCCAAGCGCCGCGTCTCGGCCAAGGCAGAGTCCAGCAGCGGCTCCAGCGCCTCGCGGCAGTCCTCCGGCCCGTGTGCCAGCTTGCGCCGCATGAGCTGCAAATTGAGCCCGAGCGAATTGAGAGGATTGCCGATCTCGTGAGCCACCGCGCCGGAGAGGAAGGTGAGCAGGTTGAGCTGCTCGGCCTCCGCGCTCGCCTCGCGCCGCGCCAGCAGCTCCGTGTCATCGTGAATGAGCAGCAGGTACTCGCTGCCTTGCGCCACCGGGCTCATCAGCAGATTGTAGTGGCGCGGCTCCGGGTAATTCACCTGCAAATCGCGTGTGATCACCGCGCCGCTGCCCTGCAGATCCTCCCAGCGGCAGGTGCCCCCGTTGAGCCGTTCGAAGGGCTCGCGGAGCAAGTCGCGCAGCGGACGGTTGTAAATCTTCTCCGCCATCTTGTTCGCATAGCGCGCCTGCCCCTCAGCGTCAAAGAGAATCAAACCATCGCGCAGAGCATCAAACACATCCTGCAGCAGCCCGCGGTCGCTCGCCAGACGCAGAAAGAGCTGGCGCAGCTCCACCGTGCTCAGGCTGTCGAGCCGGCTCATCAGTTTGTCGAGCGTATCCTTATTCACGGCAAGTCAGAACCTAAAGTCAGAAATCAATCTCGAGGCGCACGAAATCCGCCGGCAGAGCGACGGAGAACACATGCCCCTCGCCGAAAGCCCCGCCCTCTCGCAGAACACCGTCCACCCGCACGCGAGGAACCGCATCTGCCGGCAGCGCATGCAGCTTCAGCTCATACTCGCGGCGCCTCTGCTCGCCCCGCCCGCGGCCGCCGTGCACGAGCTGAAAGCCGCGATCCCCCGCCCGGTACGCAAAACTGTGCAGCAGGTAATCACCGATGCGGTAGCCCATGCCGTCGCCGGCATCCTCATAGAGCTCGGAAAGCTGAGCCTCTTGCGGAGCCCACCAGAGCTCCAGCGAGCAGGGCGGCAGCTCCAGCTCCCCCACATACTGCTGCACCGGCCAGCGAGGCACAACGAAACCGCCCCGCACCAGCACCGGAATGTGGCTGATCGGCGTCTCCACCCACTCCTCCGTGCCCGAAGGGCCGCAGGGCTCGTCAGACCACAGCGAGTACCAGCGCCCCTTCGGAATGTAGAGCCGCCGCCCGCCCTCGCCCGGGTGATGCACCGGCACCACATAGAGCGCATCGCCCACGTAAAACTCGCTGCCGCGCCAATAGGTATCGGGATTGCCGCAGTCCATGATCGCCAGCGAGCGAATCACCGGCGTGCCCTGCGTCGTGTAGCGGTGAAAGAGCGTGTAAAAATACGGCAGCAGGCGGTAGCGCTCATTGATGGCCGTGCGCACCGCCTCCTCCACCACCGGACCGAAGCACCACGGCTCCTGCCCGCCGAACTCCCCGTTGTTGTGGTTGCGGAAAAACAGGTGAAAAGCCGCCATCTGCATCCAGCGGCAAAAGAGCTCCGGCGTCGGCTTGCCGAGAAAACCGCCCGTGTCCGCCCCGCAGAACGACACCCCGCTCGTCGCGAGGCGCTGCACCATGTGGTTGGCCATCTTGAGGTTCTCCCAGTCCGAAAAATTATCCCCCGTCCACGTCGCCGCCCAGCGCTGAAGACCGGCGAAACCCGAGCGCGTCAGCACGAAGGGACGCCGGTCGGGCGCATGCTGCTCCATGCCCATGCGCGTCGCGCGCGCCATGCACTGGCCGTAGACATTGTGCGCCTTGAGGTGCGAGCAGGAGTAGCCGTCAAAAGCGTGTCGCGTGTCATCGGGAAAGGTGCGATCCGGCAGAATCACCGGCTCATTCATATCCGTCCAAATGCCGCGTACCCCGTATTCCGCAATCTGGCGGTGAAAGAGATCCGCCCACCAATAGCGCGTCGCCGGCGACGTAAAATCCGGGAAATTACAGGCCCCCGGCCACACCTCACCCTCCAGCAGAGCCCCGTCGTGGCGGCGGCAGAACACATTGCGCTCAAAGCCGCTGCGCCAGACGTAATTGTCCGGGTTGATGCGAATGCCCGGGTCAATAATCGTCACCACCTTGAAGCCCTCCTCCCCGAGGCGGCGCACCATGCCCGGCGGATCCGGGAAGGCCTCGCGGTTCCAAGTCAGCGCCTGATACTGCTTCATGTGGTGAATGTCGAGGTGAATCGCATCGCAGGGAATGCGGCGGCGGCGAAACTCCTCGGCCAAGCTCTCCACCTCATCTTCCGTGTAGTAGCTCCACTTGCTCTGGTGATAGCCGAGCGACCAGAGCGGCGGCATCGGCGGCAGACCCGTCAGGCGCGTGTAAATCTCAATCGTCTGCAGCGCCGACTCCCCCATGATGAAGTAATAGTCGGCCACCCCGCCGTCGGCCCCGAAGAGCAGGCGGTCATAGCGCTCCTTGCCGAAATCGAAATAGGAGCGCATCGTATTGTCAAAAAAGATCCCGTACTGCGAGCCCTCGTTGAGGCAGAGAAAAAAGGGAATGCTCTTGTAGAGCGGGTCGCTGTCCGGGTGAAACTTGTAGTGATCCGCCCCCCACATCTCAAAGCGCCGACCGCGCATGTTGAGCTCGCAGGGCTTGTCGCCCAGCCCGAAAAAATGAGCCTTCTGCGGCATGTGCTTGAGCACCCAGACGCACTCATCGCCCGTGCGCTCCACTGGGCGATGCCCCATCCCCTCGGCATCCGCGCAGATTACGCGGCCCGTCGCCTGCTCGCCGAACTCCAAACCGGCATCCGCCTTGCGAATGCGCAGAAACAGGCGCTGCGTGCACAGCTCATAACAGTCCGGCAGCTCGCGCTCCTGCACGGCAACCGGCTGCTCGCTGTACTCGGGGCTCACCCCGTAGCTGGGGATATTCTCAAACACCGCCCCGCTGACGTAGCGACAGCGCACCAACCCCTC
The DNA here is from genome assembly GCA_900548895.1 of uncultured Akkermansia sp. Lineage (GTDB taxonomy): Bacteria > Verrucomicrobiota > Verrucomicrobiia > Verrucomicrobiales > Akkermansiaceae > Akkermansia > Akkermansia intestinavium. The sequence goes on from URLZ01000025.1 coordinate 34,194, forward strand.
CTCCATGAAATAGAGGCGCAGGCGGTTCGTCGGCAGGGCGAGCTCCAGCGTGCCGGGCTCCACCCACTCGTAGTGTCTGATGCAGTTCTTCGGATCAGTCATCGTGGCGCAAGACGCGGAAATGGCCGCGGCCATTCAGAGCAGTGCGCGACCGCCCGCACCCGCGAGCCGCCGCGCGAGCCGCAAACAACTCAACCCGGGGGCCACTGCATCGAGCGACCGCCGATGATGTGCAGGTGCAGGTGCGGCACCGTCTGCCCGGCATCGGCACCGGTGTTGATGACCGTGCGGAAACCCTTTTCCGTGAGCCCCTCGGCGCGGGCAATCTCACCCACCTTGAGCAGCAGATGAGCCAGCAGCGCCGCATCCTCGGGCGTCGCCGCCGCCACATCGCGCAGCGGCTTGCGCGGCACGAGCAGGATGTGCGTGGGAGCCACGGGCGTGATGTCGCGGAAGGCCACGCAGAGGTCATCCTCATACACCATGTCAGAGGGGATCTCCTTGTCTGCGATCTTCTGGAAGAGCGTCTTTTCCATCTCGTCACCTTCATACCACAGATGCGCCCGCGTTGCAACTCAAATCTTGCAGCGCGTCTAAACCGTCACCGACCGTCGCACCTCGACTCGCGGCAGCGCAACCGAGGATAGGCGAGGGATCTGCTCGATCTGAACCGCTCAGGCGGCGGATGGGGAGGGCGTTCCTTTTCGGATGCCCTGAGGTCCTCTCCCCGATCGGACGCCGCAGCCGCTCAGATGCGGCCGGGACGGTGCTCCTCGGGAGACGATGCAGCGCTTTGCTCTTGAACGGCGGCGGACTCTGTGGTACCGTCAGCGGCGTGAAGATAGACGCCCGAACGAGTCAGGCCGAGCTGAATCTGCTGGTGGAGCGGGGCCTGCGCCGCGATTTTCTGAAGTGCACGCCGCTGAACCTTAAGCAGTTCATCCCCTTTACCCTGCTGTTTCTGCTCTTTCCCGGCATGGTGCTGGGCTGGCGTATCGGGGGCCTGCTCACGGCGCTCTTCGCGGCCTTCCTGACGGGCTGCCTCATCTGGGATGCGCCCGGCGTGGCTACGGCGGGGCTTCGCATCTGGCTCTTCTGGGGCTGCGCAACGGTGCTGATCGTGTCCTTTCAGGTGGTGCGCTCCGGCCTGCTGTCAATGCGCCGCCGCCGCCGCTTGCTGCCCTCCGTGAAGCGCGAGCGCCGCGCCGGGGCTCGCTTCCCGCAGCAGGCGCCTCTGCACTGGGAAAAGGAGCGCGTCGCCGGGGTGGAGTGCTACGTCTCCCGCTTCCTCGTCGAGGCCCCGCAGCCGGGCTTTTATGCCTTTCTGCGCACGGTTGACGACTACGACGGTGTGCTGCGCTACAGCCCGAACACTTGTTTTGAGCAGATGGAGGGCAAGACGGGCCTGCGCGTGAACGATTTGGTTGTCTATCGCTTCGATGCGGGTTTGCACGAGCTCGTCTGGGCGACGGCCTCCGCTGAGGGTGAGGCTCCCAAGGCGACGATTTCTCAGCTCAACCGCGTAGGCTGAGGTCGGACCTTCTGACCCGATCCCTCACGCTGAGGCTCGGTGCCGCAGCGGATCGACTGCGCCCGCTCGCGGAGTGTAGCGATGTGATACGAGGGACTCAGCATGAATTCTGCACCACTGCCGCTAGCCTTGTCGCCTGTCCCCCTTGGGGAATGAGCCGGGCCTTTCTCTTGACCCATCTCGGATGCCGCGCCTTGCGCCAGCCACTGGATACCGAGCGCGCTGCTCCGAGTCTTCATTCGGCAGGACCCACGCTTTCTCTCGGCCGGAAAATAAAAGGCTCTTCTGCTAATTGTGTGGAATGACGTTGCAACGGAGCAGAGAGAAGAAGA
>URLZ01000026.1 GCA_900548895.1 uncultured Akkermansia sp.
ACCCGCATGATTACTGCATCCTTTTTCCCTCTGCTCAAACTTTGGGACAGATGTGCTCAACGGGCGGTTTCCACACACTTTGCGCTTGACCCGACAGCGCCGGCGGGGGCTGTTGCGTCAGCTCCTTGGGCTTTCTCCTCCGCAGCAGCAGCGGTCGACACGGCAGCCGGAGAGGTCAGAGCCGTGTCACGGCTCTCGGTGTCCGTCGAGATGAGGGCGAGGCTCGCTCCGAAGGCGGCGGCTCCGGCAATGGCATCAGCCGTTTCGGCGGCAGAGGGGTCTTCGGTGTTGTTGAGCAGCTGCTTCATAGAGGTCCAAAGCCGCTCGCCGTCTTCCGCCTGTTCGACGCAGACGAGGGTGCCGTCCTCCGTGTAGGCGATGAGTTTCAGGCGCTGATGCTGCGGAAGAGGGGCAGCCTGCCCAGCTGCACCGAGACTTCTGTAATATCGCCGAGCCAGATCGGGGTAGGTGCCTGAGTAATAGTAACGCGCCTGCTCCGGGGTGCGAAAGGCAGGGGCGGGGGTCGAGCTTTCGACGAAGAGGCCTTCCCCTGCCGGTATGGTGCGTTCGCGTTCCGAGGGATGGCCGTTGCGGTCATCGCGCACCTGGCGTACTTCCTCCAACTCGGCCATGCGGCGCGGCGTCATGGCGACGGCGTCCATGGATGTCGTCGAGCAGGACGAGAGGAGGAGGCTGAGCAGCAGGAAAGAGATTCTGCGGCGGATTCGATCGGTTCTGAAGCTTTCCTGACGCACGCGCGCATTCTACCACAGCCCGCGAGGCAAATACAAGACTCCTGTCTGTCTGTACTGCGTCGACGCCGACGGCCGGACAACGAAAAAGCCCCACCTGTTCGGATGAGGCTTTCAGTACCCCCTCGCGGGCTCGAACCGCGGACAAACTGATTAAGAGTCAGCTGCTCTACCAACTGAGCTAAGGAGGCTTTCGCACCGCCGTACTCACAGACTGGTACCCCCTCGCGGGCTCGAACCGCGGACAAACTGATTAAGAGTCAGCTGCTCTACCAACTGAGCTAAGGAGGCACTGTGTCTGTGAGCACTTGGACATCGCTCCTCTCCCCGGAGGGAGAGCCGCTGGTCAGATTTGAACTGACGACCCACGCATTACGAATGCGTTGCTCTACCACTGAGCTACAGCGGCGATGCTGAGTGCGGCGCAATTAAACCATATGACGACCGACTTTGCAAGCAAAATTTTGCAGTTCTCGAGATTTTTTTTGCGGTACATCATTTCAGTGTTGCATTTCAAGGCCGAAAGTATAGAATGAACTTGCTATGACATACGAAGTTTTCGATACTCCGCAGGAGGCTGCCAAGAAGCTCGCCGCTGAAGTCGCTGATCTCATCCGCAGCCGCGCCGCTGAGGGCAAGGGTGTGGTGCTGGGGCTGGCCACGGGCGCGACGCCTCTTCCCTTCTACGCCGAGCTGATCCGCCTGCACAAGGAGGAGGGGCTCTCCTTCCAGAATGTGACGACTTTCAATCTGGATGAATACACCGGTCTGCCTCACGAGCACAAGGAGTCGTACTGGTACTTCATGCACACCAACCTGTTCAACCACATCGACATCAAGCCCGAGAACATCAATCTGCCCTGCGGCACGCTGGCTCCGGAGGAGATTCCGGCTCACTGCCAGGCCTATGAGGACAAGATCAAGGCCTGCGGTGGTCTCGATCTCCAGATTCTCGGCATCGGTCGCACGGGCCACATCGGCTTCAATGAGCCGGGCTCTGATGACACGACGATCACCCGCCAGGTGACGCTCGATGATCTCACCAAGCGCGATGCTGCTCCGGCTTTCGGCGGCTTCGAGAACGTGCCCTGCACGGCGATCACGATGGGTGTGGCGACGATTATGGGCGCCAAGAAGGTTCGCCTCATGGCTTGGGGTGCCAAGAAGGCCAGCATCGTCAAGAAGGCGATCGAGGGCCCGGTGACGCCTGATGTGGCGGCTTCGTTCCTGCAGAAGCATCCGAATGCCAAGTTCTTCCTCGACAAGGAAGCGGCTTCTGAGCTGTAAGGCTCAGGCCTGACTGTGTTTCTCTCAGCGGGGAGTCGCGGCGCATGAGCTGCGACTCCTCTTTTGTCTCACGGACTCTGCGGACGCAAGCGCTCCGGAGGCTCACGGGCTCCGTTCGGTTCTCGGATACGGCCGTTCGCGAAACCGAGCTGAGGATTGCCCCCTGCTCCCTTCCCCACCCTCCCTCCTTCTCACATGGCTGACCATCTCTATATCCATATTCCTTTTTGCCACCGGCTGTGCCCCTATTGTGCGTTTTTCAAGCACACGCCGGGGCGGACGGATATGCGGGGCTTTGTCGAGGGGGTGATTCGCGAGGCGTGGCTGCGTCTGCCCGAGGGTTATGCGCCGGAGACGATCTATTTCGGCGGAGGGACGCCGAGTATGCTTTCGCCGACGCATCTGGAGCACTTGGTGAAGGGTTTGCGCGAGCGGGTGGATTTCAGCCGGCTGCGCGAGTGGAGCTTCGAGGCGAATCCGGCGACCTTCGGAGCGGCCAAGGCGGAGCAGTGGGTGCGCCTGGGGGTGACGCGTGTGTCGCTGGGGGCTCAGAGCTTTGAGCCGGAGTTGCTGCGTCTGCTGGGGCGCGAGCACAGCCCGGAGCAGATTGCGGAGAGTGTGCGGCTGCTGCGCGAGGCGGGCATGCCGCAGGTGAATCTGGACCTGATGTTCTCGCTGCCGGGGCAGCGCACGGAGCAGTGGCGCCACACGCTGGAGGCCGCGCTGGAGCTCGAGCCGGATCACCTCTCGACCTACAATCTGACCTACGAGGAGGATACGGCTTTCTTTGAGACCTACGGGGCTTCGGCGGGCGATGAAGAGACGGATGTGGCGATGTTTGAGCTGGCGGATGATCTGCTGACGGCAGCCGGCATGCGGCACTACGAGATTTCGAATTACGCGCGCCCTGGCTGCGAGTCGCTACACAATTGGGCGACGTGGCTCGGTGAGGATTATGACGGGCTGGGGCCCGGGGCTTTCGGCACGCGGGCGGGCACGCGCTACCACAATGCGGATGACACGAGGGCCTACATTGCGGCGCTGGCGGAGGGGCATCTGCCGCCGGGCACGCAGGAGCAGCTTTCCGCTCAGGATCGACGCACGGAGACGCTGGGGCTTCGCCTGCGCACGGACGAGGGGCTGCCGGCGGATTGGCTGCGCCCGCAGGATGAGGGCTTCGTGAGCATGCTGCTGCGGGAGGGGCTCGCGCAGCGCGCTCTGGGCGGCAATCTGCGGCTGACGCGTGCCGGGCGTCTGGTGGCCGATGAGATTGCGCTGGGGCTGATGTGAGGCGGGCTTTGCCCTTGACTCTGCCGGGGCTTGCTGTACAATAGGCTTCAATTATGAAGGATCCCATCATCCGCAAGGTCGAACAGATCACGGTGGCGCATTTTTACGAGAGTCACCGCAATACGCTCGAGTTGCAGCTGCTCAACAGCCCGCTGGGGATGTCGCGCCGCATTCAGCAGCCGGCGCTCAATCGCCCCGGGCTGGCGCTGGCGGGCTACTTCGGCTACTTTGCCCACGAGCGCATTCAGGTGTTCGGGGCGGCGGAGATGGCGTACATTTCGACGCTCTGCGGGGCGGAGCGCGAGGAGCGCCTCTGCCACATTGTCAGCGATGACGTGCCCTGCCTGATTGTGACGCGGGGGGCGGATGTGCCGCAGGATCTGCTGGCGCTGGCGGATCGCTACTCGGTGTCGATTTTCCGCTCGACGCTACCGACGATGAAGTTCGTGAATCGCGCGACAATCATTCTGGAGAATGAGTTTGCGGAGAGCACGACGATGCACGGTTGCATGGTGGATGTGCGGGGCGTCGGGGTGCTGATTACCGGCAAGGGAGGCATCGGCAAGAGTGAGATCAGTCTTGGTCTGGTGGAGCGCGGGGCTTCGCTGGTGGCGGACGACATGGTGCGCATTCGCAATATCAGCGGGGTGCTGATTGCCACGGCGCCGAAGCTCAGCAGCGGGTTCATTGAGATTCGCGGTCTGGGGATCATCAATGTGACGAATCTTTTCGGTCTGCGGGCCTACTGCCGCGAGTCGAAGATCAATCTGGTCATCAATCTGACGAACGGTGAGATGACGGAGATGGATCGCCTGGGGCTGGAGCGCAAGATGACGACGATTCTCGGCGTGGAGGTGGAGCGCCTGAATCTTCCGGTGGCTCCGGGGCGCGATATGACGCGTCTCGTCGAGGTGGCGGCGCTCGGGCACTATCTGCACGAGAGCGGCTATGACATGGCCGGCGAGTTCAACCGCCGCCTGCACAAGGAGATTCGGGAGCGCTCGCAGCACAACAAGCGCTGAGGGCCGACGGGCTCGGCTGACGCCGCGGGGCTCTCGGACCCTAGGGACTCGAAACTCTCTCCGAATCCAAGGGCTCGCGGGTATCGAAGACCTCGAGGGCCGGGCGGAGATCGGCGCGGCGGACCGAATGATGCATGTTTTCACGATATGGCTACACCTCTACAGGATATTGTTTCTCTTCTCGACGAGCGCTTGCGCGTGGCGGAGATCCGCGATGCGTCGGTGGCTCTCAACGGGCTTCAGGTTGAGAATGACGGCAACGTCTCTCGCGTGGCGCTGGCGGTGGACGGTTCTCAGGCGACGCTGGAGGCGGCTCTGGCGGGCGGTGCGGATCTGCTGCTGCTGCACCACGGTCTTTTCTGGAGCGGCCTGCGCCCGTTGACGGGCTGGTGGAAAAAGAAGGTGCAGACCTGCCTTGAGGGCAATCTCGCGGTGTATGCGGCGCACCTGCCGCTGGATCTGCACCCGGAGCTGGGGAACAATGCGGGGCTGGCCCGCGCGCTCGGCCTGCGAGATCTGAAGCCGGAGCTGGATTACCACGGCACGATGATCGGGCTTTCGGGGCTCTTCGAGGGTTCGGTCGCGGAGCTGCGAGATCGCTATGCCGAGGTAACGGGCAGTGCGGTGACGGGTGTGGTGGCGGATGCCGCGGCTCCGGCGGGGCGCGTGGCGCTCTGCTCGGGCGGCGGCGGTGACATGATTTATCAGGTGGCGGAGAAGGGCTACGGCTGTTATCTGACGGGTGAGGAGAATCACTGGGTGTGCAATGCGGCGCAGGATATGGGCATCAATCTGCTCTTCGCCGGCCACTACGCGACGGAGACCTTCGGCGTCAAGTCGCTGGGCGAGCTGTTGGAGCGAGAGTTCGGGCTGCCGACTTTTTTCATTGATTTGCCCACGGGGATGTGAACGCGCCTGAGTGTATGCAGTTTGTTGTTGAGGATTCGTTCGGCACGCGGCTGGATCAGTATCTGGCAGCGCGCATCCCTGAGTTATCGCGGGCCCGCATTCAGGCGCTCATCAAATCCGGCGATATTCTGCTGGACGGCAGGGTAACGAAGGCGAAGACGCCTGTGGAGCGGGGGATGCGCCTGACGGTGGAGATTCCTGATCCGGAGCCGGCGGAGGCCGCGCCGCAGGACATCCCGATCAGTGTGCTCTACGAGGATGCCGATGTGGTGGTGGTGAACAAGGAGAGCGGGATGGTGGTGCACCCGGCGGCGGGCAATCCCGACGGCACGCTGGTCAATGCCCTGCTCTACCGCTGCGGCGATCTGTCGGGCATTGGCGGGGTGCAGCGCCCGGGGATTGTGCACCGCCTCGACAAGGACACGAGCGGCTGCATTGTTGTGGCGAAGAATGATGCGGCCCATCTCTCGCTGACGTCGCAGTTTGCGCACCGCGAGACGACGAAGATTTATCTGGCCGTGGTGCAAGGCTGCCCCTCAGAGCCGCGAGGGACGGTGTTCACGAACATCGGGCGCCACCCGGTGAACCGCCTGCGCATGGCGGTGGTGAACCCGGGCTCGGGCAAGCCGGCGATCACGGACTGGGAGGTTCTGCGCTACGACGCGGCGTCCGATTCCTCTCTGGTGATGTGCACGCTGCATACGGGGCGCACGCACCAGATTCGCGTGCACATGCTTCATCTCGGGCACCCGCTCATCGGCGATGTCATCTACGCCCACCCCAAGCGGCAGCGCGCTCACCCCGGGCGCCTGATGCTGCATGCTTGGCGCTTGGGCTTCCGCCACCCGCGCACGGGGGAGCGCATGGAGTTTGAAGCCCCGCTGCCACAGGAGTATGCCCTCTGGCTCGCAGGGGTGACGTTGCCGCCTTGGCCGGCACCGGAGCCTCATCGCGACGCTCTGCCCGACTTGGAGGACGAGGAGGAGAACTGAGACTCTGCCCCAATCCGCCGAGGCGCAGGAGCGCAGCGGAAGAGGGAAATGGCTTGGAGTTTTCAGAGGCAGGGAAGCGATGTTTTGGGGTGCCCCGAGACTCCCCTCGCTCCGTGCGACCACAGAGTCCTCAACAGAGCAAGACCCTTGCGCTCGTTAGGGTTCGCTCCCTGATTCTCCGAGACAGCCTCAAACATGCCTCCAGCCCCGATCGGGCAAACGAGCTGTGGCGGATCTTCGAGACCTTACCGCAAGGAAGGTCAAACGGGCAGTCTGTTCCGCGCCGAGCCCGGCAAAGTGTCCATCCGCGGCAGGACACACCCCAACCCCATGAGACGACGCGCAGGAAAAGGCTCTCAGCTTCGCCCCAGCTTGGCCACCTCATCCGCCAGAAACTCCGAGAGGGTTTTCCCCTGCGAAAAGGCCTTTCGCTCAAGCGAGGCTCGCGTTGCAGGATCCAAGCTAAGCGTCACGCGAGTCTCCTCCGAGACCTGCACGCGCGAAGGCAGCGAAAGCGGCAGATCCTTCATCAATTCTCGGATGATATGCTCCTTGGCTGCGGGAATGACCTTTCGGGCCATCCAGTTGCGCACCGTCGCCTCGGTGACAAAGCATTTCTCCGCAAGCCAAGCGTAATTGTAGTTGTTAGCCTTGAGCCACAACTTGACATTCAACTTCAGCTCGTCTTGACCGTGCGATTCCACCCCCTCAGTCTATCACAGGAGACGACACTTGACAAGTGAATATAGATGATGCGAAGCTTTTTTTCTTTCAGCGATAATTATATGATTAGATCATACGTTTAACGATACATTTTTAAAACTTTATGGCTAATTCAGCACATGTTTATATCTTTCCATATCTCTCTTTTACTGTCATTTTCTCCGGAAGTATTATTTTATCGTTTTTCTGCGACACATCGATCATTTACGCGAAATCCGGGGGCGGTCAAAGATCAACAGACGAGGCGCCCCCTGCCGAGAGAAGGGGCGGAATGAAAAGGGAAAAGAGACTCGGAGGAGGGTCTCAAAGATCGGAATCACGCGCGATGTCTGCCTCAGACGGGCGGTCATCCATCGTATAATAACGAGGCTGGAGTCTCAAGGAGCTGCGGGTGGCCTCCTCCAAGCGCCGTTGGAGCATCAGGGCTCGATTATGCTGCTCAGGAGTGCCTGACAGGGCCTCTCTTACCGGCAACTCATTGAGCTCTTTCAAGCGAGATGCGCTTCTGACCAAGCGATCGTTCAACGGCTGTAGCTCTTGAGCATATTTTGTACACCGCATCATGTATTCCCATGCTGCACTCCTCAGCGCCTCTTCGCGCACGGAACGACTTCCCTGCACCAAAAGGAGATTGCTGCGCAGGTCAGAGGCCTGTCGGCGGTAGCGATTACTTACCTCGTCGATGCGCTTGACGGTCGCTCTCCGATCTTGAATCAAGTCATCATAGTGATACTGCTCCCAGTGCTCCCGGAAACTGCTGTCAGAATCGCTCGTTTCAGAATCTCTCTTTTCGGGACTGGAGGACGGGCCGTTGACGGCGGAGGGCAAGACGTTTATCGCCGAAGCCCCGTCATTCTCCCCCTCTGGAAGCAGCCACAGCACCCCTCCGAGCCCTGATACCAGCAGGACGGAAATGGCGGCCAAGAGCCACACTCGCTTCGTCATGCGGCGCCGCAGGGTCTTGAGAAGGGAAGCCTTCGGTGGGTCCGTCGATTCCCCGGCAAGCCATCGATACCACTGCCCGGCCGATGCACAGCGCTGTTCCGGGCTCAGGGCGAGGTTTTTCATGATGCTCTCGGCGAGGAGAGGAGGCAGGTTCTCCATGCCCGGCAGCTTGGTGAGCGGGACGATCTCGTCAGAGACCAGACGGCTGACGACCGACTCCGGGGATTCGCCGCTGAGCAGCTCATACCACGTCGAGGCCAGGGCGAACAGGTCCGTGGGAGGCCCCATCTTTCCCTTGCCCGAGATCTGCTCGGGAGCTGCATAACCGGGCGAAAAGGCTCCCTGAGTCAGCGTTGTCGTGGCGCAGGAAACGGCGGCTCCGAAATCGATGAGCACGGGATCACCGCGCTCATCAAACATGATGTTGGAGGGCTTGATGTCGCGGTGCAGGATCTTTTTGCCGTGCATGTACTCCAGCCCGTCGAGCAGCATCAGCAGCCAACGCTGCGCCGTCTCGGGGTCCATGATTTCCCCGGCCATCGCTGCCTCATCCATTCGATCCAGCAGCGAGCCGCCCTCCAGCCAAGGCATGACGAAAAAGAGGCTGCCCTGCGACTCAAAGACGTCGTAGACCGGCACGATGCGCTCGTGATGAAGTCCGGCGAGTGTGCGCGCCTCGCGGCGCATATCATCCATCGCGGCGCGATAAAGAGGCTCCAGAGATTCACTCCGCGGCGCGAGCGAGCCGTCCTCTTGGCGGCAACATAACTCGACGGGGAAACACTCCTTGAGCACGACTGTGCGCTCCAGCTGAGAGTCCCACGCGACGTAGGTGATGCCGAAGCCCCCCTGCCCCAACGCCTTGAGGAGCTTGAAATGCCCGATATGCGTTCCGGGCGGCAAAGCCTGTATCGCTGTCATATGATGCGAATGGGTGCGTGTTTCCCATCACCCGGCAGATTCGCCCAAACAGGCTTTCACATCCTCAAGCAGGCAGGCATCCGCCGGCAGCCACGGCAGGGCGTCCAAGTTCTCCGTGCGCAGCCAGAGGGCAGCAGAGTGCTCCTCGAGATGAGGCTCCCCGGCCACAATGCTGCAGAGAAAGGCGTGCAGGGTGAGGTGGAACTCCGGATAGTCGTACTCCACCGTGCGCAGGAAGCGATCGACACTAACGTTCATGCGCAGCTCTTCCTGGATCTCGCGGAGCAGGGCGCCCTGAAGAGACTCTCCGGGCTCAACCTTACCGCCGGGGAACTCCCACTTCCCCCGCCACGGGCCGGATCCCCGCTGCGTGACCAACACACACCGAGAGCACACAACGACCGCTGCGACGACTTCCACAAATTTCATGTCGCCATTCTAGCAGACAGAGCCCTCGCTGTCGAGGGCTTTCAGACGACGACCGGGCTGTCGATGAGCTCTGCCATCGGCGCTTCCCGACGAGGCGGTCCAAAGAACGAAGTCTTGACAATAAAAGAAGCTTCGTGCTATAAGGGTGTCGATCCGCGGACGACGCGCATCTGGTTTCGTGCCGCGCGGAGGCCAATAACACTCTCTTCGGAATGGATTCCCCTCTTCTCTCCATCATCATACCGGTCTACAACGCGGAACAATATCTTCCCCTCTGTCTGGACAGTATTTTTGGTGCCTCCGTAGACCCCGAACTCTACGAAGTCATTACCATAGACGACTGCTCTTCCGATCACAGTTATGAGATTCTGCAGCAGTACGCTCAGCGACACCCGAACCTTAGGTGCTCCAGACACGAGGTCAATCTTCAGCTCGGAGAGACGCGAAACGACGGGATCCGCCAAGCCCGCGGCGAATACGTTTGGTTCGTCGATAGTGACGACAAAGTCAAAACGGAAAATCTTCCGAAACTCTTCCGCATTCTGGAAAGTCGTCAGCTGGATCTCATCGCCTTCAATTACACCCGATTCTGCGACACCGGGGAATACCGAATGGATCGCTACCATCTCACGGCATCACCCGTTCTCTCAGGGATGGATCTCTACACGCACAGCCACAGCTTTCCGGCTCCATGGAATAAGATCTATCGGCGCTCCATGCTGACGGACAACAAGCTCTTTTTCGTGCCCAAGAGGCTGCCGGAAGATCAAGGATGGCTCACCGAGTGCTACCTCCATGCCCGTAAAGCTCAGTCCTTCGATATTGAGCTCTATTGCTGGCACGTGACACCCGGCTCCGTATCCAACGATCTGCGACGGGTCGGGCAATATATCAATGGCTTCACTGCACTGATTGAAGAGCAAACTGCCATGATGACAACATACTCGGCTCCGCTCTTCTGGACGCATAATATGTTTTATCTCTTCACCGGATACAATGCCCGCATCTGGCAGGCTGTCAGCGAAGGTCTGATCAGCGACATGGAGTACGAGCAAAGGCTTCGCTGGGAAAAGGAGCGCGTCGATGCAGTTCTCAAGCTGCTGCCCTTCAGCTTCTGCCGAGAGTATCTCTGCATGTGCTTGCTGAGGGTCTGCCCGGGACTCTTCATCAAGACCCGCAATCTTGTGCGCCGCTTCCGTCCGTGACGCTCGAATCGAGAGAGGCGGGTCGCACAGCATCCCGCTTGGACAACCCGTTGCTCCCCATCGCTCTCGGCTCCTGCTGCACAAGTGGCGGTCTCGGCCTTCACGAGCACGCCCCGCGCAAATAGCCGTTTTTTCTTTGTGATTGACAAGCGAAGCGCGGCGTGGCAGAGTAGCGACTGATCCATTATTCAAGCACTATGGAAAACTACGCTGCAACGACAGTTCACGAGGGCAGCATGCGCTGCCACACGACCTACACCACCGGTCAGGCTCAGTTCACGACGGATGTTCCGACGGCTCTCGGCGGCAAGGGAGAGATGCCCTGCCCCGCCGATATGCTGGCGTCCTGTGTCGCGTCCTGCATGCTGAGCATGATTGCCTACATGGGTCAGAACAAGGGTATCGCCACCGAGGGCATCAGCATCCGCTCGGCTGCCAAGAGCGATGACAGCGGCATCTGCGAGCTGAGCTTCGACATCACGGCTCCGGCTTCGCTCGACGAGAAGAGCCGCAAGATTCTCGGCGCCGCGGCCCAGGCCTGCCCCGTCGGCCATGCCATCGCCGACCGCGTGCAGAAGGTAATCAACTGGCACTGGGCCTGATACGACTCCCTGCCGGAAACAAATCCCTGCCGGAACAGCCGCGCGATGTCATCCCGTCATCGCGCGGCTTCCGTGCTTCCGGCCCGACGAAACAGCCAAGGGGAGCGTCTTGCATCTCCCCCCCCCGAGCCCCGCGTGCGGGAGGTCTTCGCTCCGCCAACCCTGAGAAACCAATCGCACCTTCACAACACCCCACCGCCCCACTATGACCGCTTCATCCATCGACGTGGCCCTCGTCCTCGCCGGGCGCACCTACAACGAAGAGGATTTTGCTCCTCTGGCCGCCGAACCCGATGTGCGCTTCCGCGTGCTGCGCTTCGCCTCTGACTGGGGGCACCCGGATCTCGTCATCCTGCCGGGCACGACGGACGTGGCGGCGGACTTCGACGCGCTGGAGGCCGGCGGGGTGCTCGATGCGCTGCGCGCGCACGCCGCGAGCGGCGGCTGGGTGGCGGGCATTTGCGGGGGCCTTCAGATGATGGGGCGGCGGCTGCTCGACCCGCATCACTACAAATACACCTTCGACGAAAAGTCGATGCTGGGTCTGCTGGATGTTGATACGGTCTTTGCTGCCGAGCCCGTGTTCACACGCCTGCGCGGCGTCAGCGCGCCGGGAGGATTCCTTCTGCGGGGCTTCGAGACGCACCGGGGAATGAGCGACGGCAACGAGCCGGTTCTCTTTCGCCGCGAGGACGGCAGCCCCATCGGCTTCGGACACGGCCGCCTCTGGGCGACCTACCTGCACCGCTGCTTTGACGACGCCGGCTTCCGCCGCCATGTGATCGATGCGGTGCGACTGCAACGCGCGAGCCTCTGAGAGCCGCGAAGCCGGGCGCCCTTCACCCCGAGGCGGTGCCGCTGAAATTTTTGGCATTGATTTTCATGAAAAAAAGCGCATAATAGCGGCGGCGCCTGTCCGCCCCGGGCGGCAGGTTTACATCGATACCATATTATGAAAACGCTCAAGCGATTCGTACTTGTAGGCGCCCCCGCCTCCGGCAAGGGCACGCAGTCATCCTTCCTCTCCGGCACTTATGATCTCAAGCCCCTGAGCACGGGTGCGCTGCTGCGCGCCGAGATCGCGGCCGGCTCGCAGCTCGGCCTCGAGGCCAAGAAGTACATGGATGCCGCCATGTTCGTGCCCGACGAGGTCGTCAACGGCATCGTGGCCAAGTGGCTCGGCGAGAACAAGGACTGCGGCTGCCTGCTCGACGGCTATCCCCGCACGGTCTCTCAGGCCGAGACGCTCGACGCCAACCTCAGCGCCATGGGCATGGCTGTTGACATCGTCGTCTACCTCAATGTTTCCCTTGAGCTCATTCAGGCCCGCATGCTCAAGCGCAAGGCCTGCCCCGCCTGCGGCGAGACGACCCGCAACGGCGAGGAGATCTGCCCGAAGTGCGGCCACGCGATGATCGTGCGCTCGGACGACAACCCCGAGGCCTTCGCCAAGCGCTGGAAGGACTACGAGACGCTCACGGTGCCCGTCATCGAGCACTATCGCAAGCAGGGCAAGGTTGTGCAGATTGATGTCACCGAGGAGGGTGAGCCCGAGGATGTCTCGGCTCGCATCGCCGCGGCCATCCGCAACTACACCGAGAAGTAATCCTCGCCCGGCGGTTCATTTTCCGCCAAGTTTTCAGCGGGCGGGGTCGGTTTTTACCGGCTCCGCCTTTTTAGTGTCTTGACTTTGTCCTCGCCGTCATCGGGGTGTCCTCGCCGTCATCGGGGACAGCCTACCGCAGGGGGCAGTCAGGCGCCCGATCTTGGGGTGGGGCTTCGCATCACGAATCAAGGGGCCGCAGCGCTGAGACTCGCTGCTCGCTGAAGACATCCGTGTGCAAAGGAGCGGGGAACGCGGCCCGCGGAAAACCAGCCCCGCGGGAAAGCGGAGCACGGGGAGAATCGCGCTTCTCAGTGGGCGCTGCGCCGCAGGGCCGCGAAGTAGCGGGCAGCCGCCTTGCAGACGCGGCGAGCCGTGGCAAAGGCGTTGGTGTGAGTGCAGTTGAGGGAGAGGTGGGCCGCAGCGGCGTAGGCGGGCGCTCGCTCGGCGAGCAGTCGCCGCAGCGTCCCCTCCGGGTCCGGATTGCGCAGCAGAGGGCGGTGATTGGAGCGAGCCGTGCGCTGCAGGAGCGTGCGGACATCGACGTTGAGCCAGACAACGAAGCCGAGCTCGCGGAGCAGGCGGCGGTTTTCTTCACGCATAACGACGCCGCCGCCGGTGGAGATGATGGGGGGTCTGCGCTCGCTGTCGTAGCGGCAATCTGACAGGTAGCGCAGCAGGGCCGTCTCCAGCGCGCGGAAGTGAGCCTCACCGCTTTCCGCAAAAATGTCCGGGATGCTTTTGCCGATCTGCTCTTCGATGACCGTGTCCATGTCGAGCAGGGGCATGCCCGTCTGCCGGCTGAGCTCTTTGCCGACGGTGGATTTACCGCAGCCCATGAGGCCGACGAGCGCAATGGGGCGATTGTTAGTGTTGAGCGGGTATCGCGGTGAGCTCATGGCGGTGAGTGGGGATACGTGAAGAGGAGATGATGAGAGAGAAAGGGGAATAAGTCACCCGCGAAGCGCGGGCGAGGGGGGCCAGCCGGCGGAGAGGAGGTCGGCCGCCGACGGCAGGGGGAAGCAGCAGGAGTTCCCTGCTCACTATCCCCCGTCCCTCGGCATGACCGCCTGCCCGGGCTCAGAGCTTCGAACAAGCCCTCTGCTACGCCGCACGGCTCCGAATACAAGCGGGACCGCACGGCGGCAACAGGGGGGAGAATGCGGAGGCCTCAGTCTTCGCTGAGGGGAAGCTCGCCGCGGAAGACCATGAGAGCGGGCCCGGTGAGGGTAACATCGCTGAAGCCGGTCTCTCCTACGCGCTTGAAGCCTACGGAGAGGGTATCACCGCCGGCGACGTCGAGGCTGATGGGCGAAGGAGCGCCGGTGAGGACGGCATGCAAGAGAGCGGTAGCCGTCATGCCGGTGCCGCAGGCGAGAGTTTCGTCTTCAACGCCGCGCTCGTAGGTGCGCAGCTTGAGGTGCTGCGGGCTGAGGACGGTGGCAAAGTTGGCGTTGGTGCCGGCGGGAGCAAAGGCGGGGTGATAGCGCAGATGAGCCCCCATTTTGCGGATATCGATGGAGTCGATGTCTTCCAGATAGGCGACGGCATGCGGCACGCCGGTGTTGAGGAAGTGGACGGGAGCCGGGACGACGTCGTCACCGGGCAGCACGTTGAGCTTGAGATCCTTCGGCGTTGTGAGCTGCACGGTGACGCTGTCATCGTCATTCACGGTGCCGCGCACGAGGCCGGCCATGGTTTCAAAGTGCATGTCGCGGAGTTTGCCGTCGGTCAGGAAGTCGACAAAAGCGGTGAAGCAGCGCGCGCCGTTGCCGCACATCTCGGCTTCGCCGCCGTCAGAGTTGTAGTAGCGCATGCGCACGTCGCCCGAGCCGGTGGCGGGTTCCACGGCGATGAGGCCGTCGGCGCCGATGCCAAAACGGCGGTCACAGAGGGCAGCGATGTAGTCGTGGGTGAGCACCTCGCTGAGGGAGAGGTCGCGGTTGTCAATCATGACGAAGTCATTGCCCGCGCCCGTCATTTTGTAAAACTGGAGCATCATAGCGGGGGGATTTTAGCAGAGTTTTGCCCGAGGCGCAAGCCCGCGCCTCGGCTGCCAGCGACGAAAATCCGCCCTGCAGCCATCGGGATTCCGCAGGGCAGCGCGCGCAGTCAGGTCAGCGCGCGCGGTTCTCGCCTTGCGACGGGTGGGCCATTGTCTTTCGCGAAGTGGAGCGTCTCGTGGTTGCGCGGGAGGGGCCCCGCCGTTTGACCGGCCGACGCCGACACGATCGAGGCCGTACAGCTCTCGGAGCGGCAGTCTCTTCCGCCTTCCGCTTGACGTCTGTCGACGGGGAACGGCTCCCCAATCGCACGAAGGATGCCCCCGTCGGGTGAGTCTGCGCGGCGTCTCCCCCCCCTTCCCCCAAAAACGAAGAAGGGGAAGCGGAGAAGCCTCAGCCTCTCCGCCCCCCCTGCCCTTTGGCGCAGCCGCGCAGCAGAGTTTCGCACCCACTCTCGCCCACAGGCAGAGGCCCCAGCAGTCATCCGGGGACGTGAGGCGTCACATCTGGAGGCTCATCCGTGCATGTGTCACTGAGATCACGGTGCGCGAACCTCTCGTCATTCGCGGCGCTCAGCCAGCTTGGCGTCGACGCGCATGAGGCCGCCGGTATTGCCCTCACAGAGCTCAATGTAGTCGACAATCTCCGTGACGGCGTTTTCCTCCTGCACCTGCTCCGAGGCATAGGCGAGCAGAAGGTGCTGACTGGCGTAGTCCTTTTCGCTCAGGCAGAGCTCAATGAGCTGGTCGATGGAGCGGGTGATGCTGCGCTCGTGCTCCAGAGTGTGGCGGAAGGTGTCTGCGAGGCTTCGGCGCTGGGGCGGGTAGCCCGGGATAGCGCTCAGGGTAACGGTGCCGCCGCGCTGCTCGAGAAAGTCGATGAGGCGCAGGGCGTGCTCGCACTCCTCGCGGTACTGCAAGCGCAGCCAGTGGGCTGCGCCGCGGTAGCCCTGGGCCGACATGTCGGCCGAGAGGGCGAGGTAGAGGTAGGCGGAGTCGAATTCGATGCCGATTTGTCGGCAAATAGCTTCTGCAATCGTGCTGTTCATCATATGATTTTGGGTGTCGGGTGGCGGCTTGCAGCCGCCGCTCTCTATTGGAGCAGGAGGCCCGGCGCCTGTCAAGATTTCCCGTCCACCTGTTCGGAGAGAGCACACGCGGACGGCTGATGCTCTCAAGCCTACTGTTTTCTCTGCTTGACACGGCAAGCGCCGTGCTGTAACATGAGCTGTCTATGAAATTCCTGTCTCTTTCTCTCTCTCTTTTGATGTTACCTCTGCTGATCTCTCCAACAGCCGATGCGATGGTGCCCTTGACGGCCCAGTACTCCTCGTCCGGCTACGGCAGCAACCCGCAGAATGACAAGAGGGCGGTACGCGCGGCGACAAAAAAGGCGCGCGGCTTGGTCAAGAAGACGATGCTGACGCGCCGCAGCGTCGTGGGAATGCTCAAGCGCGTGAAGGATGAGAAGTCTGCCGAGCGTTCGGCCAAATCAATGCAGCGGCTCTACGAGGCCATTTCAGAGAAACCCTCCCTGAGCGAGCGCGCGGATGACAATGCCCAGAACGCGAACTACAACGCCATGGCTGCTCAGAGCAAGAGCCTTGAGGCCGAGGCCTATCAGGAGGAGATGAAGAAAAATGCGCGCGTCTTTGAGCGCATCCAGAGTGATATCGATGAGCACCTGAAGCGCATCGATGAGCTGGGCATCGACTCCAGCGCGCTGCGCGACTGCGCGGATAAAATCCTCAAGTACGATTTCAGCTCCAACGAGAGCTGAGACGGCAAGCCGCCGACGCCTCCGGCGCCATGTGCCTGCCTGTCCATAAGCGCGTGGCCGCACGGATGCTCGGACAGCTTAAGGCAAAAAAGGGCACCCGTCCTATCCGGACGGGTGCCCTTTTGTTGCCGAATCAGCGGGAGGGGATCGCCCCAGCTGGGCGGTGTCTCAGATCCTCCACCGCAGCGTTACCCCCGGGGAAGCGCGGCGGGGGGCGATAAAAAGCTTCGTCAGCTCAGCCCTGCTGCGCCGCCTTGCGAGCGGCTTTTTCAGCCGCCTTGGCTGCCTTGGCCGCCATCTTGGCCTTCTCCTCTTCAGAGAGAATGCGGGGGAAAACGGGGCTCGGAGCCTGCACGCGATGGCCGTCGGCGAGCAGCCCCCAGCTGAGTTTCTGCGGGCAGAGGTTGGCGGCGTCCACCTGAAGCTGGCTGAGGATGCGCTCCGAGGCCTCGGGCAGCACGCAGCCGATGAGGTAACCGACGTGGGCGCAGCTCTCCAGCAGGTGGGCGAGGACGCGCTGCAGCTCCGTGAGGCGGCTTTCATCCTTGGCGAGGGTCCAGGGCTGCTTCTGCTCGATGTAGCTGTTGCAGAGGCCGACGTGGGCATTGAGCGCCCCCAGAGCATCCGCCGTGTTGTAGGCGTCCATACAGGCGATAAACTTGGCCGTGGTGTCGGCGAGGCTGCGACGCAGGGCGGCAGAGAGCTCATCGTCCTCGCTGCCGAGAGTGATGACACCGCCGCAGTAGCGCACGCACATGTTGAGGGAGCGGTTGACAAGGTTGCCGATATCGTTGGCCAGCTCCGTGTTGTAGATCATCTTGAGGCGCTCGGGGTCGTAGTCGCTGTCGTAGCCCGTCTTGGTGTCGCGCACGAGGTAATAGCGCAGCGCCTCAGCGCCGAAGGCGTCGCAGAGGTCGTTGGGATCGACGATGTTGCCGAGGGATTTGGACATCTTCTCGCCCTTGATGTTGAGCCAGCCGTGCACGAGCAGGCGCGGCATGGCCTCGTCGGGGAAGCCCATGGCGTGCAGCATGCACATCCAGTAAATGCCGTGGGCGGGGATGAGGATGTCTTTGCCGATCACTTCGCAGGCAGCCGGCCAGAGCTTGCCGAAGTCGGGCAGCGTGGCGTCATCCTCCGCCAGATAGCCAGCGAAGGAGATGTAGTTGATGAGGGCGTCAAACCAGACGTAGGTGACGAAGTCGGGGTCGAAGGGCAGCGGGATGCCCCAGCTGAGGCGCTCCTTGGGGCGGCTGATGCAGAGATCATTGCCGAAGGCTCGCTCAATGCCCTGAAGCAGATCCTGTCGGCGGAACTCCGGGGTGACGACTTCGGGGTGGGCCGTGACGTAGTCCTTCAGCCAGCCGACGTGCTGGCTGAGATTGAAATACCAGTTCTCCTCCTCCAGCTCGATGACTTCGCCCCACTCCGGGCCGAAGTTGCCGCTCTCATCGCGCTCCTTGTCGGTGAGAAACTGCTCCTGACGCACCGAGTAAAAGCCCTTGTAGGCCTTTTTGTAAAGGCAGCCCTTGTCCTTGAGGCTGCTGAGGATTTTCTGCACGCAGGCCTCGTGGCGAGGGTCGGTGGTGGCAGCCCAGCCGTCGTAGCCGATGCCGAGGCGCTTCCAGAGGGCAATGAACTTGCCGGTGACGCTGTCGGCGTACTCCTGTGGGCTGATGCCCGCCTGCTCGGCCTTCTGCTGAACTTTCTGGCCATGCTGATCCACACCCGTCAGGAAGTATACGTCTTCTCCGCACATGCGCTTCCAGCGCGCGATGACATCGGCGAGGACTTTCTCGTAAGCGTGCCCGATGTGCGGTGCGCCGTTCGTATAATCAATGGCTGTCGTGATGTAGAACATAGCGGGCGTATTCTACCACAGGGGGCGGGGCAAGGCAAGGGCAATCTCCCCCCGCCGTAGGCCGAGAGCCGAGCGCTCTGCCCTGAGCGATGCACGCGGCTCTCACCTGCGCAGGTCTCCGCCCGGCATCAGGTCGCACGCAGCCTCTCTCTCTCGCTGAAGCGCGCAACAAAACGCCCTCGGCTGCGGCGCAGCCGAGGGCGAGAGAGGCTTGATATCGCCGAAATCAGACTCCTTACAGGGAAGCCTTGATGATAGCGGCGAAGGAGTCGGGCTTAAGGGCGGCGCCACCCACGAGGGCGCCGTCGATGTCGGGCTGGCTCATCAGCTCGGCAGCGTTGGCGGGCTTGACGGAGCCGCCGTACTGCAGGCGCACCTTGTCAGCAGCCTCCTGACCGAAGGTCTTGGCGACCGTGCTGCGGATGAAGGCGTGAGCGGACTGAGCATCAGCAGCGGAAGCGGTCTTGCCGGTGCCGATGGCCCACACGGGCTCGTAGGCGATGACGAGGCCTGCGACCTGCTCGGGGGTCAGGCCCTCGAGGCCTTCGACGACCTGCGAGCTGAGCACGGCCTCAAGCTGGCCGCCCTCGCGCTGCTCGAGGGTCTCGCCGATGCAGTAGATCGGGATGAGGCCGGCGGAAAGGGCCTTCTTGATCTTGCGGTTGATGTAGGCGTTGGTCTCGCCGTGGTACTGGCGGCGCTCGCTGTGGCCGAGCACGACGTACTTGCAGCCCAGCTCCGTGAGCATGGAGGTGGAGATTTCGCCGGTGAAGGCACCGTTGTCATGATCACTCACATCCTGAGCACCGACGCCGATGCAGGAGCAGCCGTTGAGGGCCTCCATGACGGCGGGAATGGTGACGAAGGGGGGAACGATGACCTTGTCCACAGCCTTGCACTCGCAGGTGAGTTCGTCCTTGAGGGCAGCCATGAAGGCCTTGGCCTCAGCCGGGCCGATGTTCATCTTCCAGTTGGCAGCAATAATGGGTGTACGAGACATAATAAAGGTTTGTCTGTTGTGACGGAGGGAGGGTAGCGCAATCGGGGCGTCAAGTCAAGCTTAATCTATTGCGCTTCCGGCTCTGAGAAAGGAGGGGATGAGCTCATCTGCCGTCGGATGGGAGCCTGACGACGGAGAATATTCTTGCCACCCCAGCTTTATCAGGTTAGTATGACAGCGTCTTCCGCCTGCCGCACTTCATCGCGTGCCGCAGAAGCCCAGCGCCTCAGGATGAGGAACGCCATGAAAGCCAGCGAAACCAAGTTCATTCTTCTGCACTGCCCTCAGGATCTCGTCCGCGAAGTGGACGATCTCTGCGCGATGAACTTTCTCAACCGAACGGAGTTTCTGGTCTTTGCCATCGACTCGATGATGGAGTTTTTCGAGCGCCGCCAACAGGAGGAGGATGCTCGCTCCGGCTTCGGCAGCGAGGAGGACTGCCCAATCCCGGGGGACGTCATCCCCCCTGCGTTTTTCACGGGCGAAGATGACGACGAGGAGGTTCTCTGGGCGGCTGAGGAGCAAGAGGGCTTCTCAGCCGATTTCTCATGGCCCTGGGAGGAGGCTCCAAAAAACCAAACACACGCCACCGAGAGCGAAGATGGAGAACGGAACGAGCCGGGGACTCACGGCTCGGAGGGCCCCGGCGGAAATCCGTTCGACAAAGGTCAATGAAAGGGGGTTAGGAAGGAGGCAGAGCCTCCCTTCCTCCAACCAGCATCGTGGCGGCACGAAATCTCCTCGGAAAAGGAACGCTCTCCTCTCCTGCCCCGCTGAGAGCTCCACGGAGTCTGCCCGAGCTCGAGCTTCGGCCGTTCAGGCCGTACACGTAATGCAAGACGTCATGCAGGCCAGCAAGCGCCGAGAGCGCAAGCCCACGCACCCGCTCAGGTCTCAATCCTCGAGGTCGAGGTGCCCGACAGCGGTATGGGGAAGGGCACCGAGGTCGATGGCCTTGTCGGACACGACGGCGGGGTCATCGATGAAGCGGTAGGCGTAGCAGTCCGGGCAGACGTCGACCCCCTTGTCGACGATCGCTCCGCACACGGCGCATACCTTGTAGGAGCGGGGATCCTGCAGGATGGTGTTGGCCATCTCCTTGTAGTTGTTCGACATGGTCGCGAATCAGTTGAGGATTCGAGAGTGGTTGGTTTCGCGGCTGAGTCGCGGGCGGCGCGGAGCAGCCGGGACAATAAGTCGGCGGGACACCGGCTTGCCGGCGCCCCGCCCAACTCAAAAACGGAAAACCTGAAAGGGTACTCAGGCGATGGAAGCCACGGCCTTGGCTGCCTTGCTCTTGTAGTTGGCAGCGCGGTTGGCCGGCACGGTGCCCTTCTTGGCGGCCTTGTCGATGACGGAGGAGAACTCGTTGTAGGCAGCCACGGCAGCGGCCTTATCCTTGGCCTCGACGGCGATGGCAACCTTCTTGCGGAAGGTGCGAACGCGGGACATGACGGAACGGTTGACGGCCGTGCGGGCGATCGTCTGGCGGATGCGCTTCTTAGCGGACAGAGTGTGAGCCATAATTCAGATGGAAAGATTGGTTTCTCGTTTTGGTGGGGTGGAGTTTACCTGATTCCGCCGGATTGTCAAGCCAATTCATCATAAAAGCCGCATTTTTTTGACGGAGGCGGGCTCGCTGCTGCTCTTTCCCAACCCCCTTCCGCGCATTCGCTTTCGCGCATTCCCTGCTTCTCCTCGCCTCCGCAATGCCGCTCTCGACGCAGGGCAGGTCGAGGCCGGATGCGCAGGGGCTGCGCGGTCGTCCTCGCGCGCGCGTTGACGCGCGTGGAGGAGTTTCGCGGCTGCGGCTCTTTTCGGGCTTGCGTCGGGAGCGGCTTCATGCTAAGCTGGGCTCGCACATGAGATTTTCAGGATATTTCTGCGGTCTTCTGGCTGCTACACTGCTGTTGCCGTCCTGCACCCGCCCCTTCTGGCGCCGGGATGCGGAGCCACGAGTCGCGGAGTTCCTGCTGGAGGGGACGGAGATCCCGCCGTCGACGGCGTCTGCCGCGACGCCCCCTGCTGCTGACGGGGGAGCGCCGACCCAACCCTCGGGCGGCCCAGCTCTGCCGGGCCGTGACGACTCAGCCTCGCCGTCCGCCGCAGCACCATCCGCCGGCATGCCTTCCTCCGCTGCCCCTTCTCCCGGCGTGACGGCCTCTTCTGCTCCCACGCCGGCTCAGGCGCCGGCGGTGACTCACGAACCCGGCGCAGCCATGCCGGTGCCGACACCGGCCCAACAAGCGGCGGCTCGGGCTCTGCTCAACCGACAGGCCTCTCAGGCTCCCTCCCCTGCGCCAAGCCCCGCAGCGGTTTCGGTGGTGTCGGATGACATGCCGTATCTGCCGCAGGGCCAACTGCGCACGATTTCACCGGTCCCTCCCGAGGAGGCCGCCAGCAGCGCCGAGCAGAATGTCCCCCCGCCGAATGCCGTTGAGCGCCGTGGGCTGCGCTCCCCTTCTCTGCCGAAGGTGCTCCCGATGGACATCAACGGACGCGTCTCCGGGCGATCCGGGAGCTGAGGCGGACGCGCCCCTGCTCTGCCTCCGCAGCCCTGCCGGCCTGATTCCTGACGAACTTCCGACGCATTCTCCCACATCCTCGCCCGATCCCATCCCGCCTTCCCCCCCTCCCGCAGATCATCAGGCTTTCCTCGTTTCACCCTCTGCAACGTCAACGCCCCCTCTTCAACCGCTTTCAGACGCAACGCCCACCGCTGACATGGATACCGCACCCCGCCGCTTTGTTCCCGTTCCCTTCGCCTATCACCAAGAGATTGAGCTGACGATTGATTCGCTCTCCAACCAAGGCTACGGGGTGGGACGCGTGGACAACTGGGTGGTTTTCGTGCCGTTCTGTCTGCCGGGCGAGCACGTGCGGGTCCGCGTGTTCCGCAATGAGAAAAACTGCTCGCAGGCGGATCTCGTGGAGGTGCTGGAGCCTTCCCCGCACCGCGTGGAGCCTGTGTGCAAACTCTTCGGCTACTGCGGCGGCTGCCAGTACCAGCACGCGGATTACGAGTCTCAGCTGCGCTGGAAGACGGAGCAGGTGGCCGATCTGCTCCGCCTTCAGGCCGGGCTGACGCTGCCGGTGAGGCCCGCAGTTCCCTCGCCGCGCACCTATGGGTACCGCTCCAAGATCACGCCGCATTTCCACAAGCCGAAGGACGCGAAAATGGGCCACATCGGCTTTCTGCGCGCGGGGTCTCGCAGCGAGGTCTGCGACGTGCAGCAGTGCCCGATTGCGATGCAGCCCATCAACGATGCTCTCCCGGCGCTGAGGCGCGCGGTGCAGGCTGCCGCCGCGCAGTACCGCCGCGGGGCGACGCTGCTGATGCGAGTGAGCGAGGGGACGGTGATCACGAACAACAACGCCGTGTGCACGGAGCGCGTGGACTCTCTGGTGTTCAACTTCCTCGCCGGTGATTTCTTCCAGAACAATCCCTTCATCCTGCCGGCGTTCACGGGCTACGTGGCGCAGCAGGCCTGCGCCGGCGGCGCGCGCTACCTCGTTGACGCCTACTGCGGCAGCGGGCTCTTTGCGCTGACGCTCGCCCCGCACTTTGAGCGCGTGCTGGGTGTTGAGGTGAGTGAGACGAGCGCCGACTGGGCGCGAGCCAATGCCCGCAGCAACGGCATTGCGCACGCGGAATTTCTGGCGGCGAGCGCCGAGGCGATTTTCGAGAAGGTGGATTTCCCGGCAGAGGAGACGGCGGTGGTGATCGACCCGCCCCGCAAGGGCTGCGACGCGGCCTTCCTCAGCCAGCTCTTCGCCTTCGGGCCGCAGCGCGTCGTGTACGTGTCCTGCAATCCGGCGACGCAGATTCGCGATCTCGCCGAGTTCGACAAGGCCGGCTATGAGGTGACGGAGGTGCAGCCCTTCGATCTCTTCCCACAGACCAAGCATCTGGAGTGTGTGGCAACCCTGCAAAAGAAACACTGAGCCATGCCCGATGAACGTCACAGACTCAGCCGCAGCGCTGAGGATTACCTCGAGGCCATCGGCAAGCTCTGCCACAAGTACGGCGAGGCGCAGGTGAGCGAGATTGCGCTGATGCTCGGCGTCAAGAAGCCGAGTGTGACGGCGGCGATGCGCCAACTCGCGGCCGAGGGGCTCATCGAGTACCGCCAATACGCACCGATTCGCCTGACGGAGAGCGGCCGCGTCTACGCCGAGAGCGTGATTCGCGCGCACCGCATCATGCGCCGCTTCATGCAAGAGGCGGCCGGGCTCTCACCGCGCCGCGCCGATGAGACGGCCTGCATCATGGAGCACGTGCTGACCTACGACGAGATTCGAGACATCGGCCAGCGCCTCGGACTCACAGGGCTCGAGGACGATGAGGATGAGGAAGACGAGGAGGTCGGGTCTGCAAGGACAGAGCATCCCGCTCCCACCGAGACTCCGCCTAAAAAGCGCTAACGGCTCCTGTTGCGCGGCGCGCTCCGCCCGATGAGCGCTTCCGAAACGCCCTGACCGACTTCCCTTCCTTCCACCCTCCCCTTTTCCCACCACCTTCTCCGAACCCTCCCCCCTCCGCTTTCACATCCTCACCCCGCCGGATCGCCAGACGGCCGACAGCATCTCGTCATGGCCGACAAATCGGCCTCAGCGCCTTTCCCCTGCCCCTCTGCTTGCCCCCCCCACCTCACCCGCAACGCTCATGAATCAGAATCGCCTCACGGTCACGCAATCGATCATCATTATCAACGTTGTCGTCTACGTTGTCGGCCTGCTGGTGCAGCGCCCGTCCTTTTTCTGCATCACGGACCCGTCTCTGACGAGTGCGCTGGATGCCCCGAACACGCCCGTTCTGGAGATTCTCGGGGCCTACTCCTGGTTCACCTGCTTCCGCGAGGGTGAGCTCTGGCGCCTGATCAGCTACCAGTTCCTCCACGCAAGTTTCACGCACCTGCTCTTCAACATGTGGGCGCTCTACTTCTTCGGCCCGGTGATTGAGATGGCTCTGGGAGGGCGGCGCTTTCTCGCCTTTTACCTGATCTGCGGCGTATCGGGGGCTCTCTTCAGCTCGGCCCTCGGCGCGCTGAATTTCTACGGAACGGCTGACACCCTCTTCCCGCTGCCGCTGGCGGCCTACCTCGGGCTCGACCCGAACATCCCGCTCTACACCTGGCAGCTCGTGCCCCTCGTGGGGGCCTCGGCGGCAATCTACGGCGTCATGGTGGCGACGGCGATTCTCTACCCGCGGGTGCAGGTCAGCCTGCTCTTCCCGCCGGTGACGCTGAGTCTGCGCGTCTTTGCCCTCGTGATTATCGCCGTGGCGGCGGCCACGGTGCTGCTGGGCTGGACGAATGCCGGCGGCGAGGCCGGTCACCTCGGCGGCATTCTCATGGGGGCGATTCTCATCCGCTGCTTCTGCCGCGGGCGCAATGGGTGGGAGGACTGATGCTGCCATGATCGCACTCTTCGACATGGACGGCACCCTCTTTCCGGGGGATTCCCAGCTGCGCTTTGCCCGCCGGATTCTGCGCCGGCACGGGCTGCGCCGCCTCTACCTGCTGCCGGTGGCCTTCTGCGGGCTGCTGCGCGCGCTGCGCCTCTTCAATACGGAGCGCATGAAGCGGGCCTTTCTCTGCTACACCTGGCGCATGCCGGCCGAGCAGCTCGCCGCCGAGTGCCGCGACTTTGTGCAGCAGGAGCTGTTGCCGGCGCTCTACGCGCCCGTTCTCGAGCGCCTGAGGCGCCATCAGGCGGCGGGGGATACGACGGTACTCTGCTCGGCTTCGCCGGATTGGTGGACGCAGCACGTGGGGCGGGCTCTGGGCTTCACGCACTGCATTGGCACGCCGCTGGAGCCGTGTGCGCGCGTGCCGTTTATGCCGCGCATCCCGGCCCCCGGCAACAACAAGGGAGCCACCAAGCTCAAGCGTCTGGCAGCTCTCGGCATCAACCGTGCCGACGTGGGCTACACGGACAGTGCGGCCGATTTGCCCATGCTCTCCATCTGCGAGAGAGCCGTGCTGGTCAATCCGAAGGCGTCCTTCGCGGCGGCTCTGCCCGAGGCGGAGGTCCTGCGCCCGCCCGGCAAGGAGCCCTTGGCGCGTTTTCTGTCCAGTTGCCTCCTCGGGCTTCCCTTCGATTGAAGCGGCACCGAATCAGGGCGTCCCGCGGCGGGCGGGGCAGCTTCCGAGGTTCCTTTCCCCGACTCCGCCCCTCGCCCCCTCGGGAGAAGGGGCTTCTGCGGGATGGGGAGGGCGCCTGCTCATCCCCTCTTTCCGCAGCGCTGCGGCGGCTCTTTCCGCTATGCAATGGCTGCCGCGACGCCGGGCATTCGCAAGGTTCCTCCTTGCTTGATTTTTTCTCGCCGGAATTGAAAAAGTTTGTTGACTTTTCGAGGCTCTCATGATATTCCTAGAAACAGGAAAGGTGATCAGGTTGCGGCGGCGCTTAAGGGTCCATCCCGCTCGATTCTGAGTTCCCCTCGGTTCGTATCTCCAATAGCTGTCAGCAACCGCCTTTCCGACCAGTTGAGCCCCGGTGCCCGCTTCGGTGCACCGGGGCTTCTGCGTCTGCCGCGGGTGAGGTTTTGTCGGGTGTTGGATGGGGCCAGCAGGTTGTGATCGACGATCGTTTTGGCGGAGCCCCGCTTTCAAAAAAGGCCCCCTTCAGACGGAGCCCCAGTTTCGGGAGGGGGTAGAGGCGACTGCACAGAAAGAGGCAGTCACACCGAAACGGGGCGCAGGTGCAACCAAGAGCAAGGACGACGGCAGCGCCGGAGTCAGGTCGGCAAGAGACCGAGCGACAAGAGTCCAATCAGGCCGGAGACGGCCAAACAGGAACCGGGCCGACAGGACGCCCGCGGCTCCCTCTCAAGCTCGGGGGGCGACGGGCTGAAGGGCGAGTTTGAGGTAGAGTTGCTCCTGCTGCGGGTCTCGCTCGACACCGAAACCGTGCCGGTAGCAGAGAGCGAGGTTGTAGGCGGCGTCGGCCATGCCCTGCTCAGCAGCGCGCTTCCACCAGTAAACGGCTTTCTCGGGGTCGGTTGAGGTGCCCTCGCCCCTAGCGTAGCACAGGGCGAGATTATACTGGGCTTCCGGCAGGTTGAGGGCGGCGGCTTTCTCCCACCATTCGACGGCCTGTTCGGGGTTGCGCGCGAGGCCCTGCCCTCGGTAGAGCAGGAGGGCGAGCATGTTTTGCGCGTAGGGGTCGCCGGCCGAAGCCGAGCGGAAGAGGGGCGGCAGGGCCTCGTTCAGCTTCCCGGCGCGCAGCAGGATGTAGCCGCGAGCGAGGTCTTCGCGGGGCTGGGAAGCCTCGACCGAGGGCGTGAGCGCGCCGAGAAGGGCCAAGGCAAGGGAGGCGGCGAAGAGATGCCTCATTCGCGAGGTTCGAGGGATTCGAGGAATCGTCATGGGTTCGAAAAGGGGAGATCGGGAAACGAGGGAACCGGGCGGGTGTGAGCTCTGCCTCGCCTCCCCGCGCGCGAGCTCACTCCGGGCTCCCGGCGCGGCCTCTGAGCGGAGGTCTGAGGCGGCAAGTTGAAGCGGGCTTCAAGGTCCCGTCGGCTCTCACAGTGGGGGTCAGAAGGTTCGCATGCGGAAGCGGAGGGGAGCGATGCTGTCACTCTGCCCGGGCAGGGCGATTCGTTCGGGGTGAAGGGTGAGCAGGTGGCGAATTCGCTGCTCGAGGACGGGCAGAAAGTGCTCGATGAGGCGGCGATTGCCTTCGCGGGTGAGGTGGGTGCCGTCCCGCTGCCGCAGGCGCAGGCGGTGGCCGTCGGGGCTCTCCTCGCTGTAGGCGCCGCTGCCGTCCTCGGCGGCGAGCAGGCGGCTGTTGTCGATGTAGAGACAGCCGCGGCTGCGCACGATGTCTCGGGCGAGGGCGCTCAGGCGGCTGAGTTCCGCGGCGTGGGGGCCGGCGGTGGCAGGCAGGCCCACCCAGATGACGTCGGTCTGATGAGCAGCAGCGGTGTCGAGAATCTCGCTGATGCGGCGGCCGCAGGTCTGCTCCCAGCCGGGGCTGCCGACGGGGTGGTCAACGCCTTCGTCATGCAGGGGCATGGTTTCCTCCGAGCCCAGCATGATGACGAGGATGTCGGCCGGGGCGCGATCCAGCTCGGCACTGAGGCGCTCGGCGAGGCGGAAGCGGCCCGGGCGGTGCAGCAGGGAGGCGCGACGGGTGACGACGCGTATGTCGAGGCCCTTGCGATCGTTGATTTGCCGGCAGAGTTGCAGAGAGAAATCCTCCATCAGGCTGTCACCGATCATGAGCAGGGTGCAGCTGCGGGCCTGCGGGGTGCTGTCGGCGAGCTCGGGCGGCAGCGCGAGCTCTTCGCAGATCGGGCGGAAGCGAGGGGTGGAGGCCGCTGCGCTGCCGGCGAGTCCGACGGCGCAGGAGGCCGCGCCGAGAGCCAGGCTGAGCCCCGCGCGGAGCGATCGCCTGAAGGCGGGCCACAGGGAGGCAGCGGGGCGCTGTCGTCTGGCGACATCCGAGGGGAGGGGGCAGACGAAGTCCGTCTTGCAGCGATCGATGGGCGGCAGGGAGAGGGAGGAGGACTGAGGCATGAGCGAGGGACGGCCGACGGCGAAGAGGCCGGCAGCGCAGGGGGCGGCTGCCGACCATGGTGTGACTCTAGCACGGTGAGGGGTGGGCGTCAAGCTCGGAAGATGAGGGCGGGCGGCTCCTGCGGCAAATCTTTCGCCATCAAATCGCGCTTGCCTGAGGCGAAGGGGCGTGGTATAGTGCGCGCATGCCGAAGATTGCCCTCATTCAGCAGCCTGCCGTGGCTGAGCCCGCTGAGAACAAGCGCCTCCAGATGGAGGCGATCCGCGAGGCGGCCGCCGGCGGCGCCAACATCATTTGCACGCAGGAGATGTGCACGACGCTGTATTTCTGCCGGACGCAGGACTGCGATCTGTTCGATACCGCCGATCCGATTCCGGGTCCGTGGACGGATGAGCTCTGCGAGCTGGCCCGCGAGCTGGGCGTGGTGATTGTGGCAGCGGGCTTTGAGAAGCGCGCGACGGGCCTTTACCACAACACGGCTTGGGTGATCGATGCCGACGGGCGCTTCCTCGGGATGTACCGCAAGATGCACATCCCTCAGGATCCGGGCTTCGAGGAGAAGTTTTATTTCACGCCGGGAGATCTGGGCTACCGCTGCTTTGAGACGCGCTTCGGCCGCATCGGGGTGCTGATCTGCTGGGATCAGTGGTACCCGGAGGCGGCGCGCCTGACGGCGATGGAGGGGGCGGAGATTTTGTTTTACCCGACGGCGATCGGCTGGATTCCGGGGGAGGAGGATCTCTATGAGGCGCAGCACTGCGCTTGGGAGACGGTGCAGCGCGGCCATGCTGTGGCCAACGGCTGCTATGTCTGCGCAGTGAATCGCTGCGGGCAGGAGGGCGAGACGCTGTTCTGGGGCCAGTCCTTCGTGTCGGATTACTGCGGACAGGTGGTGGCGAAGGCTCCGGTGCGCGAGCGCTGCATTCTGTATGCGGACGTGGATCTGGCGGCGCTGGAGGCCCACCGTCGCATCTGGCCCTTCTTCCGCGACCGCCGCATTGATTCGTACGCCGGTCTGACGCGTCGCTGGGGCAAATGAGTGCTGAGGCGAACAGGTCGGGAGGCGCTCCGGGATCCGAGGCTCAGCCGCACGGGAAACCGCAGGGACAACCGCATGCGCCGCAGGGGCAACCGCGTGCGCAGTCGCAGGGACAGCCGCACGGGCCTTCACAGGGACAGCCGTCGGCGCGGCAGGCGATGCGGCGGGCAGATGCCGGGCCGCACGCGTCGGCCTCGCGAAAAGCCGAGGCTCCCGGTCGCGAGCAGCCGGCCGTCGGCGCTCCGGGCGAGGAGCGGGATTCCGCCGGCCGCCGACGCGGCCACCGAGGTCACGGCAGGCGCGGCGAACGCTCGGGCCCTACGGCGCAGGGCTCTGCGGCACGCGGCGCCGGGAATCACGCGGGCAAGGCTCCTGCGGCCCCGGCGGTGCCGGAGCCGATCGACGTTCCGGCCTTCCGTTACCCCGATCTGCCGATTGCTCAGCACCGCGAGGAGATCGCGAAGGCTCTGCGCGAGCATCAGGTGATCGTGGTGGTGGGTGAGACGGGCAGCGGCAAGACGACGCAGTTGCCCAAGATTGCGCTCGAAGTGGCGGGGCGCCGGCGCGGGCGCTTGGGCTGCACCCAGCCCCGCCGACTGGCGGCGGTGGCGGTGGCGCGCCGCATTGCCGAGGAGGTGGGCTGTGAGCCCGGCGGCTATGTGGGCTATCAGGTGCGCTTTGATGACCACACGGGGCCGGAGACGCGCCTGAAGCTGATGACGGACGGCATTCTGCTGGCGGAGACGCAGGCGGATCGCGATTTGCGCCAGTATCACACGATCATGATCGATGAGGCACATGAACGCAGTCTCAACATCGACTTTCTGCTCGGCTACATGAAGCTGCTGCTGGAGCGGCGCCCCGATCTGAAGCTGATTATTTCGTCGGCGACGATGGATGCGGCGGCCTTCTCGGACTTCTTCGGCGGGGCTCCGGTAATCCACGTGGAGGGGCGGACATATCATGTCGACTTTCACTACATGCCGCCGCTCAACGCGGACGAGGAGCTGCCGGATCACGTGTCGCGCGCGGTGACCTGGCTCTCGGAGTACGACGATCGGGGCGACGTGCTGGTGTTTTTGCCGGGCGAGCGCGAGATTCGCGACTGCGCGGAGTCTCTGGCGGCGCTGGACTTGCCGCACACGGACGTGCTGCCGCTCTATGCGCGCCTGGGGCTGGCGGAGCAGCAGCGGATTTTTCACCCGCAGAAGGGTCGTCGGCGCATCGTGCTGGCCACCAACGTGGCGGAGACCTCGCTGACGATTCCGGGAATCATTTACGTAATTGACAGCGGTCTGGCCCGCATTTCCCGCTACCTGCCGGGGCGCCAGATTCAGCGCCTGCAGGTGGAGCCGATTTCGCAGGCGAGTGCCCGCCAGCGAGCGGGGCGCTGCGGCCGCGTGACGGAGGGCGTGTGCATTCGCCTGTACGGCGAAGAGGATTTCGAGGGGCGCGAGCCCTTCACGGATCCGGAGATTCGCCGCAGTGCTCTCGCCGGAGTGATTCTGCGCATGGCGGATCTCGGCCTGCCGCCGCTGGGCGAATTTCCGCTGCCGGATCCGCCGAGCCAGCGTCTGGTGAGCGAGGGCTACAAGACGCTGCGCGAGATCGGGGCGATGGATCGCCGCCGCGAGCTGACGCCGGTGGGGCGCCACCTGTCGCGCCTGCCGCTCGACCCGCGCCACGGGCGCATGCTGCTGGAGGCCAAGCGCGAGCAGTCGCTGCCGGAAGTGCTGGTGATCGTCGCGGCCATGGGGCTCGCCGATCCCCGCGAGCGCCCGGCGGATCAGGAGGCGCAGGCGACTCAAGCACAGGCTCAGTGGAAAAATGAAGAGAGCGATTTCCTTTCCCTGCTGAGTCTCTGGCGCTCGTCGCTGGAGTTTCGCGAGGGGCACACGCTGCGCCGCAACCGCCTGCGCCGCTGGTGCACGCAGAACTACCTCCACTTCCTGCGCATGGTGGAGTGGCACAACTTGGTGCAGGATCTGTGCTCGTCGCTTCACGAGGTGCTGCGCTGGGAGGTGCCCGCGCTGCCGCCGCCCGAGCAGCAGGCGACGCCGGAGCGCGTGCACCGCGCTCTGCTGGCGGGCTCCCCGCTGCAATTCGGCGTCTGGCGTCCCGAGGACAAGGTGTACCGCGGGGCAGGAGGGCGCGACTTTGCGATTTTCCCGGGCTCCTGCCTCTTCCGGCGCCGCAAGCGCCCGGACTGGGTGATGGGCACGGAGCTGGTGGAGACGTCCCGCCTGTGGATGCGGCGGGCGGCCGTGCTCGACCCGGCTTGGGTTGAGCAGGTGGCGCCGCAGCTCTGCGCCCGGCACGCCTACGATGCGGCCTGGGACAAGGAGGCGGGGCAGGTGTTCGCCAAGGAGCGCGTGACCTGCGGGGGGCTGACGATTGTGGACGGTCGGCGCATCAGCTATGCGCGCCTTCACCCGGTCGAGGCGCGCGACATCATGATTCGCGACGGGATTCTCGCCGGCGCCATGAAGCACCCGGCGCCCTTTCTGGAGCATCTCGAGGCCATGCGCGAAGAGGTGCGTGAGGTGGAGGCGAAGCTGCGCCGCCGCGAGCTGATCTGGTGCGAGGAAGCGGTGTACCGCTTCTTTGCGGAGCGGATTCCCGAGGATGTGAACTCGGAGAAAGCGCTGACGCGCTGGCGCGCCGAGGCTGAAAAGAGCCGGCCGGATCTCCTGTTCGTTCCCCGCGAGGACTGCGTCTATCCCGGCGAGGATGAGGCGCCGGCGGATATCTACCCCGACGCGATCAGCTGCGCGGGGCAGCGCTGCGAGGTGTGGTACGTGCACGCGCCGGGAGAGCCCGATGACGGGGTGACCCTGGTGCTGCACGTGGACCAAGTGGACGAGATCCCGGACTGGCTGCCGGGCTGGGGGGTGCCGGCGCACCTAGCCCTGCGCGCGGAGATCCTGCTGCGCTCGCTGCCGAAGGATTTGCGGCGCTTCCTGATGCCGCTGGGTGACGCCGCGGACGATTTCGCGGCGGCCTGGGAGGGCCGCGAGCCCGATCGGTCACTTGGGCAAGCGCTGGCGGAGTTCGTGATGCAGCGCAGCGGCCAGTTCTGCAACGCACAGCAGTTCGACGAGAGTCGCCTGCCCGAGGAGTTGGTCACGAAGATTTCCGTCTGCGATGACGAGCAGCAGGAGCTGGCCTTCGGGCGCTCACTTCCGGCGCTGCGCGAGAAGCTGGCGGCCTACCGCCGCGATCTCTTCCGCAAAAAGGCGGCGAAGCGCTTTTCCTCCGCCCCGATGACGCGCTGGGACTGCGGCGATCTGCCGGTGTCGGCGGAGGTGGGCAGCGGATTGGGCTACCCGGCGCTGCGCGAGGAGGGCGACCGCGTCTGCCTGCGCGTTTTGCCGACGCAGGAGGAGGCCGAGCACGAACACCGCTTCGGCGTGCGCCGCTTGGCGCTGATCCGCCACGCGGATTTCATCAACAGCATCCGCAAAAAGCTGCCGCTGCGCAGCGTGTCGGCCAAGCTGGCGCTGAGCACGGTCGGGACTCAGCCCAAGGACAATGCCGCCGATACGATCTATGCGGCGATGGATGCAACCCTGCGCCCCCTGCCCCGCTCGGCTGCGGATTTTGATGCGGCCTGCCTGCGGATGCGCGAGGGTCTCTACGACGTCATCGCAGGGCCGCTGACCAA
The DNA here is from genome assembly GCA_900548895.1 of uncultured Akkermansia sp. Taxonomy (GTDB): domain Bacteria; phylum Verrucomicrobiota; class Verrucomicrobiia; order Verrucomicrobiales; family Akkermansiaceae; genus Akkermansia; species Akkermansia intestinavium. Next base: position 32,553 of record URLZ01000026.1, read on the forward strand.
GCTCTGGGATCAGCTTGCGGAGCTGCATCCCCGCCTGCGCGAATACTGCCTGACGGCAGGGCGCGATCGCTACGCCTCTCAGATTGCGGCAGATTTGCAGCTCCACTGGGGCTGGCTGACGCGGCCCTTCTTCCTGAGCAGCGATGCGCCCGATTACCTGTCGGACCTGCCCCGCTACCTGCGAGGCTTCGGCGAGCGCCTGCGCCGCATTGCCGAGCAGCCGGCCGTTCGCGAGCTGGAGCGCATCGAGGCTCTGAAAGCCGCCGTGCCCGCTCCCTTTTTCGAGCAGGCGCCGCAACACGGCCGCTCGCTGCGCTGGCTGAAGCTCGCGCGCATGGTCGAAGAGTTTCGGCTCTCGCTCTTTGCGCCAAGCCTCGCCGTCAAGGGACGCTCCTCAGCCAAAAAGTTGGAGGCCGAAGCCTCATGGCTGCGCTGAGGGGGACTTCTCCCCGCCCGCAGCGAATCCGTGTCGACACGTGAGTGTTTCCCTCTCACGACAGATCTGATTAAAACCTACCGTACCGCTGACCAATGCGGCGAATTTGAGACACGCCCCGTGCTGAATTTGCCGTTTGACAGAGAGCGCGCTGCGTGGTAGTCTTGAAGCTTCCGATACATCCCATGAAAAACGTTGCTCTCATCACCGGCATCACTGGCCAGGACGGGTCATTTCTGGCGGAATTTCTCATCGACAAGGGCTACGAGGTGCACGGCATTCTGCGCCGCTCCTCCTCATTCAACACCGGGCGCATTGAACACCTCTATCTCGACGAGTGGGTGCGCGACATGAAGATGAGCCGCCTGGTGAACCTCCACTACGGCGACATGACGGATTCCTCTTCCCTCATCCGCATCCTTCAGCAGGTGCGCCCGACCGAGATCTACAACCTCGCCGCGCAGAGCCACGTCAAAGTCAGCTTCGACGTGCCTGAGTACACGGCGGAGACGGATGCCGTGGGCACGCTGCGCATTCTGGAAGCCGTGCGCATCCTCGGCATGGAGAAACAGTGCCGCATCTATCAGGCCTCGACCTCCGAGCTCTTCGGCCTCGTGCAGGAGGTGCCGCAGCGCGAGACGACGCCCTTTTACCCGCGCTCGCCCTACGGCGTGGCCAAGCAGTACGGCTTCTGGATCACGAAGAACTACCGCGAATCCTACGGGATGTTCGCCGTCAACGGCATCCTCTTCAACCACGAGAGCGAGCGCCGCGGCGAGAACTTCGTGACGCGCAAGATCACGCTCGCCGCCGCGCGCATCGCCCAAGGCCTTCAGGACAAGCTCTACATGGGCAACCTCGACGCGCGCCGCGACTGGGGCTACGCGAAGGATTACGTGGAGTGCATGTGGCTGATCCTGCAACAGGACGAGCCCGAGGACTTCGTCATCGCAACGGGCGAGATGCACACCGTGCGCGAATTCTGCACCAAGGCCTTCCACGAGGCCGGCATCAAGCTGCGCTGGGAAGGCAGCGGGGTGGATGAGAAGGGCATCGACGAAGCCACGGGACGCGTGCTCGTCGAGGTGGATCCGAAGTATTTCCGCCCGGCTGAGGTCGAGCAGCTGCTCGGCGATCCGACGAAGGCCCGCACGAAGCTGGGCTGGAACCCCCGCAAGACGAGCTTCGATGAGCTGGTGCGCATCATGGTGCGGCACGACATGGAGTACGTCCGTCAATCCCGAGCCTGAGACACGCCATGATGGATCTCTCATCGCGCATTTATGTGGCCGGCCACCGCGGGCTGGTGGGATCGGCCATCTTCCGCAACCTCAAGAGCCGCGGTTACACGAATCTGATCGGGCGCTCGCACGCGGAGCTTGATCTGATGGACGGCGCGGCGGTGAAGGCGTTTTTTGACGCCGAGCGCCCCGAGTACGTCGTCCTGGCGGCGGCGCACGTCGGCGGCATCATGGCCAACAGCCGCTACCGCGCGGACTTCATCTACAACAACCTGCAAATCCAGCAGAACGTCATCGGTGAATCCTTCCGCCACGGAGTGAAAAAGCTGCTCTTTCTCGGCAGCACCTGCATCTACCCCCGCGAAGCGCCCCAGCCCATCAAGGAGGACGCGCTGCTGACATCCCCGCTCGAGTATACGAACGAGCCGTATGCGCTGGCCAAGATTGCGGGTCTTCGCATGTGCGAGAGCTTCAACCTGCAGTACGGCACGAACTACATCGCCGTCATGCCGACGAACCTCTACGGCCCATGGGATAACTTTGATCTGGTCAACAGCCACGTGCTGCCGGCCATGATCCGCAAGGCCCATCTCGCCCGCTGTCTGGCCGAGGGGCTTGAAGAGGAGCTGCGGCGCGACCTCGCCTGCCGCCCGGTGCCGGGCTGCTCGGCGGAAACGTCATCGCTGGCCGAGATCGACGAAGTCCTCGGAAGCTTCGGGATCTACGCCGACCGACTCGAGCTCTGGGGCAGCGGCCGGCCCCTGCGCGAATTCCTCTGGAGCGAGGACATGGCGGACGCCTGCGTCCACATCATGAACCAAGTGGACTTCGACGACCTGCGCGGCGAAGGCCCCGAGGTGCGCAACTGCCACATCAACATCGGCTCGGGCAAAGAGCTGTCGATTCGCTCGCTGGCCGAGCTTGTGGTCAAGGCGACGGGCTTCTCGGGAGCGCTGCTCTTCGACTCCTCGAAGCCGGACGGCACCATGCGCAAGCTGACGGACGTCTCCAAGCTGCACGCGCTGGGCTGGTCCCACACGGTGGAGATTGAGGAGGGCGTCCCCCGCCTCTACCGCTGGTACCTCGACCACCAGCAGGAACGCATGCGCGGCTGACGGGCCATCCCAGCCCCTGCCCTGACCTTCCTCACAAAACCATTTCGCCATCCGGGTGCGAGCTCCGCTCAGGGGCTCGCACCCGCTTTGCATCGTCATGAGCGACGGAATCCTCGTAAGCTCTCAACAAAAACCATTCTAGGCAGGCATGCGAGAATAGAGGCCTAT
>URLZ01000027.1 GCA_900548895.1 uncultured Akkermansia sp.
CCCGCATGATTACTGCATCCTTTTTCCCTCTGCTCAAACTTTGGGACAGATGTGGGTCTTTGGCGTTCGGGAGCATTTCTCCCTTGTCGAGGGCGGGGAAAGGTGTTAAGCTCGCCTCATGATCCGTGCCGACCTCCTCGCGCGCTGCAGCAACACGGCAGCCGCCTCGGGCTTTGAAGCGCCCATCCGCCGTCTCATCCGCAGCGAGCTCGCCTCCTGCTGCGAGAGTATCACCCGCATGCCCTCGGGCAACATCGTCTGCCGCAGCGGCCAGGGCGGGCCGACGGTGGCGCTGCTGGCCCACATGGATGAGGTGGGCTTCATGGTGCAGGGTATCACGCCGGACGGCTACCTGCTCTTCGTGCCGCTCGGCGGCTGGTGGAACCACACCCTGCCCGCGCAGCGCGTCGTCGTGCACAGCGCTGACGGCCGCTCGATTCCCGGCCAGATCGGCACGAAGCCTCCCCACCTGCTGCCCGAGTCGCAGCGCCGCGAGGTGATGCCGACGGAGGCGCTCTGCATCGATGTGGGCGCTTCCTCGGCGGAGGAGGTGCAGGCGCTGGGCATCCGCATCGGCTGCTCGGTCACGCCCGATGTCACGCTCCAGCCGCTCGCCGTGCCGCATCGCTGGATGGGCAAGGCTTTTGACAACCGCGCGGGTGTCTACTGCATGATTGAGGCGATGCGCCGCCTCGCCGCGGATGCTCTGCCGCTGGCGCTGCTGGGTGTGGGGACGGTGCAGGAGGAGGTGGGGACGCGCGGGGCCCGCGCGCTCGATCCGCGGCCGGATCTGGCGATTGTTCTCGAGGGGCCTCCGGCGGATGACGGCTTCGGCCAGAGCACGCTCTGCCGCCAGGGGGTGCTGGGGAAAGGGGTGCAGCTGCGCCTCTTCGACCCGACGAACATCACGCCGCCGGCGCTGGCGCAACTGGCGCTGCGCGTGGCGGAGGAGCAGCACATTCCCTGCCAGCCGAGCGTGCGCCGCACGGGCGGCACGGATGCGGCGGCAAGCTACCCGAACTGGCAGGGGGCGCCGGCGATTGTGCTCGGTGTGCCGACGCGCTACATCCACTCGCACAACGGCATTCTCGATGAGCGCGATCTCGCGGCCTGCGTCGATCTCACCTGCGCGCTGGTGCGCGCCATCGCCGCGCGCGGCCTCTCCGAGCTCATCGAGGACTGAGGGGCGGGCCGGGCCGAGGCGCCGGCGGCGGAGTGAGCGGGACCTTCCCCAACTCCCCGGACGCTCCACGAGCCTCTGCAGGCCCTCTGAGGCCCCTCAGAACTCACAGATGGGCTCCTCAAGGCTTCCCCGGCCCACATACCGCCCAAACGGCACTACAGGCCCGCTTGCGCCCGATTCAGGGCCTTTCTGTGCATGCGTCGCGGCCTGAGCCTATGTTTTTCCCCGCCGAGGGCCTCTTTCTCCGCATGCCGCTTCTTCCGGCAAGGGGGAGGGGTGGGGCCTCAACCTTGCGCCCGGCATGAGACACCCAGATTTCCCAGCAATTCCCGAATATCGTCGTCCAACTGCCGGAAATCCTCAAGTTGTTTCAATCGCTTGTAGTCGAACTCGTCTTGAGTCTTGTCAATACGCTGGCGTTTATTGCCCGGCCAGAGCTGAGCCAAAAGACGTTTCGGGTTATTTCTCTCCTCGGCTTTATCATTACCCTTCATCTGTCCCATACGAGACTGGGTCAGGTTCGGATCAGCCAGATAGATCAACCATGCCTCTGTGCGCGGCATGGGAACGACGGGGCGGCACCTGTCCCAGCATCCAGCCTTATGGATTCCCTTTTTTATGCTGTCATAAACCAGTTTCCGCCTTTCAGCACCTTGTCTATCCGCTCTGTTGGTAAAATCCACATCAGAGTGAAAAAATCCCAGACATCCCTCCCGAACTTCACTTGCAAAGGCGCAAGCCATATCGCGCGGCTCCTCTCGGTCTTTGAAAGGTCCGGACCTCATGCCCCTGCCGATGGCTCGACTCGGATCTTTCTTTCGACGTCTCGCTACATATTTGCTGTGCAGGGACACCGATATATCCGGAAAGGAGAGTTCCTCAGCAGCGACTTCCTGCAAAGTCCTCAACAGCACCACTTGCAAGGGGCCGTCGGGGTCTCCTTCGGAGCCAAAATCCGTCGTCCCTTCACCGCAGAGAAAGAGCTTGATTTCGCGCACCGACGAGCTGCTCTTATTGCTGATTTTCCGCATATGCGCAGGCCTCCTTGCTGAGATTGTTCAGATCGCATTGCAACATGACTTCTCCCGGGTATAGGGTATCGAGCATTTTCCTCGTGGTCGGCAAGTCAAAGAAAGGCACGCAGCGACTCATCCCCGCTTCGTCTTTGAAGAGCAGTTTGACGGCCTGATGTGCCTGCTCATCGTTCAGGTAACTCAGCAAGATGGGGCTGTGCGTCGTTACGATGGTCTGGCAGCCGGCGTCATAGGCCAAATAATGGAGCAAGGGCTCCATAACTTCTGGGTTTAATCCGTCCTCCAGCTCGTCGATGAGCAGCGTGCCGCCTCGACAGCGCATCGTTGAAACGATGATGGCTATCAGACGAAGAAGACCATCGCTGATGTGGGTTGCCTCAGTCTCTAAGCGGCTGATCCCGTCGGCAAACTTTTCATTGATCGAGAAACGCACGGAACCTCCGCGCTGCTTCTTGACGTCGAAGCTTTCATAGACGGGATGAAAGCGCCTCATCACGACAGCCAGCTTTTCTGCCTCAGATTCAGATAAGTCGAGCAGAGCATGCCCCAGCAGTTCACCGCCCGTGCCCACGCCGGCTTCCGAGCGACGACGCACGTGCGCGCGCATCTGTTGAGGAGAGAGCAGATCCAGAGAGTAGCAATTTGATGCCAGCTTTCTGAAGCCTTGGATTTTTTCCGACTCAAAAATCGAGAAAAAAGATCCTTCATAATGGAAGGATAAGGGACTAATGGCCGGTTTAGCATCTATAAAATCAGTATCTTTAACAACATAGAACTCACCCTTCTTGGCATACTCATACCGCCAAGCACCGTGATTGAGCTTTTCGGTTTCGCAGCGCCCTTCACCGACAGAGAACGCCCCCGACCATTGATAGGGCAGATGATCACCCGGCTCTTCATACACGGCCTCAAACTCTATCAAGGGCATGCTGCGACTGCGCGGACCGGATTTGACGCGACACGCCAGATCCTTCGCTTCCCATCCACGCTTGTCGAGCCAGGACCTATAGCCACCAAAACGGGGAAGTGCACTCACAAAATCGATGGCCTGAAGAAAAGTCGATTTGCCCGAGCTGTTCAGACCGATCATGAGATTTAGCCCCGGATTTAACGTTACGGGCTTCTTCATCATGAGCGACTTGAAGTGATTGATGCGAAATTGGGTGATCATGACCGTGTGCCCTAAATCATGCATGAAGCATCGGAAAAGTCAAGATCAAACAAGAGCTGACCGCCTCCTGAACAAACCGCAGCGCCCTCGCCGGTTCATCCGGCGGGGGCGCTGGCTTGCCGGCGGGCTCAGCCGCGCGGCGGGGAGGTCTCGGCGCTGGGGAGCTCGTGAGAGGACCCCAGCAGAGAAGCCTCGGAGGGAAAAATCAGCCGAGGGACTTGACGGTGTTGATGATGTTCTCGACGTTCATACCGAGGTCGTGGAGCACCTGGGCACCGGGGGCGGAGAAGCCGAAGGTGTCGATGCCGATGATCGCGCCCTGCGGGCCGACGTAGCGGTACCAGAGGTCCGTTTTGCCGGCCTCGATGGCCACGCGGCGCGTGCAGGCGCTCGGCAGCACCTCCTCGCGGTATTCCGCCGGCTGGCGGTTGAAGCGCCACATCGAGGGCATGGAGACGACGCGCACGTCGTCGCCGAGCTGCTTGGCCGCCTCGAGCGCGAGGTAGACTTCGGAGCCCGTGGCGATGATGATGGTGCCCGGCTGGGCCGTCGCCTCGCGGCGCGCGATGTAGGCGCCCCTGAGGGTGCCCTGACGGCGGGTTTCGGCCGTGAGGTCGGGCTGGGAGGCCGTGAGGCTCGGGACGTCCTGACGCGTGAGGATGAGGGCGGTCGGGCCCTTGGTGCGCTGCAGCGCGCACATCCAGGCGCCGGCGGTTTCCTCCTCATCGGCGGGGCGCACGACGTCGAGGTTCGGCATGACGCGCAGGCCGGAGATGGTCTCGACGGGCTGGTGCGTGGGGCCGTCCTCACCCACGGCGACGGAGTCGTGCGTGAGCACGTAGGTGACGGGAAGCTGCGCGAGGGCGGCCACGCGGATGGCGGCGCGCATGTAGTCGACAAAGACGCAGAAGGTGCCGGCCGTCGGGCGGAAGAGGCCGTCGTAGGCGATTCCGTTGCAGATGGCGGCCATGGCGTGCTCGCGGATGCCGAACCAGAAGTTGCAGCCGGCGTAGTCCTCGGCGCTGAAGTCGCCGCCCTTGCTCAGGTAATTCTTGTTAGAGGAGAAGAGGTCGGCGCTCGTCGAGAGCAGGGCCGGGCAGTGGGCGGCCACGGCGTTCTCGGCCTTGGCGGCGGAGACGCGCGTCGCGGCCTTGGTGCCCTCGGGGAAGGTCGGGATCATGGCGCCGGAGACTTCGGGGGCCAGGCCCTCGGCCTCGAGGGCGATGCCGGCGTCGAGCTCGGCGGCCTTCTCGGGGTAGGCGGCGCGCCAAGCTTCGTAGTCGGCCTTCCACTCGGCGTAGGTGGCCTCGCGGCGGCGCTTGAGGTCCTGCATGTAGGCGCGCACGTCGTCGGAGACGTAGTAGCGCTGGTCGGTCGGCAGGCCCCAGTTGGCGTGGGCTTCCTCCCAGAGTTTGGCGCCGCCTTCGCCGTGGCCCTTGGTGGTGCCTTCAAAGCCGGGCACGCCCTTGGCGATGACGGTTCGGGCGATGATGAGCTTCGGGCGGCCATTGCGCTCGAGGCGGCAGACGTTGAGGGTGTCCTCCACCTGCTGCATGTCGTTGCCGTCGATGGTGAAGGCGTCCCAGCCCTGCGCGCGGAAGCAGGCGGCGACGTCGTCCACCTGAGTCATCTCCACCGGGGCGTCGAGGGTGATGCCGTTGGCGTCATAGATGAGCACGAGGTTGTCGAGCTTGAGGGTGCCGGCGATGGCGGCGGCCTCGCGGCTGATGCCCTCCTGAATGCAGCCGTCACCGGCGAGGCAGTAGATGGTCTGGTTGAAGATTTCGTGCTCGGGGGTGTTGAAGCGGGCGGCGGCGTGCTTGGCCGAGATGGCGAAGCCGACGGCGTTGGCGATGCCCTGGCCGAGCGGGCCCGTGGTGCATTCGACGCCCGGGCAGCAGTTGTACTCGGGGTGGCCGGGGGTGCGCGAGCCCTTGCTGCGGAAGGCGCGGATGTCGCTCATGCGCACGTCAAAGCCGCTCAGATGCAGCCAGGCGTAGAGGAACATGGATCCGTGGCCGCCGGAGAGGATGAAGCGATCGCGGTTGAGCCAGCGCGGCTCGCTCGGGTTGATGTTGAGCAGCTCGCCGTAGAGCACTGCCCCGATTTCCGCACAGCCCAGAGGCAGCCCCATATGGCCGGAGGCCTTGTCATAGATCGCGTCGATGGCAAGTCCTCTGGCCTGGTTGGCCGCCTTCAGAAGAATATCCGTGTTCATGCGCGGGTTATTATACAAAAACACGGGGTTTTGTAAAGCCAAAACAAGAAGGAGCTGCTGCGGGCGGGCGCGCTCTTCGCGAGCTCTCGAACGCTTTCATGCTCTTTCGGGAGCTTCCAGACTCTTTCGGACGCTTCCGGACTGTTTCGCGCCGCGATTCGGGAAAATCGGCGCTGCAGGAGGGGGGCGCGCGGGTGCCGCTTGCCGCAGACAAAAAGCCGGCACCCGTTGGCTGCGGGTGCCGGCTGGTGACGTCCGGGCGGCGGGAGGGCTGCCGGGCGGCGGAGGGGGGCGGGATCAGGCCTTGGCCTCGCCTTCCTCCTCCTTGCGGCCGGGCATCTTGCCGGTGGTGAAGTACTGCTCGATTTCCTCCAGCGTGCGGCCCTTGGTTTCGGGCAGGAAGAAGGCGGCGGTGATGAAGTAGATGACGGTGAAGCCGGCCAGCGTGAAGAAGACGCTGGAGTAGCCGCAGGCACCGACCCAGGGCAGGAAGACGCCGGCGATCGTCGTGGAGACGCCCTGGTTGATGAGCAGGGCGATGGCCATGCCGTTGGCGCGGATGCGGTTGGGCATGAGCTCGGAGAGGGCGAGCCACACGCAGACGCCCGGGCCGGCGGCGTAGAAGGCGATGAAGACGATGAAGAAGCCGGTGACGGCCCAGCCGGTGGCGGCGCCGGGCTTCATGCCGATTTCAGCGCGCACGATGCTGAGTTCCTTGAGGGTGCCAGGCTCTTCCGGGGTACTCCAGAAGCAGAGCTTGTCGAGGAAGGTGGGCTTGCCCACGAAGCCGGCGTCGATGATGGCGCGGTCGGCGTTTTTCTCGAGGCGCTGGAGGTCTTTGATGATGTCGTCCTTGGCTTCATCGCTCACGCCGTCGCGCAGGGAGGTGCTGCCGCTGCGGATCTTGTCGGAGAGGCGGGCGGTGGCTTCCTTCTTTTTGTCGAGGTGTGCGAGGAAGTCGCTGCGGGCGGCTTCGACGTTGACGGGGCTCATGGCGCTGTCGGTGTAGGCGTCAGCGGCGTTGGCGAGCGAGCTGTTGACGCTCTGCGTGGCGGCGGCGCGGTCGAAGTGCTCGGCGACGACTTGGTTGCTGTCCGAGCCCTGGCGGTAGGTGACGATGAGCTGCATGCCGGGGGTGACGGATTCACCCTGCATGAAGGCGTCGTTCCAGCCTTCGGCCTTGTTGTCGCGCGCCCACTTGACGGCGTCCTCGGTGGAGAGCTTCAGGGCGGCTTTGTCCTGCACGAGGCTCTGGGCGTAGGAGGTGACGTCGATGCGCTTGTTCTCCAGCAGGCTGAACATGAGGCCGACGCCGACGAGGCCGACGATGATGCCGAGCGTGCCGACCATGAGCAGGAACTTGCGGCCCTTCTTGTCGACGAGGGAGACGGCGACGATGGTCATGAGCATGTTGACCACCTTGATGGCGAGGTCAGCGTAGTTGGCTTGCTCGCCCTGCAGGCCGGCCTGCTGGAAGACTTTGACGGAGTAGTTGAGCACCGAGTTGATGCCGGTGGCCTGGGTGCAGGCGAGGATGACGACGGCGAGGATGAAGGGGATGACGTATTTGCGCTGGAGCAGGGAGTCGCCCTTGGCGGCTTCCTTGACGGCGGCTTTGCTCTCTTCTTCAGCCTTGTCGGCGGCGATCATTTCGTCGAGAATTTCCTTGGCTGCGACGTCGCCGTTGTTGGCGGCGAGGGAGCTGAGGGCTTCGTCGCGGCGGCCGCGGCGGTAGAGCCAGCGGGGTGATTCGCGCAGGCGGAAGGCGCCGAGGAAGAGGATGATGCCGGGGAGAGAGGAGCACCAGAAGATGGTCTTCCAAGCGTGCTCTTTGGAGGCCATGTCGATGGTGACGTCATCGGCGGCGCCGACGAATTCGGTGGTCAGCAGGCCGATGAGGGCGGCGAAGACGAGGCCGATGGTCAGCAGGAACTGGAACATGCCCGTGCCCTTGCCGCGCGAGTTGGCGTCAAGGCATTCGGCGAGGTACATCGGGACGACGACGCCGACGAGGCCGGCTGAGGCGCCCTGGAGGATTCGCCCGGCCATGAGGGCCTCAAAGGTGGTCGAGGTGCAGATGACGGGGATGCTCAGGGTGAAGAGGAAGGCGGAGATGATGATGACCTTCTTGCGCCCGAGCCATTCGGCGAGCATGCCCGCGAAGAGCGAGGAGAGCACGGAGCCGAGCAGCACGGCAGCCACAACAATGGAGAGTTGCTGGGGGGTGTAGTCGGAGGTGGCTTCGATGTAGGGGAGGGCGGCGGCGATGATGCCGACGTCCACACCGTAGAGAAGCCCGCCGAGACCGGCCATGACCATGAGGTACATGGCGTATCGTTTCACCGAGCCGGAGAGCTCGGGTTTGGTAGTGTCTGGACTCATAGTTGGGGTGATTATAGCATGCGCCGCTTTCAGTTCAATCTCAAAATCAGCCGCGGGGGGGTGGCCGGGTGTTTTTTTGTGCTGCCGGCGGTTCGGGAGGCGGGCATCGGGCCTCTGGCGGACGGGGGACGGGGCGGGGCGGGGTCTGAGCGGCGGATGCGGGCGCTCAGGGGCGCTCAGCGGGCGGCGGCGACGGCTTCGGCGCAGCGGCGGCCGTCGAGGGCGGCAGAGACGATGCCGCCGGCGTAGCCGGCTCCTTCGCCGCAGGGGTAGAGGCCGGCGAGCTGGGGGTGCTGGAGGCTGTGCTCGTCGCGTGGGATGCGCACGGGGGAGCTGGTGCGGGTTTCGCAGCCGATGAGCAGGGCTTCTTCGCCGGCAAAGCCGTGGAGTTTGCGGTTGAAGAGTTGCAGGCCCTGGCCGAGGCGCCGGGCGATGCCGGGGGGCAGCAGGGCGTTGAGGTCCCAGGGGGTGAGGCCGGGGTGGTAGCTGCTGCGCGGCAGTTCGGCGCTGAGGCGGCGGGCGAGGAAGTCGACGGCGCGCTGGGCGGGGGCTTTCTGATGGCCGCCGCCGGCGCGCGCGGTGGCGATTTCGAGGGCTTTCTGCCAGGCGATGCCGGCGAGGGCTCCGTGCTCGGGCAGGTAGAGGTCGGTGTCTTCGGGCTCGACGGTGACGACGAAGCCGGAGTTGGCGAAGGGGGAGTTGCGCCGCGAGAGGCTCATGCCGTTGACGACGACTTCGTCGTTTTCGGTGGCGGCGGGGACGATGAAGCCGCCGGGACACATGCAGAAGGAGTGCACGCCGCGGTCGTCGATTTTGGTGGCGAGGGTGTAGCGGGCGGCGGGCAGGTTGTCGGGCCGCTCTTCGCCGGGGCGCAGGTGGTATTGGGCGCGGTCGATGAGCTGCTGGGGGTGCTCGATGCGCACGCCGACGGCGAAGGGTTTGCGCTCGAGCAGCAGGCCTTCGCTCTGCAGCAGGCGGTAGATGTCTCGCGCGCTGTGCCCGGTGGCGAGGATGACGGCTTTTCCGCTGTATTCGCGCCCGTCGCTGCACCGCACGCCGAGCAGGCGGCGGCCGTCGGCGCTGCGCAGCAGGCCGTTGACGCGGCTGCGGAAGTGGACTTCGCCGCCGGCGCGCAGGATGCTTTCGCGCATGGCTTTGATGATGTTGGGCAGGCGGTTGGAGCCGATGTGCGGGTGGGCGTCGGTGAGGATTTCGGGGGCGGCGCCGTGGGCGACGAAGGTTTCGTAGATTTCGCTGACGGGGCCGCGCTTGGTGGCGCGGGTGTAGAGTTTGCCGTCGGAGAAGGTGCCGGCGCCGCCTTCGCCGAAGCAGTAGTTGGAGTCTTCGATGACGCGGCCTTCGCAGTTGATGGGTTTGAGGTCGAAGCGGCGGGCGGAGACGTCTTTGCCGCGCTCGAGGATGATGGGGCGGAGGCCGAGCTCGAGGCAGCGCAGGGCGGCGAAGAGGCCGCCGGGGCCGCTGCCGACGATGATGACGCGCGGGGCGCCTTCGGGCAGGGCGGGGTAGTGCCGCTCGACGGGCGGGGCGGGCGGGAGTTCTTCGTCGATGCCGGCGAGCAGGCGCAGGAGTTTGCAGATGGGGCGCCGGCGCGCGTCGATGCTCTCTTTGATGAGGCGCAGGCCCAGCACGCGCTTGGGTGAGATGCCGAGCTGCTGCGCGACGGCTTTGCGGCGGGCGTCGTCGCGCTGGCTCTTGCGCAGCGGCAGGCGGATGTCGAGTTCCGTGATCATGGGGCGGCGGGGTTTCAGCCGTTGCAGATGCGCTGCTGCATGCAGAGGGCGGGCGAGTCGCTGCCCGAGGAGCCGACTTCGACGGCGGGCACGCCGGCGACGGTGGTGTGCGGCCGCACGTTGTCGAGGACGACGGAGGAGGCGGCGACTTTGGCGCATTCTCCGATTTCAACGCGGCCGAGGATTTTGGCGCCGGCGCCGATGAGCACGCCGCTGCGCACGATGGGGTGGCGTGCGCCGCCCTTCTCTTTGCCGGTGCCGCCGAGGGTGACTTCGTGCAGCATGGAGACGTTGTTCTCGATGATGGCGGTTTCGCCGACGACGAAGCCGGTGCCGTGGTCGAGCAGGATGCCGCAGCCGATTTGCGCGGCGGGGTGGATGTCCACCCCGAAGACTTCGCTGCCGACGCTCTGGAAGAAGAGGGCGAGCAGGTGGCGGCCGTCCAGCCAGAGGCGGTGGGCGACGCGGTAGGTGGCCAGGGCGTGGAAACCCTTGAAGAAGAGCAGCGGCTCGAGAGCGCTGTGGCAGGCGGCGTCGCGGTCGACGACGGCGCAGAGGTCTTCGGCCATGCAGTCGACGATGTCGGGGTTCTGCTTGAGGAGGGTGCGGATGAGCGGCTCGATGTCGTCGCGGCCCATGTCGCGCCGCGAGAGTTTGCGCGCGAGGCGCACGGAGACGGCGTTGCCGAGGCTGCTGCGGCTCAGGATGATGTCGTCGAGCAGGCTGAAGAGCTTGGGTTCGCTCTCTTCGGCGCGCTCGGCGGCTTTGCGGATGTTCTCCCAGACGCAGTCGGCGACGCCTGGTCTGGACGGTTGCATTTTTTCGGGTCTCAGCAGGCTGTCCATGGTGCTGGATACGTGAAGGGTGGGGTGGGGCCGCCCGGCCTGCCGCTTTCTGCGGCTTCCCGCGTCTGCCGGGGGCTCGGGCGTCTCCGGGTGCGGCGGGGCGAGCGGCGGCTCTTCGGGCCGCTCGGCGGCGGGCAAGCTGCGATTCGCGGCTCAGCTGCAGCAGTCGCGCAGCATGTCGTCGAGGCGGTAGGTCATTTCCGTGAGGGCTTCACGGGCGGGGGATTCCGGCAGCAGCCAGAGGACTTCGCGCGCTTCTTCGTTGCGGGCGATGCCCTCTTCGACGGAGAGGCGGATGGCTTCGCGGAAGGCTTCCGTGTGCCGCAGGGAGGCAAAGTCGATCTCGCGCTTCTGCTCGATGCACTCGCGCACGCCGGCGGCGACGTCTTCGCTGGTGGACTCCATGAGGAAGAAGACGGGCAGCGTGAGCTTGCCCTTTTCGTTGTCCGTCCCCAGCGTCTTGCCGGCGGCTTCGTCGCGCCCGGTGAGGTCGAGGCAGTCGTCGTAGATCTGGTAGGAGATGCCCAGCAACATGCCCATGCGGTTCAGGTGCTCGATCATCTCTTCATCCAGCCCCTGCAGGTAGGCGGCGCCGGCCATGGAGGCGGCGAAGAGGGTGGCCGTCTTTTTGCGGATGAGTTCGTAGTACTCGTCGCGCGTCATCTCGGCGTCCCAGAGGCGGCTGGACTGCTCGACTTCGCCCTGGCAGAGGTCGCGCAGTGCCAGCGACATGCGCTTGCAGAACTTGGCGTCGGAGATTTCGCAGCCCATGACCATGGCCTGCGAGAGCAGGGTGTCGCCGAGCAGGACGGCGAGTTCGTTGCCCCAGAGGGCGTTGGGGGTGGGCTGGTCGCGCCGCGTGTCGGCTTTGTCGAGCACGTCGTCGTGGATAAGCGAGGCCATGTGGATCATCTCCATGATGGCGCCGAAGATGACGTGCTCGTGCTTGATGCCGCCGGTGGCGGCCGCCGTGAGCAACACGAGGCCCGGGCGGATCATCTTGCCGCGCGCGCGGCAGATGCGCTGCATGTAGTCGCGCACCGCGGGGGAGAACTGCTCGGTCTGCTCCGCCATGACGTCGCGCACCTTCTGGAGCTCAGCCTTGACGAGTCGGATGTGGTCGCGGCGGTGTCGCAGTTTGCTGAAAAACTGAAAACTCATGGCTTGTCTGTTCGAATGATCGGCGGTGCGGCGGGTATTGTAGCAACTTCGCTCTCTTTTGGCAACCCTTAATTATCCCCCTTTCGGGGGCTATCAGCTACCGGGCGGTCGCCGAGCTCCGGGACGGGCTCAACGCCTGCGATCAGGCTCGGCGGGGCGAGCCCTACAGGATGGCGTCAGTGCTCCGGGCCCTCTTCGAGGACTTGGCGGCAGGCGGCGGCGCGTCGATCCATCTCGCGGCGGATGGCGTTGAGGCGCCGCCGGATACCCCAGCGCATGGCGCGGCAGACCAGATGATTGAGGCGGCAGAAGAAGCGCAGCCAGGCGGTGAAGAAGGTGCCGGTCATGCGGCGGCGCTCGGCGATCTCCGGCAGCCAGGTGATGAGGCTCGCGCCCGTGATGCGCATCCACCAATTGGAGAGCGCAAACTCGCGGTACATCAGGTGGGCCTCCTGGCTGCATCCGGGTTCGTCATCCAGCTGCTGGTGCAGGCGCAGGGCATCGAGGGCAACGCCGGTCGCGGAGCCGCGCGCGGCTAGGTCGTACTGTCCGGTGGCCGAGCTGCTGCGTTCCAGATAGATCATGGATTCCGTCAGGCGAAGCAGCATCATCGGGTGGCGGCGGGCCAGGCGGCAGAGCGCGACGTTGTCCTCGAACATCTTCACCCCGGGCGGAAAGATTTCGGGCAATTCGTTCAGGGCATCGCGGCGCACCACGAGGGAGGAGCACGGCAGAATCTGCCGGCAACCTTCCAGATACCAGTTCACGGCCAGAAGGCGGCCTCGGGGCGCGGCCTCGCGGAAGTCAGCCTCGTTCAGCTTCGCCGCGCGAACCCGTTTGAAGAGGCCGCAATACCACACATACTCCGGGTGAGCCTCCAGCGACTGGCGAGCCAGCTCCAAGTGATTGGGTCTCCAGGCATCATCGCCGTCCATGAGGGCTAACCAGCGCCCGCGCGCTGCCTGAATGGCCCGGTTGCGCGCCACGCTGACGCCGGCGTTTTCCTGATGCAACACCCGCAGGCGCGGGTCCGTCTGCGCTTGCAGGATTTCCGCCGTCTCATCCATCGAGCCGTCATTGACGACGACGATCTCGAAATCACGTTCCGTCTGGGCGTACAGGCTATTGAGCGTCGTCTGCAAATAGGGACCCACACAATAGACAGGCATAATGATGCTGAAAAGGGGCTCCTCCGGCTTCCGGGCTTCTGGCATATCGTTCATCCTCACTTCTCGTAATGCAACAGACCCTCCAGCAGCAGATCGCGGCCGCAGGGTTCGCGGCGCGTCAGCTCCAACCGCACCTCCGCCGGCAGAAAGGCACCGGGAATCACCTCTTCATCACCGCCGGACAGAACCGGGGCCACCACCTGCATCCATGCGTCGACCAAGCGGGCCTCCAGAAGAGGGCGCAGCAGGCGACCGCCGCATTCCAGCATCAGCTGCACCACGCCGCGCTCGCGGTAGAGGTCGCGCAGCACCTGCTCCCAGTCCGTGACTTGCTCCAGCACGACTGTGCGATCGGCCCACGCATCCGTGAAGAGCTGCGCGGAGGCCGGCAGTTGCTCGCGATGCTGCGTGACGACCACGCGCCAGGGCTGCTGCTTGATCGCTGGCACGGGGGAGATCGGCGTGCGGATCGTCAGCGCCGGGTCATCGTGGCGAACGGTCTGCCCGCCCACGAGAATCGCATCGGAATGCAGGCGCAGCTCGTGCCCCTCGCGCAGCGCCTCGGGCCCGCTGATCCAGCGCGTACTGCGGCGCGTCAGGCGCCCGTCCAGCGTCGTGGCCACCTTGGCCACCACCCAAGGGCGGCTCGTGCGCACGGCGTGCATCCAAGGGCGCAGAAAAGCCTCGCAGGCCTCGCGCAGCACCCCGGGGCACACCTCAACCCCGGCGGCGCGCAGCAAGGCATCCGCGCGGCCTCGGTGCCGCTCATCGGGATCCACCGCTCCATACACGACGCGAGCCAGCCCCGCTTCGAGAATGGCCTCGGTGCAGGGAGGCGTGCGCCCATAGCTCGAGCAGGGCTCCAGCGTCACGTAAATCGTCGCTCCGCGCAGCGCCTCCCCGTTGCCGCGGGCCCGGGCATCGGCCAGCGCTCGGCGCTCGGCATGGGGCTCACCTGCCTTCTCATGCCATCCCTCGCCGAGCAGGTGCCCCTCGCGCACGATGACGGCCCCGACGGGAGGATTCGGACTCGTGGTGCCGAGACCACGGCGGGCGTTGTCCAACGCGCGCTGCATCCAGCGGGCATCTTCTTCGCGCACACAGGAACAGGTATTGGCTGCCATAGCGGCTTCATTGTAGCAATCCGGCTCTCGCAAGTCAAGAGCGCACGTTATGGGCGCAGGGCAGACGCATTAGAGAATTTCACGTCGGATTTTAAGTTATTTCCGATAATAACAACGCGCATTCTCCTTTGCACGAGGGTGAAGTTGGGTGAAATCGAGCATTTTTGGCCCTGTTCAGACTTTTCTGGATGTCGTTATGGTTGTGACGTAATCCAAATGCGTCTGCCCTGGTTATGGGCGTCAATCAGCCGTTCAAACTGAGACGAAAGGTCATGGCGGCTTTCAAATCGGACACATCGCTCCCATACCGCTGCGCCGTGGTTGGCCGCAGTCCCTCTCGCG
Source organism: uncultured Akkermansia sp. (assembly GCA_900548895.1). GTDB lineage: Bacteria > Verrucomicrobiota > Verrucomicrobiia > Verrucomicrobiales > Akkermansiaceae > Akkermansia > Akkermansia intestinavium. Next base: position 14,381 of record URLZ01000027.1, read on the forward strand.
GCATCAAACGCAGTGCATGACCAGAGCGAAAACGTGCCGCAAGCAGCGGCTGCCCGGCAACAGCAAGAGAGGCGCGTTCCGCCCCTTGAGGATCCCTGCTCCGTGAGCTCCATGAAGAACAATGAATTCATTTTAATAAACTCATCATCATCAGCTCGGTTAATAAGTGAACAAGTCACTTAATGTCTTCATTTTGAATTAGATAAAAAAGTGTAACCCTGAGGATAACTCGGCGCATAAAACATCAATCCCCGCGAACAAAACTTATTCGCAACTTTATCCTCAACTTATTCACACACTTATTCACAATTTTTGTGAATAAGTTTATTATATTGTAATAATCAATGATTTGTGTCGCTCTTTAAGCGGTCACCCAGCTCGGAGCGGTAGGTGCCGTCATCCTCGTCCGTGAAGAACTCGTAAAAGAAAACAAAGGGCTCCATCACCGGGATTGCCACGTTGTACAGCAGCGTCGCCGGGGCATCGATCACGGCGCGGTCCACCCGGCTGAGCCAAAGCTTAGCCGCCGATGGCTCCTTCGGGCTGCGCGTCTCCTCAAACGCGTGCAGCCTCCGTCCTCCGTCGATCAACGCCCGAACCGGCGCTTCTCCGGCACCGGGAAGGACCGTGCTCGCTTCGCTCATGTGAGCACTCACCTCGTCAAGCAGCACATCCATCGTGCAGTATCCCTGCTCGTGCGCCAGCACCTGCGCCGTCGACGCCGACAACGGCACGTAGATGCGTCGAGGCTCCGCATCGGACGCCGGGTGGAGAATCCGAGTCTCCGGCTCCCCGTTTTGCTGTGTCAGGAAAATCCTGTCGCGCAGGATCGGGTACTCTTTCACCATACGGTGGCGGTCGACGACCACATAGCTGCGCCCTCCCTGCGTGTAGAGGACCTGCGGAGGATCCAGCGCTATCCCCTCGTAGGTCGTGCCGCTTTCTCGAATGCGGAGATGCGTTTGCACTTGGGCGCAGGACGACAACAGCAGCGAAACAGACAGAAGCGACATCAGCGGAAGTGCGCAAGCTCTCATACCGAAGATTTTAACACAAGAGAGCCGGAAGTCAAGGCGACGGAAATGGTGCTGACGCAGCCTTACAAGCTCCCCGGGAGAAAGTAAAGGCAGCCGCCATCTTGGCCTGCCCTCGCGAGCAAGGGGAGCCGCGCGGCGGGCCCCAAAGAGGGCGTATCATGCCTCCACTGAGAGCATCCGCCTCGATTAATATATAATTGATATTCACTGCCCCATCTTCCATCTTTAATATTATATAACAGAAATATAAGACAAAAACTGCGTTGTTCCACGTGGAACACGAAAAGTCCTCGGCTCAGCGGGAGAAGAAAACGCCGGCCATCGGATGAACAAGAGTTCAGAAAGCCGCCGGGGCTCGCCTCCGGCACAGGATGTCCCCTGCGGGAGAATAGGAGTCCGCGGAAAGATATTCCCTCTCGATGCAAGACGCGAATGAAGGGCGGGTGGGGCTTGAAGCCTCCGATGATCACCTCGGGGTCGACCGTCGCGAAGCCGCCGCGCCACGCGAGCCGGACGGCACGGCATTGTGCGGAATCAGCGGCGGGAGCTGGTAGCGCAGGCGATGCCGCAGCAGCTCGTCATAATCACGCTGCAAGTCCTCCGCCTGGTCGGGATAGAGCCGGATGAGCACCCGGTAGCGCGCGGCGCGCAACGAGTCGAGTTGGCGCTGCGCCAGCAGCAGCACGTCCGTCTGCCCCGCGGTGCGGATCGCCGGCAGATGGATTTTCTCCATCGCAGCGATTGACGCCTCCAGCGAGCGAAGCTCCGCCTCCGCCGCACGGCGCTCCCCGCGGTTCAGATACAGCAAGCCGAGCAATGCGTGCTCCAGCCCGTCCGCCGCGCACACCAGGCAGCCGCTCTCCGGCGTTGAAGTCGCTTTCTCCGGCGCCGCGGCCTGGCGAGCCGCGCGAATGAGGGAGCGCGTCAGCCGAGCCCCCGGGCGCAGCATGGCGCGCAGCGGCATGAAGTGAGACTCCCAGCGCAGCAGCAGAACATCCGTCGAGCCCCCGCTCTCCGGCAGCGGCAGCGCATTGAGCTGCCGGCGCAGCTTCAGCGCCTCCGCCTCGCGGCCCAGCGAACTGAGCAGAGAACAGTGGCGCAGGCAGAGGAGCAGCCAGAGCTCGCGCTCCGCCCTCTCTCCCTCCGGCGGCGCCTCCGGGTACAGTCGACGACGCGCAGCACTCAGCACGCGCTCCGCCTCCGCCGTCTGCCCGGCGCGGTCCAGCGCATGCACCAGCAGCAGCTGCACCAGCGGATGCGACGGCAACTTCTCCGCCGCCCGCCGAGCCTGATCAACCGCCAGCGCGAGGCTCCCCTCATCGGGGGCAGCCTCGCGCACCTGCGCCCGACAAAAACACACCAGCGGATGATTCGGGAACAGGCGCCCCAGTTCCGCATCCACCGCCTCAAAGGCGCCGCCGAGGCCCTCGCCTTTCGATTGGCCATCCGTCAGGGCGGCCGAATCGGTCCCGGCGCTCTCCGGCTGATCAGCGGTCTCCTCAGCCACCTCGTCGACTACCTCTTCAGGATCCTCAGCCACATCTTCAGCCGGATCCTCAGCCACATCCTCGGCCGCCGAGGGCGCGAGCAGGCTCGGCGCGTGGTTCGCCGCCTCGAGCAGGCGCCAGCACTGAGACCAGGGATCGCGGCGATGCCCCTCGGCCCACGCATCATTGATCTGCCGCGCCTGATCCGTCTGCCCGACGGAGAGCGCCAGCAGCCAGCCGAGCATCGCCTCCTCAGTCGGTGTCGTCATCAGCCCCGAGGCCATCAGTGCCTCCAGCTCCTCGCGCACGCCCTGCGCCTCCTCCGGCCTCAGCGTGCGCAGCGCCAGCAGAGCCGCACGCGGCATCATCGCGCGAGAATCGCGCTCGCACGCCCGGCGAAAAGCCTCCTCCGCCCGCCCCTTGCTGCCGAGCAAAAACTCCTGAAGCCCCCGCTGCGTCAGCCGCTCCGCCTCTGCCTCCGCAGACGCCAGCGGCAGCACCACGAAACAGGGAGCCGAGCCGGCCGCCTCATCCTCCTCCGCGCGAGCCGCCGGAGACGTCGACTCCCCGCTACCTGATCGCCCTGCGGGCCCGCCGGCCTTCGCGGAGGATGGCGACGGCGCCGCTCCCCCTGCCGCCCAAGCGGGCAGCAGAGCCAAAGCCAGAATTGAAACAAGGCTGAGCTTCATCACATCGGCACGGGGTGAACGAACGGAACAAGGGGGAAAGTCGAGAAATCAAGTCGACCGGGGAAAGGGGAGCTCATGTACACTCGGGCGGAAAGGCGGGAAGGCAGAGATGCCGGCCCAGGACTTCACGCCTTCGCGCCGGGCCCCGGGCCGAGCCCGTAGCTTCGGCGGCGTCGGCGGTGCAGAAAACTCCCGGCACCGCCGACGAAGCCGCGCGCCGCATTTACATGCGCTCCGGCATCGTAATGCCGAGCAGCCCCATGCCCTGGCGCAGCACGCGCGCCGTCAGCTCGCAGAGCGCCAGACGGCTCTCGCGAACCGCCCCCTCGCTCCGCAGCACCGGGCAGGCCTCGTAATAGCTGTGGAAGGCACGCGCCAGCTCGTAGAGGTAGGCCGCCAGCAGATTCGGGCGGCAGTCGTCCAGCGTCGCCGGCACCACCTCCGAGAAGCGCACCAGCAGGCGCGCGAGGTGAATCTCCGCCTCCTCCGTCAGCAGCATCGCCTCCGGCGCGCGGAACTCACCCTCGATCTTGCGGAAAATCGAGCGCGTGCGCACATAGCTGTTCTGGAGATACGGAGCCGTATCGCCCGAGAGCGCCAGCATCTTGTCCCAGTCAAAAATGTAATCGCTCATGCGATTCTGCGACAACTCCGCAAACTTGATCGCGCCGATGCCCACCGCGTGAGCCACCGCCGCCTTCTCCTCCGCCGGCATCGTCGGGCTCTTCTCCTCGACCACCTTCGCCGCGCGAGACACCGCCTCATCGATCACATCCTGCAAACTCACCGTATCGCCCGAGCGCGTCTTGAAGGGGCGGCGATCCTTGCCGAGAATCGAGCCGAAGGCCACGAAGCGCAGATCCGCCCCCTTGACACCGCGCATGCGCTCAATGTCGAAAATCTGGCGGAAATGTTTCTCCTGCGGAGCGCCCACCACGTACCAGATCGAATCCGCGTGAAAATGCTCGAAGCGATAATCCAGCGTCGCTAAATCCGTCGTCGCGTAGAGGAAGCCGCCGTCCGCCTTGCGGATGATCGCCGGCACCGGTACCCACTCCCCGTCCTTCTGCACCAGGAAGGGGTCATTCTGCGGCTTGTGGAAGCCGTCCGAGAACACGCAGACCGCCCCGTCGCTCACCCGGGCAATCCCCTTCGCCAGCAAATCCTCCACCAGCGGGCCCAGCGCATCATTGTATGCGCTCTCGCCCAGCCAGTAGTCGAAGTGAATGTCCAGCTCATCGTAAATCTTGTTCAGGCCGCGCTTCGTCACCGCAATGCAGCGCTCCCAGATCGCGCGGTTCTCGGGATCGCCGCTCTGAAGCTTCACCAGCTCCTCCTTGCAGCGGGGCAGCAGCGTCGCATCCTCCTTGCACATCGCATTCACGCGCTTGTAGACATCGAGCAGCGCCTCAATCGGATCCGCCTCCAGCGCCTCCTGGCTCAGGCAGTTTTTCCAGCCCCAGAGAATCATCCCGAACTGCGTCCCCCAGTCGCCGATGTGGTTGTCCGCAATCACGCGGTGCCCCATGAAGCGCGCCAGACGCGCCAGCGTGTCGCCGATAATCGTCGAGCGGATGTGCCCCACGTGCATCGGCTTGGCCACATTCGGCGCTGAGAAATCGATCACAATCGTCTTCGGCTCCGCCACCGTCGGCACCCCCAGGCGGGGATCGTCGAGCATCGCGCGCGTGCGCGTCGCGTAATACGTCGGCTTGATGCGGAAGTTGATGAAACCCGGCCCGGCAATCTCCGCCGTCGCCATCTCATCCTCGCCGAGCTCCTCCAGCACCCGGCCCGCGAGCGCGCGGGGATTCATGCGCGCCTGCTTCGCGAGCATCATGGCGGCATTGCTCTGGTAATCACCGAAGCGGAGGTCCTGCGAAGGCGTCACGGCTGCCTTGAAATCGGCGGGCAGCGCATCGCCGAGCACGGTGGCGACGGCCTTGGTCAGCTTGTCGGAAAGTAGGGTTGGTATAGTCATGTTCGTTCGCGCCTTTTATACACTTTCCCGGCCTCTTTGTCAAACATTCTGAGGCCGTGGAGCAGGCGCGCGTGTGTTCCACGTGGAACACGGAGCAGACGAAAGCGTCCCATCCTCGCCAGCCTGCGGAAGCGCGTGGAGAGAGCATGGTAACGCGAGCTCGCCGGAGCAAAAGCGGGCTGAGCGGGAGCTCTGAGCTGAGTGAGCGAGAGTGTGGGGGATGAGCGCGCGGGGAAGCGGGGCGTTGCGGAATGGGATACGGGAGTGTTGACCGGGATGCGTTCGGAGGAGATGGAAGATCGGGAGATATGGCGCCGGACGCGACAGGCCCCCGTGCTGCGGGCGGAGCGGCTACTGTGAAGGGAGCGTGAGGCGCTTTCGAAAAAGAGCGAGAAAGAGCTTGCCAAAGCCGCCCCTCCGTGGTAATAATAATGCAGCTGCCGTGTGCGTGACACGTGGACATCAAGGCCCGGACCGTTGTAATAAAACAAGGGGCTTCCGCCTTCAGGGATCACATGTTCCGTCCCACGAGGATACCTCAGAAGATCCCGGCTTCGCACCCACCTATACAGAAGGGAACGTGGCTCTTCTCCCACTGACGGCACGGCGGTGATCCTTTTCTCGAGACGCCTCCCCGGCTCAGCGCCGCGGAGGCGTCGCTTTGTATCGGGAGCGGGGGCTTTCCGAGTCGAGGCGCGGAACCGTCGCGACGCGTCCGGCGGTTTCATGAAGAGACTGCAGCCCTCCATCGGCATTGCCGTCGCTCGGTCACGCACCTGCTCCTCGCTCCCGGTTGGCTGCGCACCCCGACTGTGCACCCCGACTGTGCACTCCGACTGCATGCTCCGTCCGGCATCACGCAGCGAGCGCCCTGTCGTTCACTCAGCCGAGCCGTGCGCTCCCCGAAGCTTCGGCGGAGTGACTTCTCCCCCTTCTCGCGGGCTGCCTCCTCCCTCGCTTCGGCTCCATCCCTCGCCGACCCCAGCAGCGGTGACCGGGAACGAGGGAGCGCAGGGCCGAGCCTGAGGTCGTGCCCGCGGCACCGGGCTCTGAGCCCTCAGCCTTCGCGGAGACCCGCTTCGCTGAGCTCCGGCAACTCGGCCAGAACGACGTAGTGCGCGTCGTAGGGGCGGATCGTCTGCGGCAGGCGCCGGGCGTGCTCCACGAGGGCGGCGCGCAGGGGCCCCAGCGCCTCATCGCACAGCCGCGGCAGCAGCGATGCCGGTACACCCGGGCAGGCGCTGTAGCAGCCGATCACCACTTTCCCGTGAGTCGGAGCGGCGGGAGTTGAGCCCTGTCTCTCCGAAGCGTCGCCACGCGCCGGGCTGCCCTGTGTTGCGTCACCGCTTCCGCTGCGGGTGCACTCCGGGCAGCCTTGCGCTCCGCCGTCGCGCTCCACGTGGAGCGAAGCGGGGATTGCTCCCGCAGCGAAGTCCGACACCACGCCGTCGGCTCGGTCCGGATGCGCTGCACGTGACGCCGCAGCGCGGCAAAGGGGCGTTGTGGGCTCGGCGCCGCTCTCGTCCTCGGGGAGCAGGCGCATCAGGCGAAGCGGCCAGAGGCGGCATTCAAAGGGCCGCTGCTCACGCGGTAGCGTGCAGCCGGAAGAGGCGTCGAGCATCGGGCAGGGAGCCTCCGCGCTCGCATCATCGGGCGGGAAGCGGAGGGCGAAGGTGATTGAGCCGTCGACGCGCTCCATGAGGGGCGGCGGCGGATTCAGCTCGCGATACAGGGCGACGAGCTCGGGCTCGATGGCCGGCGTCTCCCAGGCGCTGGAGCGCTGAAAGTGGCAGCAGAGGCGGCAGGCGGCGCAGTCTTGGGCGCGCAAGAGATGAGTCAACATGGCAGTGTGGAGGGTGTTTTGGTCGTGTGGAGTGGTGAGGTTTTGCGAGTTTTTTGTGTGGGACGGTCCGGTTGAGGAGGTTGAGTGGTGATGTCCGAGTGGTGTGGTGTCCGAAAAGTGAGGTCACGGGAGAGCCGCCGGGCGGTGTTGTCCGGAGGGAGACGGTGGTGCGGCGGCCGAAGCGCGTGCTCTGGGGGGCGTGGTCTCGTGCGGGCGTGGTTTCTGCAAACGTAGTGATGGAGCTGCCCTGAGGCTGCGGGTGACCTGTGACCACGTGGAACGCTCCGGCGGGGAGGTGTGGCGAGAAGGGGCTGCGTCGTGGGTTCGGCGTGGATGCGAGCGCTCTCTCAGCTCGTCGCCGCCGCTGTCGAAAAGGCTCGGACCGTTAACGCGCTGCCGCCCCTTTCGCATCCTCCTCTTCACGGCGCGACTCTGCCTCGGGCACCTCGGCTGCGGTCGGGGAGGCGCCGGGAAAATCCTCTTCGGAGTCGGCGGGCAGCGCATCCCACTTCTCGACCAGCCGGCAGGGCTTGTAGGACAGCTTCGCCTGGCGCAGACCCTCCAGCCCGAGATCCTCCTCGCGGTTGATCAGTTCCGCGGAGCTGAGGCGTCGCGCCGTCTCGCGGTTGATGAGGGCGTAGGCTCCGCGGAAGTCCGGGTGGCACTTTTCGTAGTGTACATCCGCCACGCTAGGGCTGATGAAGCTCGTGAGCGCCATCGCCGCCGGTCGGCCCCCCACGCGCAGCAGCGTCCCCTCCAGAGACAGCGGCGCGCGCAGCCGCAGCGCCGCGTCGATGGCGCGCCACTCGTGTTGCAGCGCGCGGGGCGAGCCGCCCGCCGCCGAGCTCATCGAATCGAGCCAAGCCTCAGCCACCTCCCGAAAAGCGTCGACATTGCCCTCGTGCAGCGGCTCCGCCTCCGCGTCCGCATGATCGCGCAGAAAGCGCGACACGTGGTTGCGCTTGGAGTGATAGGCCGTGCCCGGCAGCTCCGCCAAATCGCTGCGGCGGTACAGATAATCATCATTGCCGCGCGCGCAGTGAAAGCGCCATGCCCCCGGGCGGAGGCGCTCGAGCCGCTCCTTCTCCGCCGGACTCAGCAGGCAGAAGCGCAGGGCGCGCCCCCTCTCCCGCGCGTCCTCCTCGAGGCGCCGCAGGGCTGCCTCCGCTCGCCGCAGCGCCTCGTCGCCCGAATCGAGCAGCGAGGGTGCGCAGGGAAAGGTGTAGCCGCAGAGGCGGGCGCGGTCGCCGTAGTGGCGATACAGCACCCCGTCCTCCAGCGCGATCTCGGTGTCGTATTTGGGAGCGAGCAAAAGGAGGTTGACCCACGCCAGATCGCTGTTCACGGCACGGGCGCCGGCAACGATGCGCCGCAGCGCGTCGCCGTCATCGAGCTCGGGGCGGTGAAAGGAGAGAGGGGCCACGCCTTCTCTTGTATCGCAGATGGGCGCGGCTGTCAAGTTTTGTTCTCCGTGTTCCACGTGGAACATTTGTGCCCGCGGGAGGGCAGTAGTGCCGCGCCCGCGCATGACACGCTCAGCTCTCTCTTGGTGTTGACAGTGACAGGCGGAACGTCTATCATGACGCGGTGCTCTCTCCCTCGCAGCGGGAGCACCCGCTCGGGCATGAAGCAGTATTATTACAGAGACACCGACGACTTGATTCGCGGGCCGGTCACCTTCGAGCAGCTCTCCGCCATGATGGTCGAGGGACTCGTGGACCCGACGACGCCCGTGGCGGAAGCCGGCGGCAGCACCTGGGTAGCCCTCGGCGGGCTGCTCAGCTACGGCCTGCATGCCCACGAGCTGCACACGGCCCTCTGGGAGGAGGAGGAGCCCCCGCCCGTCTGCCCCAAGTGTCGGCGGACTCTACCCCTTGTCAACGGCGGGCCCGGCCACCGCTGCCCGCACTGCGGCTTCCGCCTGGCCCCTTCGCACGGCGGGGTGTTGCCGAACTTTTTCTTTGTGCTGCGCAAGGCCTTCACGCTGCGCGGGCGAACAACGCGGCGCGAGTTTGCCTTTTTTCAGATAGTCGTGGCGGCGCTCTCAGCCCTGCTGCTCTATCTGGGCTACGTCTGCCTGAGCCTCGGTCTCGGCGAGCAGGCGCGCGGGGAGGTCTCGCTGTGGTACGGGGTGGGCATCGGTTGCTTCGCCCTGCTGCTGATCTTCTGGCTGCTGATGGCCCTGCCGCAGTTTTCGCTCACCGTGCGCCGCCTGCACGATGTGAACCGCAGCGGCGTGTGGGTCTTTCTGCATGTGCTCTTCTCGACGCTCTTCGTTCTGAGCAGCGCCTACCTCGTCCTCTGCCTCGCCTTTCTCGTGGCGAAGGGAGCGGAGTATCGCTTCGAGGATCTGAGCAGTGAGTTTGACCACCCCGAGCTGATCGAGCCGCCGGACTGCTACGCGACGCATGCGCACCTCTGGTTCGACCGCATGCGCAACAGTGAGCGAGCGGAGACGGCCCGGCGCTTCATCGAGACGCTGCGCCCGCTCTACGATTTCGTGGATCGCACGAAGGGGCTCGAGTTTGACCGCAACCGCGAGCTGGAGCTGGCGGACACGTCTGACGGCCTCAAGATGATCAGCATTCTCGGCGAGTGGAAAAATGTGCCGCCCTACGGCATGAGGACGGCGCTGATCGTGAATCTGACCTGCATGACGCTGCTGCCTGTGCTGAGTCTGGTGCTGCTGGTGCTGGTGGTTTCCGAGGGGCAGCGCGGGGCCAACCGCTACGGCCCGGATCACAATTTGCCGCATACCTGATGAGATGCGGCGGGTTCAGCCGAGCGGAGCAGGACGGTGCGCCGGGGTGTTTTTCAACGGAGTGATCCGGCATCAGTGGCCCGGCTGCTCAGCCTTCGACGCGCGATGCCGGTGCCGCCTGAACTTTGACAAATGTTCCACGTGAAGCAATGGAGAGCCTGAAACCTATCTTTATTCTCGGCCCGACCGGCAGCGGCAAGAGCGCACTGGCGGTGCGTCTGGCGGAGCTGCTGGGCGATGCGGAGATCGTGAGCGCGGACGCGTATCAGGTGTACCGCGGGATGGAGATTCTGACGGCGGCCCCGACGGCGGAGGAGCTGCGCCGGGTGCCACATCACCTCGTGAGCTGCCTGTCGCCCGCCGAGTCTCAGGACGCGGCGATGCACGCGCGCCGGGCTCAGGCTTGCCTGAGCGAGATCGCGGCGCGGGGCAAGCGGGCGATTGTGACGGGTGGCTCGGGGCTGTACGTGAAGTTTATTTCGCACGGTATCTCTCCGGCGCCGCCTTCGGATCCGGAGCTGCGGGCGAAGCTGAGTGCGCTGCCGCCGGAGGAGCTGGTGCGGCGCTTGCAGGAGCTCGATCCGGAGGGGGCGGCGATGACGCCTCTGCAAAATCCGCGCTATGTCTGCCGCAATCTGGAGATTGTGATGCTCGGGGGACGCCCGCTTTCGCATTGGCGCCGGAATTGGGAGGTGGAGCCCGCCGGGCCGGGTTTCTGCGTGCAGCGCGAGACGGCGGATGCCGATGCGCGCACGGAGCGCCGGGCGCGGGCGATGCTGCGCGGCGGTGTGCTCGAGGAGCTGCGCGCTCTGGGTGATCTGCACGCGCTGTCGCCGACGGCGCGCAAGACGCTGGGGCTCTCGGAGCTCGCGACGTATCTCGCGGCGCGGGAGCCGGAGCGGCGCCCGCTGCTGGAGCCCTGTCTGCCGCCGGAGGACGCGCCGGGCCGCGAGCTCTGCGTAGCGGATCCGGCGGCGGCGCTGGCGCTGGTGACGCGGCGCTACGCGAAGCGGCAGCGCAGCTGGCTGCGGCGCGAGACCTGGCTGCACCCTTTGCCGGTGGCGGCGGGTGATTCGCTCGAGGCGCTGGCGGAGCGGGTGGCGGCGCAGTTGGCGGCGTCCGGCTGTTGAGGGCTGCGCGCCGGAGCCATCGCCGGGCCCGCGCGCTCGGTGGTGTGCATGCGGGTAGGCGGCCGCTTTCTGCCGGAAGCCTGAGTGGGGCCACAGGGTGCCTGTGTTCGGTGCCGCCCGCGCTGCGCGATGCTGTCCGGTCCGGGGGCTGTGGGCCCGTGCAGCCCGTGGGGCCCGCGCAGTACGCGGAGACGTGGGGACGTGTGCCGCGCCCGCGGACGCAGAAGGCGCCCGCTGCCGTCGGGCAGGAGCGCCTCAGAGATGTGTCGTGCGTCTCGCTCCGGCAGGCCGGGTTCAGCGGGCCGCGAAGAAGTCGCGCAGGGAGGCGACGTCGCCGTCAGAGACGGCGTCCGCGCGCGCGATGGCCTCTTTTTGGGCCTTCGTGATGGCGGCGATGCCCTTGGAGGCGAGGGCGAGCATTTGCGCCATTTCATCGGCGGTGAAGACGGCCTCTTCGCCGCTGCCCTGCACCTCGACGTATTCGCCGGCTTCGGTCATGACGATGTTCATGTCCACCTCGGCGTCGCGGTCCTCCACGTAGCAGAGGTCGAGCAGGGGCTCGCCGCGCAGCTTGCCGACGGAGACGGCGGAGACGAGTTTGAGCATCGGGTTTTCCGTGATGCTGCCGCGGGCCATGAGGCGCTTCATGGCGATGGCGAGGGCGATGGCCGCGCCGGTGATGCTGGCGGTGCGGGTGCCGCCGTCGGCCTGAAGGACGTCACAGTCGATGTAGACAGTGCGCTCGCCGAGGGCCTCGAGGTTCATGACGGCGCGCAGCGAGCGGCCGATGAGGCGCTGGATTTCGACGGAGCGCCCGTCCTGCTTGCCCGCGCTGTCGCGGCGCTTGCGCTCGGCGGTGGAGTAGGGCAGCATCGCGTATTCGGCGGTGAGCCAGCCGCCGGGCACGCGCTGGCTCTTCATCCAGCGCGGGACGTCCTCTTCGATGCTCACGGCGCAGATGACGCGCGTGTTGCCGAAGCAGCTGAGGACGGAGGCCAGGGCGTTGGGGGCAACGTCGGTGATGAATTCAAGGGGGCGAAGCCCGTCGACGGGGCGTTGATTCAAGCGTTCCATGTCTTTTGTATAACACAGCAGTGCGGCGCTGGCAATCCTAAAGTGAGGGTCGGCGCGTTGCCGGGTTCGCAGGTTTTGTTTCGTATTGCTTTCTGCGGCGCGGATGGCTTGCGGGAGGATTGACAGCGAGCGGGGCTTGTGGTAGAAGGGTGGTATGCAGATGGTCTCTCCGGATGGTTTTCGGCAGTTTGTGCGCCTCGGTTTGCTGATGGTGCCGCTGGCGCTGGCTCTTTACTGGGCGGATGAGTGGTTTTTTGCACCCGGCCGTCTGCCGGCCTGCGTGCAGGAGAATGTGCCGGAGGGCCACCTTTGCCCGGATATGCTGCTGACGCTGCCGCCTTCAGCGACGGTGGTGTGGATCGATGCGCGCAGCGAGAGCGATTTTGAGGTGCGGCATCTGGAGCTGAAGGGCAATGATATGTTCCCGGTGCGGCCCGGGGAACAGAAGCAGGAGTTGCTGGACCGCGCCGTGGCGCGCTTGACGGAGTTGGGGCCGGAGGATCGCGTGGTGGTGTTTTGCAGCGGCGGTTGCAGCTCGTCGGAGGAGATCGCCGCTGATTTGCGCGAGCTCGGACTCGAGGCGCCGGTCTACGTGCTGGAGGGCGGCTGGGAGGCGCTGCGCGATCGCCCCGATTTGCTGCGCGAGTGATGGGGGCTCTGCCGTGCCGCCCTGCGGCCGAGCAGTGACGACCGGAGCTGTGTCAGATGGGTTGCGTGGAGGGCGTCGCCGCTGCGCTGCCATGCCGCTCGATGAAGGCGTTGCGACGGGTGCTGCGTCTGCAGTCCCCTTGGCGTGAGACGCGAAAGCACCCTGCCGCCATGCGACAGGGTGCCACGCTGTTTTCTGGTTGACCGGGGCACTTCCGCTCGGTCCGTGAGCCCGGAAGGGAGGAGATCAGGCCTGCTGCTGCGGAGCCGGCTGAGCGAGCACGAGGCGAAGCGGCGTGCTGGCCAGCACCTCGCCGTCGAGCGTCACGTCGATGCAGTAGTTGCCGGACTTCTCGAACTTGAGGCCCTGGAAGTTCATGATGAGGTTGCGCGTCAGGAAGGTGGCACCCTCGGGCAGGGCGACCGCCAGATCGCCGACGATCGGCATGTGCTCCTTGTCGAGGGGCGTGCCGTCCTCATCGACGATGGAGATACCCAGCTTGTGGTTGCCGGCATCCTCAGGCGTGAGGCAGAGGCGCAGGGCCAGAGAGCAGGCCGGGTGAATCACGGGGAACTGACGGGCGAAGAGAGTATCGAAGGCGCCCTGAATGCAGAGCTTGCCCTGATAGTCGGCGGCGTAGTCACAAAGGACTGCAACTTGAATATCCATGGTTTGATGTAAGATGAATGATTGGGGCCCGCCGGACGGGCGGGCGACGCTTCCACCTTTCTACCATTTTTGGAGGAGAATGCAAGCTTAAAGTTTCACAAAGTTCGTCATACGTGCCTGAAAAAAATACAGAGAGCGCATCGTGAGAGCGGAGAAGAGGCTGCGTCGATTTGTTGCAAGGTGCCTGCTCTTCTCATTTGAGCACGCGGCCGATCTGGCGGTTGGCGGCAATAACAATGGGGATGGATGAGATGAGGACGCAGGCGAGGAGCGAGGAGGCGATGAGCTCGATTTCAGGGCGAATTTCCGCGAGGCTGAGCCGGGCGTTGTCGATTTTGAAAAATTGGCGGATGATGATGCCCTGGCTCTCCATGAAGACCCAGAGGGCGGCGCCGAAGGCGGCGGTAACGAGAACGAGGTTTTCGATGATGTAGGCGCCCACGAGCATAATGGGGTGGATGCCGAAGCTCTTCATGAGCGTGTAGATGTATTCGTTTTGCCGGTACTCCATGCCGGCCAGCGCGGTGAGCAGGATGCCGACGATGGCGGCGATGCCGCCGCAGAAAGCGAGGCGGCACTGCATCTGGTTGCTGAGCACAGCGTCCATGCGGCTGATGACGGAGGCGGCGGAGATAACGTTGCTGCTGCCGCCCTCCAGCGTCATGTAGCGGTTGAGGAAGCGCTCGACGCGGGTGATGTCTTCGGCGCCGCGGAGGTTCGGGATGATGACGATGATGCTGCTCATGCTGGCCTCGTAGGTCGTTCCGGCGAGGCTGTCGGGCGGCACGACGACCGCACCGCCGCTCAGCAGGCGCAGCAGCGGGTGATTGTCCGGCAGGTGGCGCACCATGACGTCGCGGTAGATGATGTCGCCGCCCGTCCTGATGCCGATGGTGCAGGGCCCGGCGGGAACCTTGGGCTTGGCGGTGCCGGTGAGCAGCACGGGGCCGCCGTCCGGGGCGAGCAAGGGGGCAAACTGAGAGCTGCGCGCGAAGTCGTAGCTGACGAGGGAGCAGGTCTTGCGCTCGGGCAGCGTGACGCTGCCCATCATGTTGACGGCCCAGGAGTCGGCGCCGAGCTGCTCGCGGATTTCATGGCGCGTGGGCAGCGAGCAGGGATGCTCGCGGTTGTGGATGAGGTTGGCGACGACGAGGTTGCCGCCCTGGCTGAGCAGCTGCTGGCGGACGGTTTTGGCGATCAGCACGTAGTTGCCGAGGAAAAAGAGGGCGCAGAGGGTCAGGAAGAAGACGACGAGGATGCGCGCGAGCGGGCTTGAGAGGCGCGAGCACCAGCGATGCAGCGTGTCCTTAGCGAGATACAGGCTTGTCAAAATCCAAGATATCATGGCCTAGGTCCAAGAGGCGGCTGTCGTGCGTGCTGATGATGCAGATGCGCTCGGCGGCGTCTTGCTCAACGAGCTCGCAGATGATGCGCGTGTTTTCATCGTCCAAGCCCGAGGTGGGCTCGTCGAGCAGGACGATGGGGGTGTTCTTCATGAGGGTGCGGGCCAGCGCGGCGCGCTGCATCTGGCCGCCGGAGAGCTTGTCGGCCCGGCGGTGGCGCAGCGCGTCGATGCCGAGCTGCTCGAGCAGGCGGCGGCAGCGCGGCACCCACTCTCGCTTGGGCATGGCGGCCATTTCCGCCGCCAGTTGCAGATTGCGCTCCACGCTCATGAGAGGCAGCAGATTGATGCCCTGAAACATGTAGGAGCACTCGACGCGGCGGTAGTAGCGACCGGTGACGCGGTGCCCGCTCGGCGCGATGATGCGCCCGCTGTCCGCCTTGAGGTAGCCGGCCAGCAGCTTGAGCAGCGTCGTCTTGCCCGAGCCCGAGTATCCCTTGAGCAGGGTGATGCCGGGCTTGAAGCTGTAGCTGAAGTCGGTGAGAACGCGGTGTTGGCGATCGTAGCCGAAACAGAGCTTTTCACAGCGCAGTTCCTGTCCGCGGGGGGCAGCCATGAGAGGGGGAGATCGTCAGCGTTTCCGCAGGATGACTTCGCGCTCGGTGATGAGCAAAATGGTGCAGTCGGGCCGCACGCGCTCGATGAGCTCCTCCCAGCTGCTGCAGGTCTCGGCCTCGGGGAGGGTGGAGAGTTCCGTCTTGCTGAGCCTCAGGGCGCCGTCGCCGGCCTCGTAGAAGAGGTGGGCGCGGGCATTGCTGCCGAGCATGCGGAAGGCCTCGTCGTGAAAGTCCTCGGGCAGGCGGAAGTAATAGACGAGCATGTCCGCCCCGCTGTTGCTGCGCTCGACGCGCCGGTGGCTGAAGGGGGCGCTGATGCTGCGCCCCTCGGGCAGTCGGAGCTCGGCGCTGAAGGCCTCATCCTTGAGGGTGGAGAGCTCGGCACTGCTGATGGAGAGGGTGATGTAGAAGGCGGAGTCGTCGCAGACGGTAGCGAAGCTCTGGACGTTGGTGCCCGTGTGCTCGTAGGGGGCCGCCGGGTCCTCGGGCAGGCTGACGTTGTATTGCAGGCGGCCGTCGAAGGGCATGCGCAGGGTGAGCTGGTCGTGCTTGCGGTCAAATTCGCTGCGCTTGCGCCGCTCCAGGCTCTCCAGCTCGCGCTTCAGCAGGTCAATGCGGTCATTGACGTCGCGCAGGCCCTCCTCCGTGGGCTCCTCGTTCGTTTCGCCGAGGAGGTCGGTGGCGTATTTGCGCTCCTCCTTGCTCAGGTCGAGGTAAAAGCGGATGCGCTTGCGCTGCTGCTCCAGCTTGCGGATCTCGTCGCGGGTGTTGAGGCGCTCGCGGCGGATGCCCAGCTCGAGCTCCTCCTCCTCCTGAGCCGTTTCCTCCTTGTTGAGGATGGCGATGACGTCGCCCTTCTTCAGATGGCTATCGTCTGCGGCGCGATCGGTGACGGTGCCGCGCTCGGGCAGGTTGATGACGGCCACCTGTTCGGGGACGATTTTGGCCGCGTACTGGCCGAGGTCGACGGGCTCTGCCGCCAGCGGCAAAACCGCCGCCGGCAGAGCGAAGCTCAAAAGCGTGGGCAGAAGCGAGCGCATGGGCTTACATGGGGAAGCCGAGGCCGCCGGTGACTTTGCGCATCTCAGCTTCGGCGATATCCTTGGCGCCGTTGAGGGCGTCCTGCACGGCTTTCAGGACGAGGGTCTGCAAAAATTCGACGTCGTCCGGATCAATGACACTCGGGTCGATGCTCAGGTCCGTGACCATGCCCGTGCCGTTGGCCGTGACCTTGATCTTGCCGCCGGCCGCTTCGGCCGTGTAGGTTTTTTCCGCGAGGCGGGCCTGGGCGTTGGCCATGTTGGCCTGCATGGCCTGGGCTTGCTTCATGAGTTTCTGGATGTTCATGGCGTGGTGAGGAAAGGGGATCCTGTGAAGGGGTGATGATGATGAACGGTGAGGGGGGAAATGAGATGGCGGCGGAGGCGGGGCGGGGAAGCTGATGCCGGGCGACGGCGTGCGGTAGATGGGCAGGTCTTCGGCAGCGGACTCAGGGATGACTCAGGGGGGGGAGTCGGAACCCGGGCACCGCGTTCGTCGCCCCTCTCCGCCCGATCAGTTGCGGATGAGGGTGGCGTGAAATTCCTTGAGGGCGAGCTCGATGAGCGGATCGTGATAAAACTCCTCCTCGCTGGGGCGCAGCGAGGGCGGCGCCGGCGGAGGCGCGGAGGCCGCAGCGGGGGCGGCGGAACGGCGCTCGGCCGCCGGGGCAGGCGCAGGTGTCGGCTCGGGTTCCGGCTCGGGTTCCGGTTCCGGCAGGGGGACGCTGTCGTCGGTGACGACATAGATGCTGATGCGGTGCCCGCAGAGAGGCTCGGCGATCTCGTTGAGCAGCGCCCCGATGTCCTCGCTGAGCAAGGCATCGCGGCTCTCGGTATCCTGCGGGTGCACGGCGACGGTGACGTGGCCGTCATCATCGCTGATGAAGAGAGTGTTGCCGATGGCGCTGGCCTTGAGCATCGAGATCTCGCGCGCCCGGGTGAGCAGCTGATCCCAGAGCTCGGGCGTCAGCGGGCGGTTCTGCGGCTGGGGAGCGGCGTCCGGCAGGTCGGCGAAGAGCGCCGGCGTCGCGTCGAAGCTCGGCTCCTCGTCGTCGAGCGGCTCGAGGCCCTCGGGCATCGGGGTCGCCGCGGGCATGGGCGCCGGCTGCGTCTCTGCGGCCGCTGCCGCGGGACGGATTTCGGGTGTGGGTTGGGGTGTTGCCGTGGGCTGAGATTCTGCGATGGGAGGCTGAGCTGCCGGAGCTGCCGCAGTGGCTGGTGCGGCGCCTGAGGCGGGTGTGGCGTCGGGCGCCGGCTGTGGAGAGGACTGAGGCGAGGCCGCCGGGCGAGGAGCCGCATCAAAGTTCGGCTCGGTGTCGTCGATCGGCTCAAGACCCGCCGGCATCGGGGCCGCTGCGGCAGGTTGGGGGGACGGTGCAGCCTCGGCTGTGATTGCAGGAGCAGCCGGAGCGGCGGCAGCAGGCTGCGAGGGCCCTGCGGTGGGCTGAGGCGCCTGTGTAGCCGACGGTGCGGCAGTAGGTGCAGCCGGTGCGGGCGCCGTCGGAGCGGCGGCAGGCTGAGGGGAGGCTGCGGGCTGCGGTGAGACCGCGGGTTGAGCCACGGGCTGCGGCACAGTCTGCTGTGTGGCTGCGGCGGGCGCGGGCTGCGTTTCGGGTGCCGTGCCGGCGGGCGCGGCAGCGGGCCAGGGGTTGATGTCGGCCTCGGGCAGCAGGGTGGTGGCGATGGGCGTCTCGGGCAGGGGGGCGCCGTTGAGCGCGCGGATGATGTCGCTGATGTTGGCCTCGGCGAGGGAGTGGACGGCGCGGATGAGGCCCATCTCGAGGTGGAGGCGCTTGTTGGTGCTCCAGCGCATGTGCTCCTCCGCCGAAGAGAGCTCCTCCATCAGCTGCACGATCTTGTCCGCCGGGGTGCGGGCGATGAGTTCGCCGAGGCGGGCTCGAAGCTGCTCGGGCAGGCTGACGGTGGCCTCCTGCGGCGCGACCTTGCTGATGAGCAGCTCGCGCACGGCCCCCATGATCTCGGCGAGCAACTGGCCCATGTCGCGGCCGGCTTCGGCGAGCTCGTGCACGAGGTGCAGGAGGCTCGGCAGCTGGCGGTCGAGGATGAAGATGAGGGCCTTGGCGACGGTCTCGCGGCTGGTGACGCCGAAGATGTCATTGACGTTCTGCTCGACGATGTTGTTGCCGCAGAAGGAGACGAGCTGGTCGAGCATGGACTGCGCGTCGCGCATGCCGCCGTCGGCCACGCGGGCAATGGCCTCGGCCGCGGCGGGCGCCAGCGTAACGCCCTCGCGCGCGGCGATATCGACGAGGTGGTGCGCGATGATGTCGGCCGGGATGGGGCGCAGGTCGAAACGCTGGCAGCGCGAGAGAATGGTCGGCAGAATCTTGTGCGGCTCCGTCGTCGCGAAGATGAACATGACGTGGCTCGGCGGCTCCTCCAGCGTCTTGAGCAGGGCGTTGAAGGACTCCTTGGTGAGCATGTGCACCTCGTCGATGTAAATGATGCGATACTGGCCGCGCGTGGGGGCAAACTGCACGTTCTCGCGCAGGTCGCGGATGTTGTCGATGCCGCGGTTCGAAGCGCCGTCGATCTCCAGCACGTCGAGGCTGCGGCCCTCGGCGATTTCGCGGCAGATGTCCTCATCCGGGTCGAAGTCGACGCGCGGGCCGCCCGTGCAATTGAGAGCCTTGGCGAAGATGCGGGCCGTGGAGGTCTTGCCGGTGCCGCGCGGACCGACGAAGAGGTAGGCGTGAGCGAGGCGCTTTTGCTCAATGGCGTTGCAGAGGGTGCGCACGACGTGCTCCTGCCCCAGGATGTCGCTGAAGGTGCGGGGGCGGTACTTTCTGGCAAAGACCTGATAACTCACAGGAGCATTCTACAGGAAAGGCCCGGGCTTCGCAAGTCTAAATGTGCCTGCTGACAGGCTGCGCAGACCGGGCTCCGGCAGCCGCTGAGCCGCCTCCGTCAGGGTGTGAGTCCGCGTATGGATTGTGATGCGTGCTTCATTGACGAGTAAGCTGTTCGGCGCGTCCTTAGTCCCGCGCTCTGTCTCGCTCGGCCGGCTGCGGGATACGGAGTTTTCGCCGCTGCCGCAGGGGTGGGCATGGGCGGCGGACCGGGTGCCCTCCGAGGGCATGCGGCGGGTATGCTGGCCCCGGGTTTCTGGACACGAGGCTAACCCACGTTTTGCTTGCCCTCA
>URLZ01000028.1 GCA_900548895.1 uncultured Akkermansia sp.
TCTGCTTCGTTTCTGCTTCGTTTCTGCTTCGTTTCTGCTTCGTTTCTGCTTCGTTTCTGCTTCGTTACGCCTCGGCTCCCGCAGCTTCCCTTTTCTGATTCCGACTTCTTCGCTTCGCTCGTCTGTCTTTTCGTCTTCTTCGTTGTTTCCTCGCGTTTCCGATTTTTCATCCTTTTCTCCTGTTGTGAACAAGCGTTTTATCTGGGTTATTCTGTTGTTCGGGCTGCTGACGATTGCGGCTTCGCTGTGGCTGGCGTATCAGGCGTCTCATCTGGAGGGCAAGCTGGTGCGCATTGATGAGCAGACGCAATGCCGCCGCCTCGTGGAGTTGTCTCTGCCGCGGGTGCAGGAGCGCTTGGATGCTCTTCTGGCGGCGGAGCGGGCGAAGCTGGGGCATGCGCCGGATGTGGCGGCGGCTTTTTACCCGATGCCCGAGGGGGGGATGGCGGATTTCAACCGCGGATTTTTCTTTCAGGCTCCTCTGGATCCGCTGCCGCTGGTGCCGAAGGGGCAGGAGGCTTTCCGCGCGGAGCTGGCGCGGGCGGGGGCGATTACGAATACGATGCGCCGCAAGGCGGATGTGCCGGATGCGCCGATTTTTGATCCCTCGGATGAGCTGAGGGCCTATGATCCGCAGACGGAGAGGCCGGTGTTCGGGTTTTACCGCGTGCAGGAGTCGGATCCGTCGAAGCCGCTGGAGCTGACGGGGGAGCCCGGGGAGTTTTTCTCGTGGTTTTACAAGGATTGGCTGGTGTACATGCGCCAGGTGCCGACGAGTCAGGGCTATGCGGCGGAGGGTTTCGTGATTGATGTGCCGAAGCTGGCGGAGCACTTGAAGCCGGCGATTGCGCCGGAGTTGCTGGAGCCGCAGATCGGGCTGCCGGAGGCGGGGGAGAGTCCGAATCTGAGCGGGCTGCCGCTGGTGCTGCGCTCGGGGGGCAAGGTGAATCTGAGTGATTCTTCGGAGCGTGCGGAGGCGCTCAGCGGGACGATTCACACGGCGTGGGCGATTTCGATTCTCTCGATTCTGATTATTTTCGCGCTGCTGGCTTTGTATGCGCGGCTGGAGCGACGGCGCAGTGATTTTGTTTCTGCGGTGACGCATGAGTTGCGCACGCCGCTGACGACTTTTTCGCTCTACACGGAGATGCTGCGCGACGGGACGGTGCCGCCGGAGAAGGTGGCGGATTATCACGAGACTCTTTTCCGGGAGAGCAAGCGGCTGGCGCACTTGGTGGAGAATGTGCTCTCGTTTGCGAAGTTGAGCCGGGGGAAGGTGCGCGGTCGGCAGGATGCGGGGCCTTGCACGGAGTTGCTCAAGCCGGTGCTGGATCGGGTGGGGGAGCGCCTGCGAACGGCGGGTTTTCAGTTCACGGTGACGGGGGATGCGCGCATGCGCTTGCTGTCGCTGCGCACGGATTTGCTCTCGCTGGAGCAGGTGCTCAACAATCTGGCGGACAATGCGATCAAGTACTGCGACAAGGAGCACTGCGCGAAGGGGACGCCCGCGGTGACGATCAGTCTGCTGCGCACGCACCGCAGCCTGAACATCCGCTTTGCGGACAATGGGCCGGGCTTGAGTGAGGGGGCTCGCCGCAGTCTGTTTCAGCCCTTTTCGCGCTCGGGGGAGGCGGAGAAGGGCCGCAAGCCGGGAGTGGGGCTCGGGCTGGCGATTTCGCGCGATCTCATGCGCTCGATCGACGGGGATCTGGAGCTGGAGCGCGGCGGCGGCGAGGGCTGCACTTTTCTGCTGACGCTGCCGCTGGGTGAGTGAGGGCGGCGGCGCGACTCCCCCCGCGTGCGACGCCCTCCGGCGGGCGTAGTCTGCGGGCAGCGGGTGGGCAAGAGTCGCTCGGGCGGCGCGAGTGGGGGAGCGGCAAGCAGCTCGAGCATGTGGGGGGTGAACGGCGCTGCATGAGGGGCTTGGGGCCCGAGGAGGGGCGGCGCCGGCCTTGGCGCGGTGTCGAGCTGCCGCCGTTTCACGAGGGGGGGGCTGCGCGCCGGAGACAGAGGGCAAACCGAGGGCGCGAGTGGGAGTGGAGCCGGTGCAAGCGGTTGTGAAGGCGGAGAAATTGAGCGAGTTTGCCTTTTTTTGGGATTTTTGCGTGATTTTTCTGAAAGATGAGGCGCTTTTCCGGCGTATCTTTTGTGACAAGGGCGCTGACCAGCGTCACCGCCTCGCCTCTATTCTTCGTTATCATTCCTCTATCACATCACTCAGTTCATCAGATGCTCTCCGCTTGACCGCGATCTTCCGACGGGTTCGTGTTCGGGCTGCTTCCTCAGGGAGGCGCAGGCGCGATACTCGGTTGTGCGGCAGGAGGACAGCACCCTCTAACCATCTATCCATCACACCGCTTTTCATCCCATGAAAACACCCATTCTTCTCACGACTTCGCTTCTGGGCAGTGCCGCGATGAGCGGGGCTCAGGTTCCGACGGCGCCGGCGGTTCCGGCGAAGGTTCTCGACAAGCTGGCTGCGGCTGAGGCGTCGGCGGCGGCTCCGTCGAGTGTCCGGTGTACGGGCCGGGTGTTCCGAAAGTGGGCTCCCAACGGGCAGCGCAGCTGTCAGATTACGTTCCCGGCTCCCGTGATCCGTGAGGATCAGGTGGGCAGCGATGCCGGCGATGCGGTGATTGTGGACAAGGGGGGCCGGGTGCGGGCGTTCTGGCAGAATCGCACGACGCTGGTGGTTGCGTTTGATGTTCCCTCGGCTCCAGATGTGGCGACGGTGAGTCTCCGCCCGGGTCTTCGCGGCACCAAGGGGGAGGAGTTGGTGATCGAGCCGCAGCGTTTCTGCGGAGAGGGGCTGTATGATCTGGTCTGCATCAAGGAGCCGGGCCCGGGCCAGCCGGTGTTCCTCTACACGAGCGACGGGAGTGATGCTCGCGTTGCGATGTTGGATCGGGCGATGGGGGCGTTGCGCTGCATGACGACGGGCAAAGAGGAGCGGGAGTTGCCGGTGAAGCTGCGCCGCGCGACGAGGCGCGATGCGCTGCATTACTGGGGGTTGCTCAAGGATAATTGCTATGGTCTCAATGAGGGGGACAAGGCTCTCTTTGCTGAGGGTCCGCCGGATGAGCCGCTGCGCGGTCTCTGGTACCTCGAGCTTCCGTCGGAGGCGACGGATGTTTGTCGGATTGTCATCCCGGGCTTCGGGAGTCCGAACGCCGCGGGGACGCGCTACGAGGATGTTGAGCGTCTGGTCAGCCAGTGCAGCAGTCCCTACGTGTTTTTGAGCAACAAGCGTCTCGGCCCCTGCGAGTATGAGGTGGAGCTCCAGTTGGCTCCGGGTGTTGATCTCAGCGATCCTGAGGCGCTGATGAGCCGCTTCAAGTGGAAGGTGCACGAGATGAAGCACGCGAAGGATCCCGTGCCCATGGTTTACCGCGACGGGGCTTTCCGCGCGATGATTCGCGGCAAGGAGCTGGTGCTGCGCCTCGATGCGGAGGCGTCGCGGGCCTATCGGCGCGAGCAGCCGCAGGCGGACGGCAGCACGAAGACGCTCTGCACGCGCCTGATCTGGAGGATGAACAACGCGAATCGCCATGTCATGCTCTCGGTGGCGCCGAAGGGAGATGACGGCGGCAGGTGGCTCGGCAGCGACTGGACGAGCGTGAAGCCCCGCGAGCCCCGTCTTCAGGCTCATGCGTCCTTCGGCACACTGAGTCCGGGCAAGGATGGGGAGCCGAAGCTTTCGTGTCGGGCGAAAAATGTGGAGAATCTCCGCGTGCGCGTTTGCCGTCTCGATGCTTCGGCGGCGAATGCGGCGCGGGTGCTGCGGGCTTACCGCAATTATTACGGGCCGGAGCGCGATTCGAGTCTGCCGGATACGAATGCCTCGCGCCTGGCCAACCGCAGAGGGGCGATGACGATTGTGCCGACGGAGTTGCTGCCGGGTGTGCTGGGCGAGGCTCAGAAGGAGCTTACGACGACCTTCGGTCGGGCGGATGTGGCTCTGCGCGAGCTTTTCCCCGATGCGGGGAAACACGGGCTTTATTTTGTGGAGTTCGAGGCCGATGCGGCGAGCGACGGCGGCTTGGATGATGAGGAGGGCAAGGTGCTGACGCAGGGGCTGGTGCAGTTGACGGATCTCGGCCTGATGTGGAAGAGCTGGAAGGGGCACGTGCTCGTGTACGCCTACCGCCTCTCGGACGGCCGTCCGCTGCGCGAGGGGACGCTGCGCCTGCTCAGTGCCGACGGTTCTCAGCTGGAGGAGCACGCCGTCCGCGACGGGGTTGTCGAGCTGGAGACGTCCTGCAAGCCGAGTTTCCTGCAGCTGAGCTGCGGGGATGACAGCTACATCACGGAGTTTTCGCGCTTGCAGGATAATGACTACGAGGCGATGCCGGATGAGCAGTATTTCGATCACTTTGAGATTAATGAGATGCTCGATTCCGCGAAGCTGCGGGAGAATCCGCTGCCGGTGACGCAGATCTACACCTTCACGGATCGCAGGGTCTATCGCCCGGGCGAGGTGGCCCACCTCAAGGGCTACGTGCGCGATCGGCGCGGCAATGAGCTGCGGGTGCCGAAGCTTCGCTCGGTGACGGCGATTCTGGATCGCGAGGGGGAAGCGAAGGAGATTCCGGCGCGCCTGGAGGGGAACGGGGCCTTCAGCCTCGATCTTCCGGTGGAGGCGGCGGCCGGCTCCTCTCTCTCCGTCAAGCTTCTGGCGCGCTATGAGGGTGATGAGGACAACAGCTCGGAGCTGATGAAGCTGGCGGCTGACTACGTCCGGAACCCGGGCGATGTGAAGGCGGTTCGCGAGCTGCTGCTGGAGTATGCGCGCCGGGGGCAGGAGAACATCTTCGTCTCGGATTTCCGCCGCAATGAGTTTGAGGTGGAGAGCTCGATGAAGGTCGATGCGGCGCAGCGCAAGGTGACGATCAGCGGGCGCGCCGTGAACTTCACGACGGCTCCGGTGGCAAACGGCAAGGCTGACTGGCAGCTCGACTTCCGCCGGAGTCACTTCTGCCCTGCGGGCTACCGCCACTACCGCTTCGGCGATTACGGGTACGGCACCGACGATGCGGATTTCTACAGAGCCTACTACGGCATTCATGTGTGGTTGAGGCCGTCGGGGCAGACGATGAGCAGCGACACGAGGCTGGATGATGAGGGCTGCGGCCGGATGAGTTTCACGCTGCCGGCCTCGGATCAGCGGCGCGTGCTCACGGCGAGTCTCACGGTGACGAACGGCAACAATCAGGCGCTGCGCGCGACCTGCCATGATGAGCTGCACCCGGCCGATGTGTACGTGGGTCTGCGCGAAGGCGCGCGCATTGTCCGCGTCGGCGAGGGGATTCCCGTCAACTGCCTGCTGGTGGATACGGAGGGACGCCCCTGGAAGGGGGAGCCCGTGACGGGGCGCATCACGGTCACGCGCAAGAGTTTCTCGCCCTATCGCATCGGCAACCGTTTCCTCGGCCAGGTGCGGCAGGTGCCGATGCAGGAGAAGCTCGTCGACGCGCAGCCCATCACGCTGAACGGCACGGAGAAGGCGCAGCCCGATCTCACGGTGGAGACGCCGCGCTCGGGCATCTACGAGGTGACGGTCTCGGGCAGCGATGCCTCGGGGCGTCCCTTCCGCACGGTGATGAGTTATTCGGTCTACGGCGACGGGCAGTGCCCCTGGTTCTATGACCGCGCGGACAATCTCAACCTGACGGCGGACAAGGGCATGTACAAGCTGGGCGAGACGGCGCGGCTGCTCTTTGAGGGGCCGGCCGGCGGCGAGCTCTTCGTCACGGTGGAGCGCGAGGGTGTACTGCGCCACTTCAGCCAGAGGATCGATCCCGACAATCCCGTCATTGAGCTGCCGCTGGAGGCGGGGGATGCGCCCGGCGTTCGCGTGACGGCCTTCCTCGTGCAGGGCTCGCAGGAGACGCGCAGCGAGGACGGGACGGCCAACATTCTCTCGGCGTCGACGATGCTGCACGTCGAGCCGTCGCACGACAAGCTGAGCGTTGAGCTTCAGGCACCGGAGCAGAGTCTGCTGCCGGATGAGGACTGCAAGGTCAGCGGCAAGGTGTGCGATGCGGACGGGGCTCCGGTGCCGGGGGCGGATGTCACGCTCTATGCGGTGGATGAGGGAACGCTTCAGGTGCACGGCTACGAACTGCCGGACCCGCTGCGCTTCTTCAACACCGACGTCCGCATGGGGGTGAGCACGCGCAACTCGGCCAACCAGCTCATCGGCGAGGCTCTCAGCATCTATGACTACGGCAACAAGGGTGTCTTCATCGGCGGCGGCGACGGCATGGCCTCCGATGTGAGCGACGCGGCTCCGATGACCAAGGTGAAGCTGCGCGAGAATTTCAAGCCCTGCGCTCTCTGGCTGGGCAGTCTCCGCACCGATGAGAAGGGCGAGTTTTCCGCCACCTTCCGCAACCCGGATACGCTCACGCGCTACCGACTCATGGCGGTGGCTTCGTCCGGCGCGCAGCAGTTCGGCCGCGCGCGCAGTTCGTACGAGGTGAACCAGCCGGTGATGCTGGAGCCGCAGGTGCCTCTGGCGGCGACGGAGGGGGATCGCCTCGATCTGCCGGTGATGATCAGTATGCTGCCCGATCAGGTGGCGGGGCTGGATCCGAACGCGACGGTGCGCTTCCGCCTGACGGCGCAGGCGCAGGGGCTGAGTCTCGAGGAGGCGTCTCGCACGGTTGATCTGACGGGCAACAAGCCGGTGACGGTTACCCTGCCCGTGAGCCTTCCCGAGGTCGGGGCGGCGTCCGAGGCCGCGCAGGCGTCGATCAGCTGGCATGTCGAGCCCGTCGATGAGCAGGGTCAACTGCCCGAGGGGGCGGCCAAGCGCATGCGGGATGCGGTGAAGCTGAGCTTCCCGATCAATCCGGCGCGCCCGCGCCTGCGCGAGTACGTCTGCACGACGATGAAGCCGGGCGAGGCGATGGGCACGCGCCGCTTCGTGACGCTGAACTTCAATGCGGGCACCCCGCTGAATCTCTCGTTCAGCACGCACCCGCTGGCGCCGATCGCGGGCACCTTCGACTTTCTCTTCAGCTACCCGCACGGTTGCTCGGAGCAGCTGAGCTCGGCCCTGCTGCCCTGGCTGCTGGCCGATGAGCTCAAGGATCTGCCGGGCTTTGAACTGCCCGCGGGCAAGGCGCCCTACACCGTCATCAGCGAGACGCTCTCGAAGCTGAACAAGCGCATCTCGTACAATAACGGCCGGGCTGCGGGCTACTCCTACTGGGATCAGGGGGACGTCAACGCCGAGTTCTCCCCCTACGTCCAGCTGGTGCGGCAAATTGCAGGGAAGCACGGCTATCAGGAGCCGTGGCTCTCCTACTCCGTCCGAGAAGGTCTGAAGGATCGGCTCACGAGCTCCACTCAGGCCAATCTCATCTCGGTGCTGCCGCTCGCGCTCGCCGGTACGTTCGGCGCGGAGGATCTCTCTGCGCTGCTTGAAACGCACCCGAAGATGCGGGAGGATGCGCTGTGGCTCACGGCCTGCGCCGCCGCCATCATCAAGGACGAGCGCGCCGCCGCGCTGGCCGACCGGGCCCGAGCCGCGCACGCGGCTCCCGAGGTGGAGCAAGACCAGGCCGATGCCCTCAATTCCGTCGAGATGCGGCGTCTGAGCGTTCCCTGCGACCTTCTGAGCCTGCTCTACCGGCACTACAGCAACCCGAACGACACGCAGCTGATCGCCGATGCCTGCGCCGTGCTGCGCGAGCGCTCCGGCGGATGCCTCTCGACCTGGGAGAGCGGCTGGAGCTGCATCCTCATCGATGCGCTGCTCGACCACCGGCGCCACCTCGCCGACCTGGCTCTGAGCGGCTCCGCGGGCAGCGAGAAGAGCGGCGAGAAGTCCGGCGGTGACGCGAACGCCGCCCCGGCGACCGAGGCCCCGCAGCAAGCCGACACCAAGCCTGCGGCGGAAGGGCCGCAACAGGCCCCGGAAGCGGCGGTCAAGGTGGCGCCGACGCTGGCCGGCACGGCAGCCGGTTCCGCAGCCGGCCCGATCACCCTCAACGGCGAGGCCATCAAGCCCGGCACCCTGCTGCACCGCTCGGCGATGCTCGATCTGAGCAATCAGGTCTTCCTCGCCGAGGGCGGCCCGGTGTACGCTTTCGGCACGGTGGAGGGCTATCAGGCCGACGCGCAGCCCGATCAGCACGTCGACCACGGCTTCCTCATCACCCGCAGCTACGAGGTGCTGCAGGAGAGCGGCGTCTGGAAGGCCACGCAGAAGCTGCGGGTCGGTGACGTGGTGCGCGTCTCGCTGCTCTGCCGCTACACGGGCAGCGGCCGCTCGCGCTACGTCGCCATCGAGGATCGCCTGCCCTCCGTGATGGAGGCGGTTGATCCGAGCAGCCCGACGCAGAGCCTCGCGCCGCACGTCGCGCGCCTGATGCAGACATTCGGCTGGTATGCCTCCTCCTCGGTGAGCGATATCTCCACCGGCAAGGACGGCATCAGAGCCTACGTCAACAGCTGGGGCGGCGACGTCTGCGTGCGCTACGTCGCGCGCGTCGTGCGCAGCGGTGAGGTCACGGCGCCTGCCGCCCGCGCTGAGATGATGTACAGCCCGCAAAGTTACGGTCTCTCGACGCCCGAAAAGCTGAGCGCCGAGCCGGCTGAATGATGTCGGGGGGAAACAGGAACGCCCCGACAGGTAACACGCTCCCCGCCGCCGGTGCGGCGGGGAGCAAAGCCCCCACGACCCCAAAGCCTCGCCCCGGCGCATCACCCCGGCGCATCAGGTGCATACCCCCCGCCCCGACGACTACCCGCTACCCGCACCCCGACATGAAGTCCCCGCAACCGGCAGCCGCATCCGCCGACCGTTCGACGCTCCCGCCGACCGAGGAGCTCCCGACGCCTGAGGAGTCCCGCGGCGCAGCCTCCCTCGACGATCCCCGCGAACGGAAGAAGAAGCGGCGGCGGAGATGGCTGGCCCTGGCGGTCATGGTTCCGCTGGCTCTGGCCGCAGCTCTCCTTTACCTCCTGCCCTTCACGCAACCGAGCATCGATTGCAGCGCGCCGCCGGACGGCGAAGTGCGCGACCGCCACGGCGTGCTGCTCGGCTACCGACGCGACGGCGAGGGCATGCGCACGCAGCCCCTGCCGCCCGGTCCCCTGCCCGAGACCTTGGTGCGCGCCGTGCTCTGCGCGGAAGATGCACGCTTCTACAGCCACCCGGGCATCGACCCGCTCTCCGTCGGCCGCGCCGTCGCGGGGCGCCTGCGCGGCAGCTCGCGCTCCGGGGCCTCCACCATCAGCATGCAGCTGGTCAAGATCAGCCGCCCCGCCGGCCGCCGCAGCCTCGGCACCAAAATCCGCGAAGCCCTCGCCGCCCGCCGCCTCGAAATCGAGCACGACAAAGACGACATCCTTCGCGCCTACCTCAACCGCGTCGACCTCGGCAACAGCTGCCGCGGGGTCGAAGCCGCCGCGCGCTATTATTACAGCCGCCCCGCCGCCGAGCTCAGCCTGCCGCAGGCCGCCCTGCTCGCCGCGCTCATCCAAGCCCCGGGCCGACTCGACCCCCTGCGGCACCCCGAGGCCGCCCTCTCGCGCGTCAACGCCCTGCTGAAACGGCTCGGAGCCCCTCCCGTCAGCGACCTCGGCCTCTGCATCCTGCGCGAGCAACTTCCGCGCGGCGCCGCCCCGGGCACCCTCTGTCTGGAGAGTGGCCTGCAAGAGGCCTGCCGGCGCATCGCCCGCGAAGAGATCGACAAACTCAGCGGGCACCACGTCAGCCAGGCTGCCGTCCTCATCGTCCACAACCCGAGCGGCCAAGTCATCGCCCGCATCACCAGCGCCTTCCCCGAGAGCCCCGAGGGCGGGCAACTGGACGGCACGCGCACGCGGCGCTCCGCCGGATCGACCCTCAAGCCCTTCGTCTACCTGCTGGCCTTCGAGAAGGGTCTGCGCCCCGGCAGCATCCTCACGGACCTGCCCACCCTCTACCCCGACCGCAGCGGCATCGAGGCGCCGCACAACTACAACCGCCGCTACCTCGGCCCCATCAGTGTCCGCCGCGCCCTCGCCTGCTCGCAGAACGTCCCGGCCATGGAGGCGCTCAACCGCAGCGGCGGGCCCAAGGCTCTGCTGCCCCTGCTCGCGCGCTTCGGCATTCACCCCGAGGGCAGCGCCGCCGACTACGGCCTCGGGCTGGCCATCGGCAACGCCCACGTCACCCTCGAAGAGCTCGCCGCCGCCTATACCGCCCTCGCCCGCGGCGGCCTGAGCTGCCGCCTGCTCAACCACCTGCCCGACGCGCCGAGCGGGAGCGTCTCACGCTCCGCAGCGGGCGCGGAGCCCCGCGGCTCCGCGGACGGCGAGCCCGGCGCAACAGAGGGCTCGGGGGCTCCCTTCTCCGGCGGCGAGCGCATCGCCGATGAGCGGCTCTGCTACCTCGTCACGGACATCCTCAGCGACGTCAACGCCCGTGCCGACAGCTTCGGCGCCGGCGAGAGCCTGCGCTTCCGCTTCCCCTGCGCGGCGAAAACCGGCACCTCCTCCGACTACCGCGACAACTGGTGCGTCGGCTACACGGGCGACTACACCGTCGCCGTCTGGGTCGGCAACTTCGACAACAGCTCGATGGATCAAGTTTCGGGCATCAGCGGGGCCGGTCCGATCTTCCACCGCTGCATGGAGGAGCTCTACAGCCGCCGCCACCCCATTCCCGGCCCAGGCAACAGCGCTCTAGCCCGCCCGGCGCTCCCCGCGCCGGATGCCCACAGCGCCGCTCTCTTCGGTCTGAGAACGGAAGAGCCGGACATCGCCGCGGGGGCCGAGGAGGCCGGCATGCCACCCTGCCCCGACGGACTCGTGCGCATCACCATCGACAGCCGCACGGGGCTGCCCGCTGCCGAGCACACCCCGCCCCAGTATCGCGCCCGAGAGCTGGCTCTCGAGGAGGAGCTGCCCGCGCTGCGCCTTCAGGCCGCCGCGCCCGGTCTCTACGATGCGGAGGGGCGCGTGCTGCTCAACAGCCGCTATGCCGACTGGCTGGCCGGCTCCGGGCTGCAGGACGCCTACGCCTGCGACCTGCAGCGCGCGAGCGATCGCCGCGCGGCCATCCTCGTCCCGGCCAACGGCTCGCGCCTGCTGCTCGACTCCACCCTGCCGAACGATGGGCGCCTCATCGAGCTCATCAGCACCCTGCCGCCCGCCCGCGCGCGCTGGATCAGCCCGACGCTTCGGCTGCGGCGCATCGGGGATCGCTGGTTCGCCGAGCTGGAGCCGGGCGAGCACAGCCTCATCGTCGAGGACGGCGCCGGAGGAGCGAGCGCCACCAGCAGCTTCACCGTCGAGCGCGCGCGGTAACAGCGCCCTGATTCCCGCACCCCCGCAGCCTCCCCGCCGTCTTTCGCTCTTACCCGGCCTTTCCCGTCCGCATGCCCCTTCCCCTCAGGACCGCACGCCCCCTGAAGCTCAGCCTCGCCGCCCGCCGTGCATCGGTTATGCTCGGTTCGGCCCGCGGCACACCTCCCTTCCGCGGCGCAAAAGCCCCGAAAACTCCGCTCTGACGTCGCGAATAAAACTTGCCTGAAAGCCCCAACTGTGCTATATGGCCGCGGGCTTTCCGGCGGCCCGCCCCTCCGCCACTCGACGCACCAGCCGGACACACGACCCCGCTCATGCCCGCCTCTACGCCCCCCTCCGCCACGCCACCCGAAGCAACCCACACCGAGAGCAGCGCCGCAGCACCGCGAGAACTCCATCGCCGCGTCGACCTCCTGCTGCGCACCGGCCAGATCCTCGTCGCGAGCATGGCCAATACCGATCGCATCATGCGCAACATGAAGCGCGTGGCCGCCTTCCTCGGCATACCGGAGGAGAAGCTCCACATCTACGTCAACTTCAACATGCTCATGGTCAACGTCAGCGACGGTGAGCACTCCTTCTCGAAGTTTCAGCGCGTCGACACGCACAGCGTCAACATGCACGCCATCACGGAAGTCAGCCTCCTGTCCTGGCGCGCCATCGAGCAGGACTACAGCCTCGAGCGCTACGAAGAGGAGCTCGAGCGCATCCGCACCCGCAAGCGCAACTACAGCCCCCTGCAGGTGGCCATCGGCGCGGGGTTCGCCTGCGGCGGCTTCTGCATCCAATTCGGCTGCGACTGGGTCGCCTTCTTCTACGCCTCCTTCGCCGCCATCATCGGCATGCTCGTGCGAGACAAATGCAACGCCGCGGGCCTCAACTTCTTCATCGGCATCGGCGTGGCCGCCTTCATCTCCACCCTCATCGCCTGGGCCACCACCCTTCTGCCCGGCAGCTGGACGGACACCCCCTGGCACCCCCTGCTCGCCTGTGCGCTCTTCATCGTTCCGGGCGTTCCGCTCATCAACTTTGTCGACGACATGATCAGCGGGCACACTCAGATCGGCATCATCCGCGCCGTCAACACCCTGCTGATCGTCTCCGCCATGGCCTTCGGCATCGCCGCCGCCGTGCGACTCTGCCACATTCAGGACTTTTTCCCGACCATCAGCATCGTCCCGCACCACAACTACTGGGAGTACGCCACCGCCGCCGCCATCTCCGCCGTCGGTTTCTCCATGATCTTCAACATCCAGCGGCGCCTTCTGCTCATCGTCGCCATCGGCGGCATCCTCGCCGTCTGCACGCGCAACTACGTCAACCTCGGCCCCAGCACGGACAACATCGGGCTGGACATGGGGCTCGTTGCCGGATCCTTCGCCGGCGCCGCCCTCATCAGCATCATCGCCGTCAAGGCCGTCCACTGGTTCCACGTTCCGAACCACGTGCTGACCATCCCCGCCGTCATCCCCATGATTCCCGGCGTGCTCATGTATCGCATGCTCTTCGGCCTCATCAACTCGCGCGTCACCACCATCGAGCAAGTCACCCCCGTCATGAAAGCCGTCGACAGCGGCATCACCTCGGGGCTCGTCATCATGAGCATCGCGCTCGGTGTCGCCCTGCCCACCATCATCGGCCGCAAATACATCGCCGTCTCTAAACAGCGCCGCCTGGCCGACCTGCTGCGCGAGCGGCGAGCCAACGGCAAATACATCAGCTGGTGAGGCTAGCCGGCGCTCTCGCCCCAGCACTGCCGCAGCCTCCGCGACCTCGAAGACGCCATCCGATTCCGCCGCTGACGCTCGGGGTTGCCCCGCGGACACCCCCTCCCGCCGAACGAACGACGCATTGAACGCCGCATCGGCACCCCCGAACGCAACAGCGCAGTGTCCACCCGCAAACGAACTCGGGCGGAAGTCACTCCTGCGGAGCCCAGGGCGGCTGCCGCTCGCCAAGCGCCACAGCCTCAGAGCAAGGCACGGTGGGGCCGCCACCGCCATTCCCGAGATATGCCGAGGCTTCCGTCTCGCTACATGCCCCGATGAATAACAGCATCAAATTCGAAGCTGTTTGCGCTTGCAAAGAATCCTGAAATGTGATACAGCCACTCCTGCTTTCCTGTAGCTTCAACCCCCACATCCGAGCAACCATGGAAATATTCACGAATCCGACATTCGTTCTCTTTGCCATCCTCTTCCTCGGGCTGGCACTGGGCAACATTCAGATCAAAGGCGTCTCGCTGGGCAGCTCCGGCGTTCTCTTCGTCGCTCTGGCCGCCGGCCACTACGGGCTGACCGTTCCCAGCGGCGTCACCGGCATCGGCACCGCGCTCTTCGTCTACTGCGTCGGTCTCGGCGTCGGCAACCGCTTCTTCGCCACCCTGCGCAGTAAAGGCAGCAGCCTCGTGCTCATCTCCGTCGTCGTCGTCGGCACGGGATGGCTGGTCACCTGGCTGCTCTCCTCACTCTTCAGCATCGAGGGACCGATGGCCGCAGGCCTCTTCGCCGGCGCCTGCACCAGTACCCCCGCCTTCGCCGCCGCCCGCGAAGCTCTGACGGGCCTTGACACCTCCGGGCTCGACATCGGCTACGGCGTCGCCTATCCCTTCGGCGTCATCGGCGTCGTTCTCTTCGTCCAGCTCCTGCCCCGCCTCCTCAAAAAAGACCTCAACCAGATCCCCTCGAGCGAGCAGAACACCAAGGATCCCACCAAGATCATCCGCCGCGTCGTCACCGTCACGCACCCGGAACTCTACGGCAAAAAGATCTCCGAATTCATCGCTGAGGACCACCTCAACAGCCGCATCACGCGCATCGTCAAGGACAACGTCGTGCACCCCCTGCAGGCCGATGACACCTT
Source organism: uncultured Akkermansia sp. (assembly GCA_900548895.1). GTDB lineage: Bacteria > Verrucomicrobiota > Verrucomicrobiia > Verrucomicrobiales > Akkermansiaceae > Akkermansia > Akkermansia intestinavium. The sequence goes on from URLZ01000028.1 coordinate 14,167, forward strand.
TGAGGAAGGCACGCGCGTGCTGCTCGTCGGCGAGCGCGCCACCGTCGAGCACGACGCCCCCATCCTCGGTGAAATCAACACCAAGGACCAGCACCCGCGCCGCTACGGCGATGAGCGCGGCGAGCTCATCATCCTCAACAAGGACATGTGCAACAAGACCCTCGTTGAGCTCAACACCCTCTCCAACTACGGCATCGTGATCTCACGCATCACCCGCCTCGGCAACACCTTCATCCCCACCGCCGAGACCGAACTCATCCGCAACGACGTCTGCACCGTCGTCGGCAACCCAGAGGACATCAAAGCCTTCGCCAAGGCCTGCGGCCACCGCAGCACCGCCGTCAACGCCACGGACATCCTCTCGCTGACCGGCGGCGTCGCCCTCGGCATCATCGTCGGCAACATCACCTTCAGCATGGGCCACTCCGCCGGCTTCAGCCTCGGCATGGCCGGCGGCCCGCTCATCGTCGCCCTCATCCTCGGCCACTTCGGCAAGATCGGCCCCATCGCCGGCTACATGCCGCGCCCCACGCGCGTGCTGCTCATGGAGTTCGCGCTCATGATCTTCCTCGCCGGCGCCGGCGTCTCCGGCGGCGCCAAGCTGGTCGAAACCCTCCAGGAGCAGGGCGTCACCATGTTCCTCGTCGGCGTCGCCATCACCCTCGTTCCCATGCTGCTGGGCTACATGCTGGCCACCAAGGTCTTCAAGCTCCCGCTGCCCGAGACCCTCGGCGCCATCTGCGGCGCCATGACCTCCACCCCGGCCCTCGGTGCCCTCACCGCCAAGACCGATCGTCAGGAGCCCGTCATCTCCTACGCCACGGCCTACCCGGCAGCCCTACTGCTCATGACCATCCTGGCCAAGGTGCTGCTCTCGCTGCTCTGAGGCCACGACAAGGGCACAACGAACGCATCCTTCAGCGCATCCTTTTGCGGGTGAGGCCCTCGGGTCTCACCCGTTTTTGCTGCCCTTGCGAAAAAAAGACACAAATTTGGCTTGCCATTCGGCAAAAAGAAGAGTAGAATGCGCGACCACCACCCCGCAGGGATGCGGGAAAAACCTTTACAACACATTCAGTATATGTCCAAGCACTCCACTCTCAAGGCCACTGGTACCGTCGGCGGTAAGCGTTCCGTTCTCAAGCGCTTCGAGCGCGTCAAGCTCATGAAGGAGCGCGGCCAGTGGAAGCAGGGGCAGAGCCCCGTCGGCCTTCCCAAGACGAAGTTCGAGTCCTGATCGGATGCCCGCGCATCTGTAAGCCTTCCAGCAACTTTCCGAAGCCTCCCGGTGAGTGTTACCGAGAGGCTTCCTTCATCTTCACCCGGGGCGCGAGCCCCCATTCCCTTTTCTCCATCGTTTCATGACACAAGAGAGCAACTACCCGGCGGCACCCGAGGGCAGCGTCCGACTCAACAAGTTCCTCGCCTCCTGCGGCTACGAATCCCGCCGCGCGGCCGATCGCATCATTGCCGAAGGCCGTGTGGAAGTCAACGGCAAGGTCGTCGACACCCCCGGGCTGCGCGTCATGCCGAGCGACTTCGTCAAGGTGGACGGCAAGCACGCCACCCCCAAGGAGGAAGTCGTGCTGCTGCTCAACAAACCGCGCGGCTACGTGTGCAGCCGCGAAGCTCAGGGCGCCATCGGCACCGTTTACGACCTCCTGCCGCCCAAATATCGCTACACCAACTATGTCGGCCGCCTCGACGCCGACAGCGAAGGGCTGATCATCTTCACCAACAACGGCGAGCTCAGCCAGAAAGTCGGCCACCCCGGCGGTGGGATTGAGAAGGAGTACTGGGTCACCCTCGATCAGGCCTTTGACAACAGCGTGCTCATCCAACTGCTCAAGGGCGTGCGCATTCCCGAGGGGCAGGCCAAGGCCAAATACATCTCGCGCCTCTCGGCCCGCCGCGCCTGCGTCGTCCTCGAGCAGGGCCTCAAGCGCCAGATTCGCCAAATGTTCTCCTGCCTCGGGCTGCGCGTCCGCAAGCTCGTGCGCGTGCGCATCGGCTCGCTCTGGGGCGGAGATCTCGAACCCGGGCGCACCGAAGTGCTGACGGCTGAACAAATCGAGCTTCTCACCACCAACCCGAAGCGCCGCAAGGGACTCATCGGCGCCCAGCAGGCCTTCAAACCCCGCCCCCGCTCGGAGGCCGGCCCCGCCGCAGCTCCCGCAGACGATGACGAGGCCTACGAGTTCAACCCCGCCGACTTTGAGACCGAAGAGGAGGCCCTCGCCGATGCCACCAAGTTCGACGACAGCGAGGCCTTCGAGCCCGAGCGCGAAAACACGCGCCGACCCTTCGGCCGAGCCCCCCGCAACTTCCGCGACCGCGGTCGTGAGGACTTCGGCGAGCGCCGGGGCTTCCGCGACCGCCGCGATTTCGGCGGCAAGCGTCCCTTCGGCGAAGGCCGCAGCTTCGGCGAGAAACGCAGCTTCCGCGACCGCCGCTCCTTCGGAGAGCGCGACGGCTTCGGGGACAAGCGAGGATTCGGGGAAAAGCGGCCCTTCGGAGAACGCCGCAGTTTCGGCGAGAGACCCTTCGGCGAAAAGCGCGGCTTCAATGAGCGCCGCAGCTTCGGTGACAGGGGAGAGTTCGGCGGCAAGCGCCCCTTCGGGGAAAAGCGCAGCTTCGGCGAGCGTCGCTCCTTCGGAGAGAAGCGCGGCTTCGACAAGCGGGGCTTCGGCGACAAGCGCCCCTACGGCGAGCGCCGTAGCTTCGGTGAAAAGCGCTCTTTCGGCGACAAAATGCGTCAGTTTTCCGAACGCGGAGCCTCTGCGCCGCGTCGAAGCTTCAGTGACCGCAAACCTTTCCGCCGCAGCCCGAACCGCCGCCCCTACGACCGGGGCGAGTAAGCGCCGCCGCAGCCGCTTCCCCTTTCCCCAGACACGCGTATGAAGCTGCCCCTTTCTGCACGTTGGCTCCTGCCCGGGCTTCTGGCCCTCCTCCCCCTCTCTGCCGCTGAAACAGCGGCAGAACAGGCGTCCCTCGCATCCGCGTCCGCGCCGGCATCGGCCAACCCCGCGGCGCTGGCTGAGACACAGGCCGGGGAGCAGTCCGAAACGCCGGACAAGACGCAGGCGGCCGAGACGCCGGCAGAGGAAGCCGAGGCCTCGGCGCCCTCTCAGGGAACCGAGCCCCAAGCCCGGCTGGTCTTCGACTCCGACAATCTGGAGCTCGAGGGGAGCTTGGCCTCCCTCAAGGATCAGGCAGCCCAAGGCGACGCCGAGGCCGCCCGCCAGCTGGCGCGCCGCTACGCGCTCAACGGGCTCCTGCCTCAGGCGGACTCTTGGGCGACACGCTACATCGAGATGCTGACGGCTAAGGCCGAGGGCGGCGATACGCGCTCCATGACGCTGCTGGCGGCCCTCTACTGGCGCGGCGACGAATTTGTCGAGCAGAACGCCGAGCAGGCCGCCCACTGGCTCAGCCGCGCGGCCGACGCCGGTGAAGCCTCCGCCGCCTACCTGCTCGGCGCCCAGTACACCACGCTCGGGGACGCGCAGAAGGCCTCGGAAGCCTACGCCCACGCCTACCGCATCTACCGCTCTCGCTTTGAAGCCGACCCCAAGGACGCCGTGTCCCTCTACTGGCTCGGCTACATGGAGCAGGCGGGGCAGGGCACGGAGCAGAATGCCGTCTCAGGGCTCGACAAGCTGGAGAAAGCGGCAGATCTTGGCAGTGACTGGGCCCTCACGCAACTCTTCAAGACCTACATTCAGGGCATCGGCGTCGCCCCCGACAAGGCGCGCGCCATGGGCTACGCCGCCAAGCTCGTCGAGAAGGGACAGGACGCCGCCATGGCGACTCTGCTGGCACGCTATTACCTCAACCTCGACGGCGAGCGCGACCCCCAAGCCCTGGCTGACACGAACAACGCCGAAGGGCGGCGCTATCTCGATCTCGCCGTGGCGGCGAACCAGCCCGAGGCCATCATCACCAAGGGCACGCTCCTGCTGCAGGAGGGGAAGGCCGCTGAGGCCCTGCCCTACTTCGAACAGTCCGCCAGCTTCGGCAACAGCCGGGCCATGACCGAAGCCGGGCGCCTTCTGTTGCAGGGCGCCGAGGGCATCGCGCCGGACAGCGAAGCCGCCCTGCGCCACCTGCTCACGGCAGCCAACCGCTACCGCGATCCCGATGCCGCGGCCCTGCTGGCGGATTATTACAAAGGTCTGGGGGAGAGCGAGCTGGCCAACCACTGGGTCGTCCTCGCCAGCGACAACGGCCATCCCGGCGCCATGCTGAGGCGCGGGCTGCTGCATCTCAGTCCCTTCTCGGGGCTGGAGTGGGATCCCACCCTCTGCTACCAGTGGTGGAAACTCGGAGCCGACCAAGGGGACAGCGGTTGCCGGACGGCGCTGAACATTTTTTATTACGGCTTCATCCCGCTGATGCTGGTGCTGCTCTTCGGCTTCCCCCTCTACCTCAACTACCGCGTACGCCGCAAGTTCGCCCGAGAGGAGGCGGAGGCTGCGGCAGCTGCATCCTCCGAGGCGACGCCGAGCGACAAGGGCACCCGGAGCACCAAGAGCGCCGACGAGGCTCCGAAGCGCGAAGAGACCTCTCGCCGCGACAGCGAGGGCAAGGGCAGCGAGGGCCAGCCTCGCTGAGCCTCACCTGAGCCTCCGTCCGCCCTTCGTCCGTCCGCTCGCCGGCCTCCGCCCAGCCCGGCGGTCCGTCTCCATTCGGCTTTATCCGCCCTTCGTCCGCGCGGCAAGCGCACCCCCCCGCCGTCCGACACGCGAGAGCGACTCCGCGCTCTCGCCTGTGCTTTCCGCTCTCCTCCCCGATCTCCCTTCGCCTCTCCTCCCCGTTGACTCTTGCCGTGCTCCCCTCCCCGCCGATGATGCTCCCCGGCGGTGCCCTTCTGCGCTACCGCTGCCTTCACCTGGGAATCCACCCCCTGAGGATCGGTCTGCTCATCGAGCGCGGGCTCCTGTGCCGACTCCTGCTCCCCACGCCGGCCTCGGACGCCTCGCGCGGCACGCAGGCGGCTACTGGCTCCTCAACATTCATCGGCGATGTCTCCGATGACGCGCCCGATGCCGACAGCGAGAGCACAGGGACGGCCGGCACCTCCAGCGCTTCACGCCTCGCTGCTGCGACGGAGTCGCTCACCGCAGCCGCCGAACCGAGCGTTCAGGCGTTTGCGAGCCCTGCCGATGATGCCCCCCTCGCTGACGAGGCCTTTGCCCAGCTTCAGGCATGGTTGGACGGCCGCCTGACGCACTTTGACCTCCCGCTTGCGCCGCTGCCCGGCACCGCCCTTCAGCAACAGATCCGCGAGCTCATCGCCGCCATTCCGCGCGGAGAAACGCGCCGCTACAGCGAACTCGGCCCGCCGCGCTGCGTGGCCCGCATCTGCTCCACGAATCCCCTGCCCCTCCTGCTGCCCTGCCACCGCGTCATCCCCGCCGGCGGCAGCCTCGCCGCCCCCGGTCGCTACCAGGGCGGCACGCAGCTCAAGCGCTGGCTGCTGCAAACCGAATCCGCCGGTTGAGGCTCGGCGCGGTCTGCCCCCCCCCCGGGACCCCTTTCGGGGGGGCCCCCTCCTTTTATCCCCCTTTCCCCACCATCCTTCACCCCTTCGCGCACTCTCACGCTCAGCCGCGCCTTTCTCCTGCATCTACCCACCCTGCCCGTGACTCCCTCCCCGAACCATCGCGTGTCACCGCCGCCGCAGACTCGCCCGGCTCGTTCCAGCGCACCCAACGGCACCCGCGGCGGCACCCTCCCCGAGTCTCCACCCCAGAGCCGCGACGAACTCTGCACCCTGCTCCTCCGACTCGCCGAGCCCGCCTACCGCGACTTTGCCGCACGCCTGCTGCCGCCGAACAGCGCCAAGCCTCTGCTCGGCGTGCGCCTGCCTCTGCTGCGGCGCCTCGCGCAACAACTGGCGCGCGACGAACGCGCCCCGCAGATTCTCCGGGAGGAGGGAGAGCTCTGGATGGAGCAAACCATGCTCCGCGGCATGCTGCCGGGCTACCTCAGGCAGGCGAGCTGCGACGAGCGCTTGCGTCTCATCGAAGATTTTGTGCCCTCCATCAGCAACTGGAGCCTCTGCGACTCCTGCTGCGCCGGCTATCGCTTCGCCCGGCAGCACCGCGAACGCGTCTGGCAGCACCTGCAGCCCTACCTCGGCAGCCGCGAAGAGTTCCCGGCGCGCTACGGCGTCGTCATGCTGCTGGATCATTTCATGCAGGATCCCGATTGGACCCCGCGCATCGCCGAAGCCCTGCTCCGCCAGCCGGCCGAAGGATTTTATGCCCGCATGGGCGTCGCGTGGTGCGGCTGCGAGCTGCACCTGCGCTACCCCGAGCTCGCCCGCCCCTTGCTCCAGCCCGGCGGTCTGCCCGAAGCCAGCCGACGACTCGCCCTGCGCAAAATCCGCGAGTCGCGCCGCAGCCGCTGAGTAACGCCCCGAGGTCTGTCTCTCAGGCCTTGAGCCCTACCCGCAATCTGGCGGGGAATCCTCTCGCCTCAGGCCGCCTTGGGCTGGCGGAGGGCGCGTTCAGCCTCCTCGGGGAGGCGCACCGCCCGGCCATAGGACGCATCCATGCGGCCTCGGTCGCGCAACCAGTCGCGCAGCAGCTCCTGAGGCGCCCGCCCGGTATCCTCGCTCTCGCGCCCCTGCAGCAGGACATCGCGCACGTAGCTGTGCGTCGCCATCAGGTACTCGCGATCGGGCTCGGGCAGCGAGCCGTCCGCCATTTTCAGGTTGCTCACGCGGTATTGCCCGCTTGCATCGCGAACCAGCTCATAGCTCATGCCCGCAACGCAGGGAGGGCGCCCGCTATCCGCGCGCATCAGACCCTCCACCAGAGAGGGCAGCTCCGCACCGCGCACGCGAAGCCGCACCGCCGTGTTGGCGAAGGGATCCATGCGGTAGATGTCGCCCAGCGTCACGGAACCGCGCGGCAGGCTCCGCAGGCGGATACCGCCCAAATTCATCATCGCGACCTCGGCGCCGATACCCGAGCGAAGGGCCTCGGCATGCACGCAGCCCAACTCCAGCCAGTTCAACTCCTCCATGCAGATTCCGAGCACCTCGCGGAGCGCGGGAGCGGACGCGTAAGCTTCGACGCGCGCCTGCACGCCGGCATCGGGCTGCACATCATCGACCATCAGCGTCTGCGCGCGCGCCGAGCGCACGCGGCCGCCTTCCACATCCAGCACCACCTTCGTCACCGCCTCAGCGCGATCGCCGGCCTGCGTGACGAGCACCCCGTCCACCCACTTCCCGTCGCGCACGAGCGTGCCGCTGTGCCCGCCGATGATGACATCGGCCTCCGGGAAGAGGCGGGCGAGGCGCCGGTCTTCGTCATAGCCGACGTGGGTGAGCAGCACGAGCACATCACATTGTTTGCGCAGGCTGCGCCAGCGCTGCAGCTCCTGCTCGGGCGGCGTGAAATGCAGCCCCGCGAGCTTGCGCGCCCCGTCCTTCGTCGGGTAGCCGCCCTCCTCCACCGTGACGAGGCCCAGCACCCCGATGCGCAGGCCCTTGCGCTCGAGAATCACCCACGGGACCAGGCGCATGCCGGTGCTCGGCGGGGCCTGCATATTGGCGCAGACGTAGGGGAAGCGGGACTCGCGCATCTGCCGCGCCAGCGCTGCCATGCCCCGATCAAACTCGTGATTGCCGACGCAGGACACGTCGACGCCCATCAGGTTGAACAGCTCGATCATGGGCCTCCCGCTGTAGATCGGATCCATGTCGCTGACAGGGTTGCCGGTGTTGTGATCGCCGGCCGAGAGGAGGATCAGGTCGGGATCCTCCTGCCTGAGCTGCCCGACGAGAGCCGCCAGGCGCGGCATGCGATCCAGCCGCGCGTGCGTGTCGTTGATGCCCACCAGCGTCAGCTGCTCGGCCAGCACGCGGCACGCCAGCAGCAGAAAGACCCAGCCGATCAGAAAAGCCCTCGTCATCTCGCCCCCTCTTGTACCACAAGTCCCCGCCGCGGTCAAAGCCAAAGAGAGCTGTGCCGCCCTTCGCATGAGATGGGTAGAAAAACACCCCGCAGCCCGGAAAGAGGCTGCGGGGTATCGCAAAAATCAGGGAATCGTCAGAGACCCGTCACTCAGCCGTTGACACGGCCCAGATAGGTGCCGTCCTCCGTCTTGACGGAGATGCGCTGACCGGCGTTGATGAACAGCGGCACCTGCACCACGAGACCGGTGGTCATCGTCGCGCTCTTGTACACGTTGTTAGCGGAGTTGCCCTTCACGCCCTCAGGGGCCTCGGCGACCTCCATCGTGATGGCGGCGGGAAGCTCGATGGAGCACACCGTCTCATCGGTGAAGAGCAGAATGTAGGTGTTGCCCTCCATGAGGTAATCCTTCACGGGCTCGACGACGTCCTCAGGCACGCAGACATCCTCGTAGGTCTCGGTGTTGAGGAAGTGGTAGCCCATGCCGTCCACGTACGAGAACTCCATCTCCTCGCGGCTCAGCATGACGCCCTCGAGGAAGTCGTTGGAGGTAAGGCGAAGATTGTAGTCCTTTTTGGTGGCGATGCTGCGGATCGTCATCTGAACGTAGGAGGCCATGCGGGGGGGAGTCTTGAGCTGGCTCTCACGCACCACGCAGATATCGCCGTTGTAGTTTACGGCGTGACCTTTGCGAAGCTGAATAACGGGAACTTTTGCCATAACGCGCGGAGGGTATCAGAGACCCACTCAATAGTCAAGCCTTTTCTGTATCGCTTTTCGCGTCGCCGCGCTTCAGGAAATAGCGCACCATGAGAAAGTTCAGCGGAAAGGCGACCATGTACACCGGCAGCGGCAGCAGGGCATCGGCCTTGCCGAGAATCGGGCAGAGATGCACCAGCGCCGGCAGAGTCTCCGTGAGGCAGGCGGCCATCCACTCCCCCAGCCCGAGGTAGAGAAAGAGATTGAGCAGCAGCAGATGCATGCCGTAATTCACGGCGTGGCTGAAGGCGAAGCCCACCCCCTTGGAGACACTGCCCTGCGTGCGGAAGGTCCACTTGAGCGAAACGAGGTAGTTCGCAATGAAGCTCAGCGCGTAACCGACGGTGTAGGTCACGCTGAGCGCCGCCGCATCCTCCGGAGCCCGCAGGCCGAACAGGGCATTGAGGCCGACGTAGATGCCCCAGTGCAGCGCCGTCGCCCCCAGCCCCACGACAAAGAAGCGCAGCGACTCGCCGCCCAAGCTCCGCAGAGCCTCGCGACGCGGCCGAGCGACCGACGACGTGCCGACAGGCTGCTCCTCGCAGGCGGAGGCGTTCACAAGCCCTTCGCTTCCGTCGCCGCGCCTCGGATCTGCATCCTGCTGAGCCATGGCGGGGGAGTGTTCAGAAGCTGTCGATCCCGGCAAAGAACTTCAGCAGCACAATCTGATCCTCCTTCGTCACCAGATAGCCGTCCTTGGGATCCAGCCACTGGAAAGAGTGAATCGAGCTGCGGCAGGAGCCGCGGGGATCGTCCGGCAAGGGCTCGCGCAGGCGCTTGAGCAGATCGGGGTTGAGGGCCTCGACAATCTCGCGGGTGGACAGCGGGGGCATGGCCGGGATGATGGCAGGAATGCCCAGCGGGAGGCAGCGCTCCACGTCGCCGAGGATGCGCTGCGGGAAATAAATCTGGTGGAGCTCCTCGGGGGCGAAGGGCAGCGGCTTGCGCCCCGCGGGCGGGTTGGACAGGGCCGCGAGCAGCGGGCTGAAGCAGTTCATCGGCACCCCCAGCTCCGGGATGTGAACGTTGAGCACGCGGCCGTACTGGTAGTTGAGCTCGCGGTAGAGGTTGATGCGGTTCTGCACGTAGGGGTCGTCGCTCGACTCCAGCACCGGCGTGTTTTCATCCGCATCGGGCTCGAGCATGTCGCAGGTCGTCACGAAGACCGTCAGCTCGGGCTTGATGTCGCCGAGGTGGCGGATGAGGTAATTCGTCGCCGCGGTATCAGCCTTCACATCGGCGCGCACGGCGTTGGGGCCGTTGGCCACGGCGCTGTCGAGATACACCATCATGCGGAAGTTGTGGCCGAAGGTCGACGAGAAGTTCTCCTTGTCGATCAGGTAATCGAAGTGTCGACGCTTCGTCCAATACTTGCCCAGAATAGTGCTGGCACCGAGGAAAGCCGTTTCGTGAGTCATGAGCGCGCGGGCGGGGTGAATGAGAGGGGTGGGATGATACTGTCTCAGGCTAGCACAGAAGGGAGCCCCACGCAAGCTGTTATCACAAAAAGTGCAGCAGCGCTCGGGCTTCGGAGCGGCCTCGGCAAGCGCGGCGGGGGCGCTCATCCCCCGAGGCAAGCGGGGCCGATTGACCGATTCAGGAGCCTCACTCCGAGGGCACAGGCGCGGGAGCTGTCGCCGAAGCCGCATGAGTTCCCGCAGCGGGGGTGGCGACTGCGGCGGGAACGGCATGCGTGACCTCAGTCTCCGGGGCAACCGGCGGAGCAAAGTTCGGCTCGCGCCAGAGGTAGGAGCGCTGAACGTCGAGCAGCTTGTCGCCGCAGTAGAGCTCGACCTTCCAGCTGAGGATATCTCCCCTCCGCTTGCGCTCGTCGCCGTTGAAGAAAAAGGTGGTGACGCGCTCATCGCTCTCGCCGCGCGGCTCCGTGTAATCGACCTGACGCTTCAGGCGCTGGGAACGTGTCAAGGCCTGAGTGTAATGCATGACGATGCGCACGGGCTCATCGGGCTTGGCGTCGTACCAGTGGACGAAGAAGTAGTCCCCGAGCCGCGCCTTTCTCTCGCCCGAGGAATTGGCGTCGTAGAGCAGGTAGCGAACATGGGCGCGCGCGGGCGCATGCTGAATGCCCATGGAGGGCAGGCGTTCGCTCTTGAGGGGGAGGTCTGCGACGCTGATCAGGCACGGCTCTGTGACCGTCTGGCAGGAGGCCAGCAGGGCACAGGCGGCTGCAAGCGCGAGGAGGCGTGTCATGGCCATATTCAATACCAGCGGCCGGGCTTTGTCAAACACTTTCGCGCGAGCCGCAAGCGCTTTCCGCGCTGCACCGCAAGCGCTTTTTGCTTGTCAGCCGGCGAAAGCGTGGTATAACGAAGCCATGGCCGTTCCGCAGAACACGATTGCGCTCATCTTCGACTTTGACCACACGCTCAGCCCGCACAACATGCAGGAGGAGACGATTTTCCCCGAGTTCGGCATCAACGCCGAGGCGTTCTGGCGCAAGTGCAATGACCGCAGCCGCGATGAGGGATGGGACGGTGAGCTGAGCTACCTCAAGGAGCTGCTCGACGAGCTCTGCCTCGATGGGGTGAGCAATGATCAGCTGAGCGCCTTGGGCAGCAAGCTGACGTATTTCCCGGGGATTCCGGAGTTTTTCTCGAAGTTTCCGATGCGCGCGCTGAGCGAGGAGCACCGCTACGCCGGCATCCGCGTGGAGTATTACGTCATCTCCAGCGGCATCAAGAGCATTCTCGACGGCTCGGCCATTCGCCCCTACATGCGCAAGATCTTCGCCTGCGAGTTCAGCGAGCGCGACGGGCACATTGACTTTCCGAAGCGCGTGATCTCACACACGATGAAGACGCAGTTCCTCTTCCGCATCAACAAGGGGATGCTCAACTACAACGAGGATGTCAATGACCACATGGATGCGGATCTGCGACCGGTTCCCTTCGCTCACATGATCTACATCGGCGACGGCCCGACGGATGTTCCCTGCTTCACGGTGATGCGCCAGCAGGGCGGCACCTCGGTGGCGGTGTACGACAAGGATGACGTGACGCGCCAGAGCTTCCGCAAGTGTTACGACCTGAAGTCGGACCAGCACCGCGTGGACTTTTTCGCCCCGGCCGACTACACGCCCGGCAGCCACCTCTCGAACATTCTCGAGTTCACGGTGCGCGATATCGCCGACCGCATCCTCCACAACCTGCGCTGAGGGAACTTCGTTCCGCAGCCGGCCCGGCAGACAGTCAAGGGTGCGCGTGTGGAGCTCGTGTGCCCCTATGCGTCCGCCCTCAGGAGCGAGCACGGCATGGTCCGACGGCGCTCGGGGTTCCCGTTCCCCTGTGCCCCCCGTGGCACCCCCTTCCGAGCAGCCCTCCGGCAACCGGGACGCCTGCGCCCGATGCAAAACCGGCGCCGCACAGAGCCCCATCAACGAAAACACCCGCAGCCCCGCTGATCGGGCGCTGCGGGTGTTTTTTTCGGCGCTGAGGCCGCTGGCGGGCAGAGGTCTCAGCGCTCATTCCGAGAGCGGGAGAGCGTCAAAGCTCCTCGTCGCCTTCGTCTTCCTCGCGAGCGGGGGCCTGAGAGCCGAAGGAGCGCTGAGCCTGACGGGCAGCCGCATGGCGCTGAGCCTCGGTCAGGAAGAGCTCAGCGACGCGGAAGGCGCGGCGCGAGGCCTCGGCAGCCGTGCGGTCATCCATGAGAGCCAGCCCCTCCTCGGTGACCTCACCGAGGTAGATCTTCCAGGCGCGCAGCTTGAGCTCCTCGAGGTCGATGCTGCCGTTGAAAACAGGCTGCTGATTTTGCTGACCGTTGTTCTCTCCGCGATTGCGACGGCGGCGCTTGCGGCGGCTGTTGCCGCCTCCCTCATTGCCGCCGACGGTCTCCGGCAGGGCGTAGCCCGGGGCGGGCTCCATGTCGCGGCCTTCGGCGTTGTCGCGGTTCTGCTGGCGATCCTGCGGACGGTTCTGATTGTTGCCCGGGCGATTGCCGTTCTGCTGCTGATTCTGCTGATGCTGAGGGTGCGGCTTCGCCTGTGCAGGGCGCGGCGCAGCATCGCGAGCCTCGGGAGCCGGAGCTGCAGCAAAGCGTTCGCGCGGCGCCGTCTGCACAGGAGCCTGCTCCGCCTGCGACCGGGCAGAGGGAACCTCAGCAGGGGCGGACACGGGGGCCACCGGAGCCTGAGCCGCCTGGGAGGCGGCGGGAGCAATCGGGGCGGCGGGGGCCACCTCCGGCGCGGGGGCAGCCGGAGCAGCGTCCGACTTGGCCGCGGGGGCGACAGCAGCGCTCTTCTCTTCGGGAGCAGCAGTCTTGGCGGCCGTCGTGCGGGTGCGGCGCGCCGGCTTCTTGGCGGCGGCATCATCGGCACCCTCGGCGGCAGGAGCCTTGGCGGCGCGGGTCGATTTGGCGCGCGTGCCGCGGGCGGGCTTGGCGGGCTGATCGCCGGCAGCGGCAACGGCGTCATCTGCCGCAGCGGCCTTGGTGGCGCGGGCGGCTCGGGTGGCGGTGCGGCGGGCTTTGACGGCGGCCGGTTTGGCCTCGGCATCAGCGGGCGTGTTGAGTTCGTCTTGTTCCATGTTCTGTGTTGTCATTATTGAGCCGTGGCGTTCTGATCCACTTGGAAGTACCACTCAGCCTTGTGACTGGTACCGTCTGAGGTGTTCCAGGTGACGTGCACGGAAATGCTGGGCATGTAGATGCGGCAGGGGGGCGTCCATTCAACGGTGCGCCGCTCGTGGTCCACCTTGGCGGGAACCCTGCCAAAACCGCTCACACTCATGCGAACGGAGGAAAAATCAATGCCCGCCACGCCACTGAGCTGCGCTGTGATCGCGGGCACATCGCAGCCGACGACCGACTTGGGCCGCGGCGTCACGGGGAAGGGAGGCAGCGGCGTCGAGGGCGGCAGCGTGCCGGGCTCGGCCCCCGTCGAGACCATCTTGCCGAGCTGCGCCGTGCGGAAGTCCATCGCGCTGCGGAAGGTACCGGGATCCGTCCCGAAAATCATGTAGCGGTGAATCTGCCAAGCCGGCTCATCGTCCGTCACCTTGCCCGGCACCACGGTGAAAGCCGCCGTGTAACCGTAGCCGGGCATGCGCTCCAGCATCACGGGCGTGTGGTAGCCGCCGGGATAACAGTAAGTGGTAATCGGCCCGAAGAGCTTGCTGAGCTTCTCGCGAGAGCTACCGATCTGCCGGTCGATGTAGGCGACATTTTGCTCATCCCCCGCAGCAGCGGCAGCCTTCCAGTCCGAGGGGTAGGGGTGCGTGAGCGAGTGGCTGCCGATGGTGGCCCCGTTCTGCATCATCTCACGAATCATCTCCGGGCTCATACTCTCGCCGCGCCCCGAGAGAAAGTCCGGGTAGAGAAAGAGCGTGAAGGGGAAGCCGAATTCGCGCAAAATGGGGTAGGCGTCCGTGTAGACGCTGCGCCAGCCGTCGTCCAGTGTGATGAGCACGCAGTGCGCCGGCAGCTCGCGGCGACCGAAGCGCCACTCGAGAAACTCCTGCATGCTGATCACCGTCAGCCCGTGGTCAACGATATACTGCATCTGGCTGCGGAACTCCTCCGTGCGCATCAGCATCTCCGTCACCGGAGCCGTCTTGCTGAAGTTGTGATAGCCCAGCACCGCCACGCGCGTCTGGTCGTGGGGCACGAGCATGCCCTGATCGGGCGAGCACTGGCGCGTCATGCGCGCAGACGGCGAAGCGGCGGACGAGCCCCCCGCGCGCGGCCGACTCGGCAGAGCGGGCGCGTCGCCGATGAGATCCGGCTCCGGCGGCAGCACGGGCACATCACTCTGCGCCTGAATCGGGCAGCCGAGCAGCAGCAGAAAGGCCAGAATCATGTACGGGACAACGCTCATTCGGCAAGAAGGTAACACATTCAGGCCGCAAGGCAAGACTTATTTCTGTCAAACATTCCCGAGGGGTATCGGCATGCCTCATTTTATGCTGTAACTGGGGGCGTTTCTGTGCTAAGGTATCCGCACATGGCAGCCACCGACAGCCCGGCTGCCGCACACACCATGGCAGCCACCGACAACAAGGCCGACACCGACAACAAAGCGAACGCAGGCAGCAGTACAGGCACGAACAGCAGAGGCGACACGGGCAACAACGCAAGCGCCGACATCGTCTGCAAGCCCACGCGCGACACCTTCGTGCGCCTCGGCATCATGCTGCTGGCGCTGGCGGGCTTCGGCCTCTACTTTTTCTACGACGCCGGCATCGGCTACCCCCGGGCCAACGAAGTGTACCTGAGCCAGCGAGCCTTTGCCGAGCTCGGCCGCCTCGCCGCGGAAAAGCCTCTGGAGCTGCCCGAGACGAGCGATGCCGCTCTCTGGCGCGAGCGACGCAGCACCTCCCCCCTCTTCCCCGTCGAACAGGAAGACGGGCGCCCCGTCGCCAAGACCTCGAGCGGAGACATCATCCCCCTGCCGAGTGACATCGAGCTTACCTCCTGTCCGGAAGAGACGCATGACCTCGACGCCATGAGCCGCGACTGGAGCGCCTGCTGGGCCGCCTACACCGCGCGCCGCGGCCTTCCGCTCAAGCCCGCCGAGCACCCCTACACCACCGGTTCGATCCGCGAGCAGTACTACGCCGGCGTCGGCTGCCTCGCGCTGGCTCTGATTCTCGCGCTCTGCATGCTGCGCCTGTCGCGCCGCCGCGCCGAGCTGCACGGCGACACCCTGCTCATCGGCGGGCAGAGCGTGAACATCGCCGATATCAGCTGCATCGACCTGCGCCAGTGGGGCAAGGGCTTCAAGGGCTTCGCGCGCCTGACAGTCAAGGGTCGCAGCATCAAATTCGACGGCATGACCTACGGCGGCTTCGACCCGAAACAGGGAGAGCCCGCCGAAGCACTCATGCAGGCGATCCTCGCGCGCTACAAGGGCGACATCATCGAATATGGAGAAAAGGCCGACCAGAGCCGCTGAGGCGACACGAAGCCTCCTGCGGCGCCTGTGCCGCCGCCGAAAGACACGCGGACAGGGAGGGGCACCGAAGCGGCGCCCGGAACCGGCACGCCGAGCGCCCTCGCGGCATCTGCTGCGCAGGCTCGGCTCGCGCGCTGGCGAAGCCGCGTGCACCTTGGGGCGCGGCCTCATCTCCACGCGCTTTGCCCTCACCCTCTGCATCGCCCTCATCGCACTGGGGCTCGTGTCCCTAGGCGTGGGAGTCTGCGGGCGCATGGAGCAGGCGGCCCGCACCGCACTCGACGTGGCAAAACTCAACGTCGCAGCCGTCGAGGCCCAGGAGCTGGCGCGAGCACTCTCCGGCCAGCGCGTCAGCAGCATCAGCGCCTCATCGGACGGGCACCCCGTGCTCAGCCGCGGCGCCGGCGCCTCCGACTCCCCTGATGAGAGCGGCGCTGACAACAGCGCCGACAGCGGAGACAATACCGGCACAGCCGACTCCGGCGGCAGCGACGACGCCGGAGCCCCGCCTCCCCTGCCCGCGCGCAGCGTCGAAACCATCCTCGCCGAAGACGCCGGCATGGACCTCATCTCCGCGCGCCTCGAGCAGCAGGACGCACAGGCCACCGCCCCCTCCCACCGCGACGAATCTGCGGAAAACGGCGAAAGCGGCGACGAGATCGACGAACTCATCCGCTCCGGCGTCGCGGCCATGATCGGCGGCGACATGCGCCGCTGCATCCTCGACCTTCAGGCCGCCTACGAAATCAACCCGAACCACCCGGCCCTGCTCTATTACTACGGCATGGCCTACGACAAGCTCCTCAACCCCGACAAAGCGCGCGAATACTACACCCGCGTCTTCCGCATGCGCGAGCGCGCCGGCCGCTACTTCGAGCGCGCCTCGCGGCGCCTCACCTACGGCATGGCACGCCCCTCCGACATGCGAGGCAAACTCTCCTTCGGCCCCTGCCGCACCCAGCACACCTACGACCCCGCCACCGGCGAAAGCGTGCACCTGCTGCTACCCGTGCTGCTGGCGGCGGGTGAAGAAGTCCTGCCAGAAGACATCAAAATCGAAATCCAGATGTTTGACCTCATCAACGGGCGCAAGATCGACTTCAACCGCCTGGCCGACCCCCAGCCCGCCTGGGAGCACGACATCCAAACCTTCGCCGACGGAGAGGAAAACCTCATCGTCACCTACAGCATCCCCCCGCTGAGCACCGAGCAGCGCGACATCTACGGCGACGTGCGCTACTACGGCTTCACCGCCAAACTCCTCTACAAAGGCGAGCCCCTGGACTGCATCAGCATGCCCTCCGCCCTCATTCTGCACGAACAAATGCTCAACAACCGCCGCAACATCCTGCCCGGCGGCCTGCTGCCCGACGACGGCCTCAACTACGAAGAAGCCCTGCCCGTCAGCGACTTCCTCGACGAGCAGGGAAACCTCCCCGGAGCCGTCGAAAACATCCCGACCGAACTACCTGAAAACCCGTCATGATCCCCATCTTCCCGGAACTCCCCGCGCGCATGGGCGTCTACACCCTGCAGCGCCTCATCGGCTCGCATGAGCAAAGCGACCGCTACCTCGCCGGTCAAGAGCACGTGCAGCGCCAAGTCATCGTCGAAATCCTCAGACCCAACGCCGAAGAAGACGCCGTCACACACTTCGTCGACAGCGCTCGCGCCCGCGTCGAAGCCAAACTGCCCCACGTCGTCAAAGTACTCGACTCCGGCTGCGCCGACGGCTTCTGGTACATCACGCAAGACCTCCCCCCCGGCCCGCCCCTCTCCGTGCGCGACAGCGGCGAGCCCCTCAGCGTCGACGAACTCTGCCGCATCGTGCTGGCCGCTGCCGAACTCTACAGCGCCGCCGAGCGCGCCGACCTGCCCACCCGACCACTGGAGAGCGACATGATCTTCTTGTCTCGCAAAGGCATCGTCAACTTCCTCTCCCCCGTCTCAGACGGCGGCACCTACAACAGCGAAGCCGGACTCGAAGCCATGCGGCAACTCGGCGAACTGCTCACCCCCCTTCTGCCGACCAACGTACCCGGGCAGACACGCGCCTCCACCCTTCTGCAATGGATGAAAGAGGGCTATGAAGGCAACCCGCTGGACTGGGACAGCATCGGCTCCACCGCCCAGCTCATCCGCCAGCAGCTCAACCCCGCCGGCGCCACCCCCCTGCCCAGCTCCATGCGCGTGCACGACGTCAACAGCGCCATGCGGCGCGAAACCCAGCGCCGGCGCCGCAGCACCCGCAGCCTCATCACCGGCGCCATCTGCCTCATCGTCGTCATCGCCATGAGCCAGCTCGGCCGCTTCATCCCCCTGCACAGCACCCGGCAACTTTCCCCCGTCAAAGAGAACTACATCCTCTGCGAAGGCGGCAACAAACTCATGGTGCGCCCCGTGAGCATCGGCGACTACTCGCGCTTCCTGAGCGACTACAACTCCATGAGCAAAGAACGCAAGCGCGAACTCAACCGCGGCATGCCCGAAAGCGCGACCGACCACACCCCCGACCGATGGAAAGACATCCTGCACGCCGCCACCCATAAACTCATCTGGGAAGGGCGGGAAATGAGCATGAAATCCCCCATCGTCAACGTCTCCTACTGGGATGCCCTCGCCTACGCACGCTACACCGGCTGCAAACTCCCCTCCGCCGAGCTCCTGCAAGCCGCCCTGCGCGAAAGCGGCAAACCGCACCCCGAAGAGTGGACCGCCTCCGCCCGCAGCAACGACCCCCTCCTCGGCAACTGCCGCATCGTCATCTCAGACGCGAGCACCAGCCCGCCCGGAAGCAGCGCCCCCCTGCCCCAAGCCGAGCCCGACCCCTCAGCCCGCAGCGTCAACCGAAGCTTCCGCCTCATCAACAACAAACTCTGATCCCCCCTCCTAACACCCCCACCACCCACCACCATGAAACACATCCTCACCGGCCTCCTGCTGCTGCTCGCCAGCCTTCTGCTCACCGCCCCGCTCAGCGCCCAAGTCGAAGTGCGCCTCGAGCCCGACCGCAAACAATACCTCATCGGAGAGCCCGTCCTGCTCAAATTCACCATCGCCAACCACACCGACCGCGTCCTCGACTTCCGAAACAACCCCGGCAACCCCTGGCTGCGCTTCAAAGTCAACAGCTCCGCCTCACCCTACCCCCTCTCCCCCATCGCCATCCAGAAATTCCCCCGCGTCACCCTCAACCCCGGGCAGCAGCGCAGCTACAAACTCGACATCCGCGCCGGCTACAACTTCAACATGGACGGCATCTACAAAGCCATCGCCATCGTCACCATGCCCGACCAGCGCTCCGCCTACACCTCCAACGCCGCCACCTTCAACATGAGCAGCGGCGGCGCCCTGCGCACCTTCAACATCCAGAGCGGCGGCCAGCCCCTTGAAATGCACGTCAAGCACATGAGCGTCGACGGCAAAAACTGCCTCTTCGGGCAAGTCACCCAGCAGAACTCGCGCCGCGCCATCGGCGCCTGCTACCTCGGCCGATACCTCAACTTCATGGAACCGCGCATCCGCATCGACTCGCGCCAGAACCTGCACGTCCTCTGCCAGTCCACCCCCGAAATCTTCACCTACTCCGTCATGAACAACAAAGGCAAGCGCACCGCCATGCAATTCTTCAAGCGCAGCGGCGGCCCCGTCGACCTCATCAGCACCGGCGGACGCATCATCACCATGGGCCTCGTCCCCTACGTCAAGCCCAAGCCTGACGAAGAAGGCGTGCACAAACTCTCCGAAGACCCCGCCTAAGCCACAGCCGAGTCCCCAGAGCCCCGGTGAGCCCCTCATCGCCCGATGAGGGGCCCCCGCGATAAAAGCGCTCCCCGCTTACCCGACAAGAACCTCGCGAGCTCAACCGGCCGGCGCAGCACACCTCAGGCAGCGGCGAACCAAACACCACAACAGCACCACACAGAGCGCCCCTCCCGCCGCCTCACCGCCTCAGAACATCGCCCCTCACCACAGAGAGGCATTCCCCCCCCCCCCCACCAAAACCCCCCCCCCCCCCCCCC